>NZ_CALXFV010000007.1 GCF_944387675.1 uncultured Flavonifractor sp. | reverse complement strand
GACCTGCCGGTGCCGCCGGAGCAACCGGTCCCGCCGGGGCAACCGGTCCCACCGGACCTGCCGGTGCCGCCGGAGCAACCGGTCCCACCGGACCCACCGGAGCCGCAGGGGCGACCGGCCCAACCGGTCCCACCGGTCCCACCGGACCTACGGGTACGACCCAGCCCTCCTCGTTGATTTCCGCCTACTCAACGCCCAGTCAATCGGTGTCCTCCGGCTCCCCCATGCTTTTTGACCGGAATGGCGTGACCTATGGAACAGCCACCTCCCACACCGCCGGAAGCGGAACCTTTACAGTTAATCAACCCGGACTCTATCAGGCCAGCTTCCACGGCGTCCTGTCCCCGTCCTCCACCGCCTCTTTTCCGGTGAATGTGGTGGTTTCCCTGCAACAAAATGGCTCCAATGTACCGGGCGCCTCTGTCCCGCACACCTTCCAGAGCAAAACGGAGAATGTACCCCTGTCTTTCTCCATCCCACTCTCCATCTCTACGGTTCCCACCACGCTGCAAGTGGTGGGGCAGGGCGGCACCAGCCTGCCCACCGCCATCACCCTCAACGTCACCAAGCTGGGCGAGCTCTCGTCCTGACCTGGCCGGAAAGCCGGACTCCCCGCGGAGTCCGGCTTTCCCATCAAAGCACAGCAGGAGGTCCATATGAAAGTTGTGGTGTATGCCATCAGCAAAAATGAGGCGCAGTTCGTCCAACGGTGGATGGACTCCATGGGTGAGGCCGATCAGGTGGTGGTACTGGACACCGGGTCTACCGACGATACCCCCGGGCTGCTCCGGGCCAGAGGGGCCGGGGTGGTTACCCAGGCCATTGACCCCTGGCGCTTTGACACCGCCCGTAACCGCTCCCTGGAGCTGGTGCCGGAGGACGCCGACATCTGCGTATGCACCGACCTGGACGAGGTCTTCCATCCCGGCTGGCGAAAAGCACTGGAGGCGGCCTGGGTTCCCTCCGCCGGCCAGGCCCGCTATCGCTATACCTGGTCCTTCCAGCCGGACGGCAGCGAGGGGGTGGTCTTCTGGTACGAGAAAATCCACCGCCGCCACGGCTATCGCTGGGTCCATCCGGTCCACGAGGTTCTCCAGTGGGAGGGTCCCGGCAGTCCGGGGCCTATGGTGACGGCGGAGGGGGTCCAGCTGGACCATCACCCCGACCCTGGCAAATCAAGAAGCCAGTATCTGCCCCTGCTGGAGCTCTCCGTCCGGGAGGAGCCGGATGACGACCGGAACGTACATTATCTGGGTCGGGAGTACCTGTTTCACCGCCGCTGGGACGATTGCATTTCCACCCTGAAGCGCCATCTCTCCCTGCCCACCGCCACCTGGGCGGATGAACGGGCCGCCTCCATGCGCTATCTCGCCAGGGCATACGAGGCGAAAGGCGCACCGGACCAGGCCAGAGCCTGGCTGTTCCGGGCCATTGCCGAGGCCCCACACCTCCGGGAGCCCTGGATGGAGATGGCCCAACTGCTCTACCGGCAGGAGGACTGGGAGGGCGTACTCTACTTCACCGGCCGGGCGCTGGCCATCACCCTGCGGCCGGACAGCTACATTTGTGAAGCGGAACCATGGGGCTCCCTCCCCCACGACCTGCGCTGCCAGGCCTACTACCACACCGGCCGGAGCCAGCTGGCCCTGGAGGAGGCGCGGAAGGCCCTTGCCCTCTCTCCCACAGATCCCCGGCTGGCGGAGAATGTGGCCGTCCTCAGCTAAACCGGCATTGCTGGGCGGAACTTGTGTCGTTTCCGCCCCAAAAGCCAACAGGACCAGGCGCTGCGCGCCTGGTCCTGTTGGCTTTTCCCAATCAGCAGATGAACATGGCGTCGCCAAAGGAAAAGAAGCGGTATTGCTGTTCCACCGCCTCCCGGTAGGCGGCCAGAATGTGTTCCCGGCCCGCGAGGGCGGACACCAGCATGATAAGGGTGGACTGGGGCAGGTGGAAGTTGGTGATCAGGCAGTCCAGCACCTTGAATTTATAGCCGGGGTAGATGAAAATATGGGTCCAGCCGGCACTCTCCTTCAAGGTGCCGTCCTCCGCCGCCCAGGATTCAATGGTGCGGCAGGAGGTGGTTCCCACGCAGACGACCCGTCCCCCCTCCCGCCGGGTGCGGTTGATGGTCTCGGCGGTCTGGGCGGAGATCATACAGTACTCCGAATGCATCTCGTGGTCCAGGATGTCCTCCTCCTTCACCGGGCGGAAGGTACCCAGGCCCACATGGAGGGTCACATAGGCCAGGCGCACCCCCATCTCCTCCACCTGCTTCAGCAGCTCCTTGGTAAAGTGGAGGCCGGCGGTGGGGGCGGCGGCGGAGCCAACCTCCCGGGAGTAGACGGTCTGATACCGCTCCGGGTCATTCAGCTCGGCCTTGATATAGGGCGGCAGGGGCATTTTGCCCAGCTGCTCCAGCTTCTCCAGAAAAATACCCTCGTAATCAAAGCGGACCAGGCGGTTGCCCCCCTCCAGCACTTCGGTGACCTCTGCGGTGAGGGTGCCGTCCCCGAAGCTGACCCGGGTCCCCGGCTTCAGCTTGCGGCCCGGCCGCACCAGGCACTCCCAGGTCTTCTCCCCCCGGTCGATGAGCAGCAGCACTTCCACCGCGCCGCCGCCGGGAGCCCTGTGGCCGATCAGCCGGGCGGGCAGCACCCGGGAGTCGTTGAGTACCAGGCAATCCCCCGGCCGCAGCAGGCTGGGAAGCTCGTAAAAATGCATGTGCCGGGTGGCGCCGGTCCGCTTGTCCAGCACCAGCAGCCGGGAGGCGTCCCGGCGCTCCAGGGGCGTCTGGGCGATCAGCTCGTCCGGCAGGTAAAAGTCAAAATCCGCGGTTTTTATGGTTGGCGCACCTCGATTCCCGTATAATAAAAGCTGAGGATCTCCTGATAAGTATACCCCTGCTGGGCCATGGCGTAGGCGCCCCACTGGCTCATACCCACATTGTGGCCCCAGCCGGAGCCGGTGATGGTAAACACCGCCGCGCTGCTCCCCGTGCTCACCGCCGAGGGCTGGAGCTGACCCACCGTACCGTCGCCGCCGATGGCGTACACGCTGCCGCCGGTGAGGGCCGCCGTGCCGCCGCTGCCGTCGATGGCATAGGCGCCGGTGAGGGTGCTCAGCACGCCGCTGCCGTTGACCGCATAGCCGGTGGAGGTGCCGCCGCCCCCGGAGACGGTATAGTGAATGGAGCGCAGCCCCAGGAAGGTGCGGCAGTCATCCCGGATCTTGCTCCAGCTCTTGCCGCTGGAGTCGGTAAAGGTGATTTCGATGGCGTTGCCCGTTGGGCTGGTCTTGGTCACCTTGAAATCCACAATGCCGGAGTTGACATATCCCTTGGAATTGAGCAGATCGGTGAGCTCCTGGGCGGTGTAGGTCACCGTCCAGTTGTAGTCGGTGATCCTGTCCGCCACCAACGCCTCGTAGGGGTCGGCTTTCCCGGTCAGATAGGGGTACTCCGTCCCCCACACGTTGACCGCGCTCTCGGTGGCGCCGCCGTCGTGGGAGGAATACAGCGCCTGGGTGGCCACTGAGCCGTTGTACCACAGATACACCCCGGAGGTGCCGTCAATGGCGGCCTGGCTGTTGGCAGTGGCGGAGGCGATACCCTTGTATGCCTGGCAGTCCACCGTATTGCAGATGTCAAAGCCCTGGCTCTGATGCTTGCTGGCCTGAATCATACCGTAGGCATAGCTCCGGGCGGCCACCGCCTGGGCCTTCAGCGCCTCCAGCGGCCAGGAGGCGTTCATCTCGCTGAGAATCACACCGTGGATATAGTCGTCCATGGAGACCACATTGCTCACCGTCAGGTTTCCGCCCCCCACCCGCTGGTAGCGGAAACCGCCATAGTAGGTGTTGTTCCGGAAAATGGTGGCCGCCTTTCCGCCGGTGTCCAGTCCCGGCTGAATCCCCAGGCACAGGCCGCCGGTGTTGTCAAACTGAAAGAGGATCTGGCTGGTTCCCGTCTTCACCACTGAGACCCCGGCGCTGGAAGTCCCCACCAGCTCCGTCCCCTCCGCAAGTCCCAGGGCGGTCTGGGCCGCCTGGGCGGAGGCTTTATCCGGGTAGGCCCCCACCCGCACCTGGTAGACCCCGTCAATCCACGCCACAAAACCGCCGCTCCACTGGGCGGCGGCCGCCGCCGCCTGCTCATAGTCGGCATAGGTGTCGGGCAGCAGAATGTGGTAACAGCCCACCACAATTTCGGAGGTAATGGTGTCGTAATAGCCGGCCCAGCCTCCCGACGTACCGTAATAGACATTCTGGGTCTTCACCACAGAGATGGCGGTCTCCTCGGTCTGGGCCAGCTTTTGAAACACCCGGCTGCTGTCATAATAGCCCAGCTGGTAGCCGCTGCCCACACTGTTGAGCAAGTTGGCGCCGGGCAGCGCCGAGCTGCCGTAAAACAGGCCCACATAAACCGTGGGATTGGCGTCCACCGCCGCAGCCTGCGTACCGGCGCCGGGAACCGCCGCCAGCAGAACACAGACCAGGGCGGCTGCCGCAAACTGCACAAATCTTTTCTTTCGGGATGCTTTCATTTGGTGAATTTCTCATCTCGCTTTCGTTGACACTCTGGATACACTTGTGGTACAATTTCACAAACTACATAGTGAAATCGCAATTCTTAATTTGCAGGATAGAGGTCGCGGCTGTTCAACAGTAGCGCGGGGAGGGGGATCGGACCCGGTGAACCGCGTGAAAGGGGGCGCCGCCGAAGGGGCGCTTTCCCGACGGGGGCGCCGCCTGGCCGCTCAGTGAAGAACTGTTCGGCTGTCGCCGCAGCCGCGGCGGAGCGCTGTCTGCTTTTGGAGGATATTGACGGGGGCAGTCTGTCCCTGTCATTATAGTACAAAATCAGCAGTTCTGTAAACTGCTGATTTTCTTTTTCCCGCCCCACCGGTTTCGGTTCTCAGACAGGCCGGGGCCGGAATAGGCTGGAGAGAAGCAATGGAGGTAGGAACAATGGAAAAATATAAAGTTGGCGTGATCGGTGCCACCGGCATGGTGGGGCAGCGCTTTGTCTCCCTGTTGGAGCATCACCCCTGGTTCGAGCTGACCGCCGTGGCGGCCAGCAGCCGTTCCGCCGGCAAGACCTATCAGGACGCCATCGGCAGCCGCTGGGCGATGGAGACGCCCATGCCCCAGTGCGCCCAGGATCTGGTGGTGCTCAACGCCACCGACGACATTGAGGCCGTGACTTCCCAGGTGGATTTTGTCTTCTCCGCCGTGGATATGAAGAAAGAGGAGATCAAGGCGCTGGAGGAGGCCTACGCCAAGCACGAGTGTCCCGTGGTATCCAACAACTCCGCCCACCGCTGGACGCCCGACGTCCCCATGGTGGTGCCGGAGCTCAATCCGGAGCATATCAAAGTCATCGAGGCCCAGCGAAAGCGACTGGGGGTGGAGCGCGGGTTCGTGGCTGTCAAGTCCAACTGCTCCCTCCAGAGCTACGTCCCCGCCCTGCACCCCCTGCGCGGCTTTGGCCTGGATCAGGTGCTGGTCTGCACCTATCAGGCCATCTCCGGCGCGGGCAAGACCTTTGAGACCTGGCCGGAGATCGTGGACAACGTGGTTCCCTACATCGGCGGCGAGGAGGAGAAGAGCGAGCAGGAGCCTATGAAGCTGTGGGGCAAGGTGGAAAACGGCGTAATTGTCAACGCCAGTTCCCCCGCCATCACCGCCCAGTGCCTGCGGGTCCCCGTCTCCAACGGCCACATGGCCGCCGTGTTTGTCCGTTTCCAGAAAAAACCCTCCATGGATGAGATCAAAGAACTGTGGGCAAGTTTTTCCGGCCGGCCCCAGGAGCTGGCCCTGCCCTCCGCTCCCAAGCAGTTTTTGCACTACTTTGAGGAGCCTGACCGCCCCCAGACCCGGCTGGACCGGATGACGGAGGGCGGCATGGCGGTCTGCATCGGCCGCCTGCGCCCCGACACGCAGTACGACTACAAGTTCGTCTGCCTGTCCCACAACACCCTTCGCGGCGCCGCGGGCGGCGCAGTCCTTCTTGCCGAACTTCTGTGCGCGGAGGGTTACATTTTAAGGAGGTAACCCCTATGTTGCGTGAGCCTGTTTTTACCGGAGCCTGTTCCGCTATTATCACCCCCTTTGACGAGAGCGGCGCCGTCAACTACGATCTTTTCGGACGAATCATTGACGAGCAGATCGCCCGGGGCATCGACGCCATCTGTGTCTGCGGCACCACCGGCGAGTGCTCCACCCTCACCATCCGGGAGCATATCGCGGTGGTGGAATACTGCATCAAGCACGTCAATCACCGGGTTAAGGTCATCGCCGGTGCGGGGAGCAACGACACCTCCGCCGCCGTCTACCTGTCCCAGCACGCGGAGGACTCCGGGGCAGACGCTCTGCTCCATGTAACGCCCTACTACAACAAGGCCTCCCAAACCGGCCTTATCAAGCACTATGAGTACATTGCCGACCGGACGGACCTGCCGGTGATCCTCTATAACGTTCCATCCCGGACCGGCGTCTCCTTTACTGCGGAGACCTACCGCATCCTCTCCCAGCACCCCCGCATCAACGGTGTCAAGGAGGCCAGCGGCAACTTTTCCCTGCTGGCCCACACCCGAGCCATCTGCGGGGAGGATTTCTACGTCTGGTCGGGCAACGACGACCAGGTGGTACCCATGATGAGCCTGGGCGCCAAGGGCGTCATCTCTGTGGCGGCCAACATCGCCCCCGAGGTGATGGTCCAGATGACCCACCTGTGTCTGGAGGGCCGTTTCCAGGAGGCCTCCCAGCTCCAGCTGAAGTATATGGATTTCATCGACGCCCTTTTCCTGGAGGTCAATCCCATCCCCATCAAGGCCGCCATGAATCTGGCGGGCTACGGCGTGGGGTCCCTGCGGCTGCCCCTGTGCGACATGACCGACGGACCCCTGGAGGCTCTGCGGCAGTCCATGCTGAAGCTGGGTCTGCTCAGCGCCTGAATCCCTGAAAGGATGTTGGAATATGGTCAGGCTCATCATCTCCGGCTGTAACGGCCGGATGGGGCGGGTGGTGGAGACCATCTGCTCTGCCGACCCGGAACTGGAAATTGCCGCCGGCTTCGACCTGCTGGGAACCGGCGAACGGGAGTTTCCCGTCTGCTCCTCCCCCGCCGAGTTTCAGGGGCAGGCCGACGTGGTGGTGGACTTCTCCTCCCCCGCCGCTCTGGACGGACTGCTGGAATTCGGCCTGAAGCGGAGTATCCCCCTGGTGCTGGCCACCACGGGCTACTCCCCCGCCCAGCTGGCCGCCATCCAGCGGGCCGCCGGCGAGATCCCTATCTTCCGCTCCGCCAACATGTCCCTGGGGGTCAACGTGCTGCTGGAGCTGGTACGCAGTGCCGCCCGGGCGCTGGGTGAGAGCTACGATGTGGAAATTGTGGAGCGCCACCACAATAAAAAGGTGGACGCCCCCAGCGGAACGGCCCTGATGATCGCGGATGCAGCGGCGGAGGCGCTCCCCTATCAGCCGGACTATGTCTATGACCGCCAGTCGGTGCGGCAGCCCAGGGGAAAAACCGAAATCGGCATCTCCTCTGTCCGGGGCGGCGGCATTGTGGGCGACCATGAGGTGATTTTCGCCGGACGGGACGAGGTGATTGAACTGCGCCACACCGCCATGAGCCGGGACGTATTTGCCTCCGGCGCGGTGCGGGCCGCCCGCTTCCTCACCACGGTGGGGCGGCCCGGGCTTTACACCATGTCCGATCTGCTCCGCGCCCTGTAAAAACGATAGAAAAAGTGGGAGCGCGCCCTCTGAACAGAGGGCGCGCTCCCACTTTTATCCCGCTCAATTCAACTCTGATGACCCGTGGTCTACGGGCTGGCCGTTTCCGTCAATCCCCTTCTTGCGCAGGCGCTTGTTGACCCACTCCCGCACCAGGGAGTAGAGTACCGCGAAGGTGGGGACGCCCAGCACCATGCCGGGGAAGCCGAACAGGCCGCCGCAGGTGACGATGGCAATCAGCACCCAGATGGCGGACAGGCCGGTGCTGTCACCCAGGATCTTGGGACCCAGGATGTTTCCGTCGAACTGCTGCAATCCGATAACCAGGAAGAAGAACCGCAGCGCCGCCCAGGGGTCCACAATCACCAGAATCATCACACAGGGGATGGCGCCGATGATGGGTCCAAAGAAAGGGATGATGTTGGTCACGCCCACCACTACGCTGACCAGCATGGGATAGGGGATGCGGAAAATCAGGCACAGAATGAAGCACAGCACCCCAATGATGGCCGAGTCGATGAGCTTGCCGTTGATGAAGCCCACAAAAATCCGGTTGGCCTGTCCGCACACGTCCAGCAGCCAGTCCGCCCGGCCCTTGGGCAGGGTGGCGTACAGAATCTTCTTCAGCTGGGGAATCATCCGGTCCTTCCCCGCCAGCATGTACACCGAGGAGATCACCGCCGTGATGCCGGCGATGACGCCGCTGCCCACCGCAAACCCCACATCCACAATCTGGGGCAGGGCCTCGGTGACTTTTTTGCTCCAATCGCTCATGGTGCTGCTGAAATTGCCGAACATGTCGTTGATGGACTCGGCGTCCAGGTCAAACTGCTGGGTGAGATCCTGGACCAGCTGATCCATGCTTTTCATATAGGTCTGCATGTTCCCCGCCAGATCCTTGACGCTCTGCACCACCTGGGGAATAATCAGGTTGAGCAGAATGACCAGCACCGCCAGCGCCAGCAGATAGACGGTGGTGATGGACAGCACCCGCCGGTATCTGAGCTTCCGGTACAGCCCCCGCTCAAAAAAGCACATGGGGGTATTGAGCAGATAGGCGATGGCGAAACCGGCAATGAAGGGGGAGAGCACATTTGTAAACATCCGGATACGCACCGCAAGTACGTCAAAGTGGGTCAAGCCCACATAAAAGGAAATGGAAATCAGCAAAACCACCAGCAGAGAGATAAAATGCCCCTCCAGGATGTACCACTTCTTTTTGTCCCGGTCACCTCTATCCGACACGGCAGCCTCCTCCTTTACAGCCACTGTTGCTGCTATTGTACCATGGCGGCGCACCGCCCGCAACCGCTGAAAACAGGAAAAGAGAGCGCCGCACGCAGCGGCGGCGCTCCCCGCTTCCCCTCTTTAGCCCAGCGCGGCCCGGTGAAATACCTTCTTGCCCTTTTTGATGGTGACGCCGTCTCCGGACAGCTGCTCCGCCGTCACCTCCGCATTCACATCGCCCACCTTGACGCCGTTCAGCTCCACGCCTCCCTGCTCGATGAGCCGGCGGGCCTCCTTCTTGGAGGGGACCAGGCCGCACTTGAGCATCAGCTCCAGAATGCCGATGGACCCATCCGTGAGATCGGCGGCCGCCAGGGTGGTGGAGGGCATGCTGCTCCTGTCCCCGCCGGTGGAGAACAGCGCCTTGGCGGCGTCCTGGGCCTTCTGGGCCTCCTGGGTGCCGTGGACCAGCTGGGTCAGCTCGAAGGCCAGGATCTCCTTGGCGGTGTTGAGCTGGGCGCCCTCCCACTTGTCCATCTCGTCGATCTGCTCCAGCGGCAGGAAGGTGAGCATCCGGATACACTTGAGCACGTCGGCGTCGCCGATGTTCCGCCAGTACTGATAGAAGTCGTAGGGGCTGGTCTTGTTGGGGTCCAGCCACACGGCGCCGGACTGGGTCTTGCCCATCTTCTTTCCCTCGGAGTTGAGCAGAAGGGTGATGGTCATGGCGTGGGCGTCCTTGCCCAGCTTCCGGCGGATCAGCTCGGTGCCGCCCAGCATGTTGGACCACTGGTCGTCCCCGCCAAACTGCATATTGCAGCCGTAGTGCTGGAACAGATAGTAGAAATCGTAGGACTGCATGATCATATAGTTGAACTCCAGGAAGGAGAGGCCCTTCTCCATCCGCTGCTTGTAGCACTCGGCCCGCAGCATGTTGTTCACACTGAAGCAGGCCCCCACCTCCCGCAGCAGCTCCACGTAGTTGAGCTTCATCAGCCAGTCGGCATTGTTCACCATCTGGGCCTTGCCCTCGCCAAACTCGATGAACCGCTCCATCTGCTTTTTGAAGCAGTCGCAGTTGTGCTGGATCATTTCGGGGGTAAGCATCTGCCGCATGTCGGTACGGCCGGAGGGATCGCCCACCATGCCGGTGCCGCCGCCGATGACGGCGATGGGCCGGTTGCCCGCCATCTGGAGGCGCTTCATCAGACACAGGGCCATGAAATGGCCCACATGCAGGGAGTCGGCGGTGGGATCAAAGCCGATGTAGAACACCGCCTTCCCCTCGTTCACCATTTTGGAAATCTCTTCCTCATTGGTCACCTGGGCAATGAGGCCCCGGGCCTTCAGCTCTTCATAGCAAGTCATGTCTCTTCTCCTTTGCATTTTCTCTACGGGGTACGGATAAAATCAAAACGCCCCCTGTCCCTTGGGACAGAGGGCGTAAAAACACGCGGTACCACCTCTGGTTCGCCGCCTTCTCACAAAGGCGGCCTCAGGCCGTGCCAACACACGGCGGCGCGGTAACGGGCGCACCCGACGCAGCCCTACTGAGGTCCTCCCCGTTCAGGCGGCTGCTCCAGGGTGTATTTCCCGACCTGTCCCCTCCCCCTCTCACCAGGCCGGGGGTTCTCTGGGCGGGACGCTGAGCGGTACTTCTCCCTGTCATCGCAGTTCCATATTGATGTGGATTATAAGCGCTTCTCTCCGGTTTGTCAAGCGGAAAGATTCTACTCAACAAAACCTAGTTTTTGTGGAGCTTCTTGTAGGCTAACGCCCCGTCCAGCAGCTCACCGGCGGCATGGAGGGTGGCCTCCGTCACGTGCTGGCCTGAGGTGAGCCGGGCCAGCTCCTCCTCCCGGCGGGGCCGGGCCAGCCGCTCCACTCGGGTGTAGGTCCGGCCATCCCGCTCCCCCTTCTCCACCGAGAAGTGAACATCGGCCATGGCCGCCAGCTGGGGCAGATGGGTGACGCACAGCACCTGTTTGCTCCGGGCCACGCCGGCCAGCTTTTCCGCCACCTTCTGCGCCGCCCGGCCGGATACACCGGTGTCCACCTCGTCAAATACCAGGGTACCCACCTGGTCGTTTTCCGCCAGTACATTTTTCAGGGCCAGCATGATCCGGGCCAGTTCACCGCCGGAAGCGATTTTCTGGATGGGCTTCAGCTCCTCCCCCACATTGGCGGACATGAGGAACTGTACCTCGTCCATCCCCGTCTCGTCCATGCCGTATGGGCCGGGCTTGCCCTGGAACTGGACCTGAAAGCGGACCTTGGGCATGTCCAGCTGGGCCAGCTCCCGCTGGATGCGCTCCTCCAGAGCGGCGGCCCGCTCCCTGCGGACCAGGCTCAGCTTCTCCCCCGCCTGCCGGGCCTGCGCCAGGGCGGCGTCCCGCTCCTTTTCCAGCAGCGCCGCCCGGTGATCGGAAAACTGGATGTCGTCCAGCTCTTTCCGGCAGCGCTCCAGGTAGTCCAGCATCTCCTCCACCGAACCGCCGTACTTCTTTTTCAGCCGGTGGAGCACATCCAGCCGGCTTTCAATCTCGTCCAGCTCCCCCGGTTCAAACTCAAAGCCGTCCCGCAGGTCCCGCACCTGCTCGGCCAAGTCGTCGGCGGCGCAGCGCAGCTCGGTGAGTTTGTCCAACAGCTCCGCCGCCTGGGGGCTGATGCGGGCGGCGGCCCGGAGGGCGTCCTCCGCCTCCGCCGCCAGAGCGGCGGCGCCGTCCCGCTCCTCGTCGCCGGACAGGGCAAGGTGGGCGCCCTCCACCGACTCCATCAGCCTGCCCGCATTGCGCAGCAGGTCCCGGCGACCGGTCAGCTCCTCCTCCTCGCCGGGCCGGAGCTCCGCCCGCTCCAGCTCCCCGATCTGATAGTGCAGGTTGTCCATCCGCCGGGCCTTCTCCGCCTCGTCCATCTGCAGGGCGGCAAGCTGCCGGGTCAGGCCGGACAGCTCCCCGTAGGCGGCCTGAAAGGCCGAGCGCTGCTCCTCTGTGGCGCCGAAGCCGTCCAGATACTCCAGGTGGCAGCGCTCGTCCAGCAGCTGCTGGCCGTCATGCTGGCCGTGGATATTCAGCAGCTGCCGGCCCAGCTGCCGCAGCTGGGAGACGGTGATCAGCCGGCCGTTGAGCCGGCAGATGTTCTTTCCGTCGGGCTGGATCTCCCGCTGGAGCAGCAGGTTCCCCTCCTCGTCCGGTCCACAGCCGTTCTCCTGGAACCAGGGCAGCCGGGGCAGATTGGTAAATACCGCATTGACCAGGGCGGATTTGGCGCCGGTGCGAATCAGGTCCCGGCTGGTCCGCTCCCCGATGATGGCGCCGATGGCGTCCACCACGATGGACTTGCCCGCACCCGTCTCGCCGGTGAGGGCGTTGAAGCCGCCGTCAAACTGAATATCCGCCGACTGGATCACCGCGATATTCTCAATGTGCAGTAAGGAAAGCATATGACCACCTGTCCCATGGTTGGTTGACGCGGCTATTTCAGCATGGAGTGGATCTCGTTGCAGAACTCCGCAGCGTCCTCATTGGTGCGCATGATCAAAAGAGCGGTGTCGTCCCCCGCCAGACTGCCCACCAGGTTGGTAATGTCCATGCCGTCAATGGCGGCACAGGCGGCCGAGGCCAGGCCGGGCATGGTTTTCAAAACCACAATGTTCTGGGCCACGTCAAAGGAGGTGACGCCCTCCTTGAAAATGGTGCGCAGCCGTCCGGCAAAATTGAGGGAGGCCTTCCGCTCCGAAACCGCGTAGCGGTAGGTCCCGTAGCTGGTCAGCTCCTTGATGAGGTGCAGCTCCTTGATGTCCCGGGAAATGGTGGCCTGGGTGGACTGTACTCCCCTGGCCTTCAGCTCCGTCAGGAGCTGATCCTGTGTGTCGATGTCCTGCTCTTCAATGATCCGGAGAATCTCCTGCTGCCGCTTGGCTTTCATGCCTTTAAACACCACCCAATTTATGATTGAGAATCTCATAAAAGGTGCGGCCGGTTACCCGCACCAGCTGTGTCTTGGATTTGGACTCCCTGGCCTCCACCACGTCGCCGCCGTTCAGGCGGAAGGCTTTGCCGCCGTCCACCGACAGGTAGGTGGTTTTGCGCACCATCCGGCCCAGCTTGATAGACACCGTCCTGCCCCGGCCCAGCACAAAGGAGCGGGCGGACAGGGCGTGGGGGCAGATGGGAGTCACAATAATGGTTTCCGCCGTGGGCTCCACAATGGGACCGCCGGCGGACATGGAGTAGGCCGTGGAGCCGGTGGGGGTGCTGATCAGCACCCCGTCCGCGGAAAAGCTGGAGATGAGCACCTTGTCGCCGTACACCTCCAGATCCACCACCCGGGCCACCGCTCCCTTGGTTACCGCCGCGTCATTGAGGGCCAGGTCGCTGTATATGACCTTCCCCTCCCGGCGTACCGTCACGTCCAGCATCATGCGCTCCTCAATGGTGTACTTCCCCGCCGCCAGGCGGGAGAGGACGGACAGCTCGCTCTGCTCCAGCTCCGCCATAAAGCCCACGCTGCCCAGGTTCACACCCAGCACCGGCACATGGCAGGCGTTGGCGTCCTTGGCCGCGTGGAGGATGGTGCCGTCTCCGCCGAAGCAGATCAGCATGTCGGCGCCCTTCAGCGCCTCCTGGGTGTTCTGAAACCGGATATGCCTGGGCAGCTCCGGGCCGCTCCCCTCCACCTGGAAGGGCAGGCACATCACCGTATCCACTCCCACGTTCCGCAAAATCTTCTCCGCCGCCTGGGCCGCCTTCAGGCCCCGGTCCCGGTAGGGGTTGGGACTGAGCACAACCTTCATTGTCCGCTTCCCTCCAATGTCCGGTGGGACTGCTCCACCAGGGCGGCCAGCTCGCCGCACCAGGTCGTCTCCGCCCCCGCCTGCAAATATCCCAGATATTCAATGTTGCCTTCCGGCCCGCGAATGGGGGAAAAGGTCATATCCTTTACCCCGAAGCCCGCCTCGGCGGCGTGGCGGAAAAACCGCTCCAGCACCTCCAGGTGAACGGCGGGGTCCCGCACCACGCCCTTCTTCCCCACCTTGTCCCTGCCCGCCTCAAACTGGGGCTTCACCAGACAGACCACCCGGCCGTCCTCCTTCAGCACCCCACGCAGGGCGGGGAGAATCAGACCCAGGGAGATAAAGGACACATCCACACTGGCAAAATCCAGGGGGTCCGGAATCTGCTCCCGGGTGAGGTAGCGGGCGTTGGTCCGCTCCAGACAGATCACCCGGGGGTCGCTGCGCAGGCTCCAGGCCAACTGCCCATAGCCCACATCCACCGCATACACCTTTTCCGCCCCGTTTTGCAGCATGCAGTCGGTAAAGCCGCCGGTAGATGCGCCGATGTCCCCGCACACCGCGCCCCGCAGAGTGAGGCCGGAAAAGCACTTCATGGCCTTCTCCAGTTTCAGCCCGCCCCGGCTCACGTAGGCCAGGCCCTGGCCCCGAACCTGGAGCTGCGCCTCCTCCGGCAGCTGGGTGCCGGCCTTGTCCACCTTCTGCTCCCCCACGTAAACCTGGCCGCTCATAATCATAGCCTGGGCCTTTTGCCGGCTCTCAGCCAGACCCCGCTCCACCAGCAGCACGTCCAGCCGCTTTTTATTGCTCGCCACAGCCGCAGACCTCCAATGCCTTCTGGTATAGGTGCGCACCGTCCAGCCCCAGAAGCTCCCGCAGCTGGGGGACGGTCCCGTGGGTCACAAAGCCGCTGCCCAAATTCACCAGCGCCAGCTTTACCCCGCCGGCGCCCCCCGCCAGCAGGCCGGCGGCCAGACGCTGGCCCACACAGCCCGCCTGGGCGCTCTCCTCCGCGCAGAGCAGCCGGCCCGTCTTGTTCACGGACTCTAAAATCGGAGCTATATCAATGGGTGTAATGGTATTGAGCTTCACAATTTCCGCCTGAATTCCCCGCTCCGCCAGCCGGTCGGCACAGTCCAGCAGTTGGTTGATCATCAGGCCGTACCCCACCAGGGTGAGGTCGCCGCCGGTACGGAGCACGCAGGTTTTGACCAGACCGGTATCGCCCTGAAAGCGGCCCTCGCTCCCCTTGGAGTAGCGGATAGCCACCGGACCGGTCACCTGCTCCACCCCATAGCGCAGCATGGAGCGCAGCTCCTGAAAGCTGGAGGGACACAGGACCGTCATACCCGGGACCGTATCCAGGAAGGCGGTATCGAACACCCCGTGGTGGGTCTCCCCGTCCTCACCCACCAGACCGGCCCGGTCCACCGCCAGCACCACATGCAGCTGCTGAATGGCCACGTCGTGGAGCAGCATGTCGTAGGCCCGCTGGAGGAAGGTGGAGTACACCGCAAACACCGGCTTCAACCCCTGCTTTGCCATACCTGCGGCCATGGTGACCGCATGCCCCTCCGCAATGCCCACGTCAAAAAACCGCTTGGGATAGCGCCCGGCGAAATCGTTCAGCCCAGTCCCGTCCTGCATGGCGGCCGTAATGGCGCACACCGCCGGGTCTTCCGCCGCCAGCTCGCACATGCACTGGCCAAATACCCCGGAAAAGTTCTCCCCGGAGGGATGCACCAGCTCCCCCGTCTCCACGCAGAACCGGCCCACCCCGTGAAATTTGTCCGGATTGCGCTCCGCAGGTGCATAGCCTTTTCCCTTTACAGTCCTGACATGGAGCAGCACCGGGCCTTTCAGCTCCTTGGCATAGCTCAGCAGCCGGGTCAGGCGCTTGACATCATGGCCGTCCACCGGTCCCAGATAGGTGAAGCCCATATCCTCAAACAGGCTGCACGGAAGGAGGGTCTCCTTCACCGCCGTCTTGACCCTGTGGGTCACGCGGTAGATCTGCCCGCCCAGGGGCAGAACCCCCATCACCTTCCGGTAGCCCTTCTTAAAGCGCAGGTACTGGGGCTTCAGCCGCTGGCGGGCCAGGTGATCCGCCACGCCGCCCACGCTTTTGGTGATGGACATGCCGTTGTCGTTCAAGATCACAATCAGCGGTTCCCCGCTGTCTCCGGCATCCGACAGGCCCTCATAGGACAGGCCGCCGGACAGGGCGCCGTCCCCAATCAGGGCCAAAACGTGATAGTTCTTATTCTGTAAAGTCCTTGCCCTTGCCATTCCGATCGCCACAGAAACCGACGTGGATGCGTGGCCGGCCACAAAGGCGTCGCAGGGGCTCTCCGACGGCTTGGGAAAGCCGGCAATTCCGCCCAGGGTGCGCAAGGTCTCCATGGCGCCGTTGCGCCCGGTGAGAATCTTGTGGGCATAGCTCTGATGGCCCACGTCAAATACCAGACGGTCCTCGGCGGTGTGGAACACCCGGTGGATGGCCACAATGATCTCCACCGCGCCCAGACTGGAGGCCAGATGGCCGCCGGTGCGGGACACCGTGTCGATGAGCCTGGCGCGGAGCAGCTCGCACAGGGCAGCCGCCTCGCTGTCGCTCAGGCCGCTGAGATCGTCGGAAAGATAGTCCAGATTCAGAATGATGCCACCTCCCGGCCTGGTTAGGCCAGATGTCTTTGTCAATTACGCGTGAAGCCAGGCGCCCAGCAGACCCACACAGACGCCCAACAGGCCGCCCATCAGCACCTGAAACGGGGTGTGGCCCAGCAGCTCCTTCAGCTCCTTGCCGAACAGAGCGGGCTTCATCTCCGTCCAGTGGTCCATGATATAGTTCAGGATCTTGGCCTGCTCCCCCGCGGCCTTGCGTACGTTGGCCGCGTCATACATCACCACGATGGCCACCACCGCCGAAATGGTGAACACCGGCGAGGTCCAGCCGTACATATAGCCCATGGAGGAGGCGCAGGCGCACACAAAGGCGGAGTGGGAGCTGGGCATTCCTCCGCTGGAGAGGATGTGCCGCCAGTCCAGCTTCCGCTTGGTCACCAGGGTGACGATGAACTTGAGCACCTGGGCCGCCGCCCAGGCCAGGATGGACAGATTCAAAATTAGGTTGCCCGTCAGAAAGTCCACTACGTTGCGCATACCGTCCTCATTTCTCACGGCCGGCCAGGGACTGGGCCAGCCAGCACAGGCCGTCTCCCTCTTCGCCGAAGCAGGACAGAGCGTCCACCGCCTCCCGGGTCAGCTTATCCACCAGCTCCCGGCAGGCGTCCAGGCCCTTCAGGGTAACAAAGGTATTTTTTTCGCTCTTGGCGTCGGAACCCACCGGCTTACCCAGGGTGGCCTCGTCCCCCACCACATCCAGGATGTCGTCCTGGATCTGGAAGGCCAGGCCCAGGCATTCGGCGTACCGGCGCACCGCCTGCCGCTGCTCCGGCGAGCCGCCGGCCAGGGCGCAGCCCATCTCGGTGGCGGCGGCGATCAGCGCCCCGGTCTTGAGGCGCTGGAGTTCCTCCACCTCCAACAGGCCCAGGGAGTGTCCCTCCCCCGCCATATCCAGCACCTGACCGCCCACCATGCCCCGGCCGCCGGCGGCCCGGGCCAGAACGCCGGCGGCGTCCAGCACCCGCTCCGGCGGCAGCGCCACGGCGGGGTCCAGCATAAATTCAAAGGCGGCGGTCAGCAGTCCGTCTCCCGCCAGGATGGCGGTGGCCTCCCCATATACCTTGTGGTTGGTGGGCCGGCCCCGGCGCAGGTCGTCGTCATCCATGCAGGGCAGGTCGTCATGGATCAGGGAATAGGTGTGGATCATCTCAATGGCGCCTGCAAAGGGCAGCGCCGACTCCGGGTCGCCGCCGCAGATGCGGCAGCTCTCTAGCAGCAGCACCGGCCGGATCCGTTTCCCGCCGGCCAGCAGGCTGTAATACATGGCGTCGTACAGGTCGCCTCTGGGCTCCCGCTGGCGGAAGCACTCCCGCAGCCACTCCTCCACCCGCAGGCGGTGGGCGTCCAGCTTCCGATTCTCCATACTCATGCCTCATCCTCCTCCAAAAACGGCACTTGCCGGGGGGTGTCCCCGGGACCGGCCAGCAGTTTGCTCACCTTCTGCTCCGCCCGGTCCAGCTGGACGGAGCACCGCTTCACCAGCCTGGTTCCCTCCTCAAAGAGGGACAGGGCCTCCTCCAGGGGGGCGTCGCCCTGCTCCAGGCGCCGGACAATCTCCTCCAGCCGGTCCATGGCCTGCTCAAAGCTCACTTTCTTCTCTGTCATTCCAGAAACGTCCTCTCCGATCCATCCGACTTGACTTGACAGGGGATCTCACCGTCCGTCACCCGCAGGGACAGCGACTCCCCGGCCCTGACATCCCCCACCCGGCGGACGATGCTCCCGTCCCCCTTCCGGGCAATGGCGTAGCCCCGGCCCAGCACCTTCAAGGGGCTGAGGGCGTCCAGGCTGGCGGAAAGGCGGGCAAACCGCTCCCTCTCCCGGCCGGCGGCGGCGGACAGCCCCCGGGCCAGACGCTGCCGCTGATAGTCCAGCAGCAGGCGCCGGTCATCCACATAGCTCATGGGGTCCTGGAGCATCCGGCACCGGCCGGCCTGTTCCAGCCGCTTTTCCGCCTGCTCCAGCCGGCGGCCCATCCCCTGGCCCAGCCGCGTTTCCAGCTGGCGCAGCCTGTCCAGCACCTCGTTTTGGTCGGGTACCGCCAGCTCCGCCCCGTTGGACGGGGTGGCGGCCCGCAGGTCGGCCACAAAATCCGCAATGGTCACGTCCGGCTCATGCCCCACCGCCGAGATCACCGGGATGGCGGAGTCATAAATGGCCCGGGCCACCCGCTCGTCGTTAAAGGCCCACAGATCCTCCATGGAGCCGCCGCCCCGGCCGGTGATGATCAGCTCCGCCACCTGATGGCGGTTGGCCCAGGCCAGCGCGGCGCACAGTTCCCCCGGCGCCTCGCTGCCCTGCACCCGCACCGGAAGCACCAGCACCTCCGCCATGGGCCAGCGGGCGCCCAGGATGCGCAGCATGTCCCGCACGGCGGCGCCGGCCGGGGAGGTAATCAGGGCGATCCGCCGGGGAAACCGGGGAATGGGCCGCTTGTGGGCCGGGTCAAACAGCCCCTCCCGGTAGAGCTTGTCCTTCAGCTGCTCGAAGGCCAGGTGGAGGTCGCCCACCCCCTCCGGGGTGAGGGACCCGCAGTACAGCTGATACTGCCCGTCTCTGGGAAAGACCGCGACCCGCCCGAAGGCAATGACCCTCATGCCGTTTTCCGGGCGGAACCGCAGGCCGGCCGCCTCCCGCCGGAACATGACACAGCGGATGGCACCCTGCGGATCCTTCAGGGAAAAATAATGGTGTCCCGAGGGGTACACCTTGTAATTTGAGAGTTCACCCCGCACAAAAAGGCCGGCCAGCGCCCGGTCCCGGTCCAGCAGGCCCTTGATGTACTGGTTGACCTGTGTGACGGAATACACCGGCGCCTGACTCATGCGCTCCCCGCCCTTTCCCACAGCCGGCGGGCCAGAATAGCCACGCCCATGGCGTTGTCCGTGGCGTAGCAGGGCTGGGCGAACACCGCCCCGCAGGCCTGCTCCAGTACCGCCCGCAGCCGGCGGTTGGAGGCCACGCCGCCGGAGCACAGCACCGGCAGGCCGGGGTACCGCTCCAGCGCGGCCAGGGTGGCCCGGCGGACCACATCTGCCACCGTCTCCTGGACAAATCCGCAGATTTCCTCCGGCGTCCTCTCCTGCCGGAGCTGCTCCTTCACCTGATTCTCCATGCCGGACAGGGAAAAGGTCAAGTCCTTGAGCTTCACCGGGAACCCCCGACCCGTGTATCCCGCCCCCAAGGCATCCACCGCCTTGCCCGCGGGAAAATCCAGGCCCAGCAGTACCCCGGCGCGGTCGATGAGCTGGCCGGCGGAGAGGTCGCTGGTACCGCCAATACACCGGGCGGAGAGGTTGACTCCCTCCGGCTCCACGTACAGCAGCTCCGTCGTGCCGCCGGACAGGTGCCAGGCCAGCAGGGGCCGGTCCAGCAGCTCCGGACGGCCCGCCGACCAGGCCGCCGCCGCCAGGTGGCCCTGCTGGTGGGAAACCCGGTAGCAGGGAATTCCCAGGGTGTCCGCCAGGGCCTCGCCCAGACTCTCCCCCGCCAGAAAGCAGGGCATGTAAGAGCCCTCCACCGCCCGGGGCCGGTCGGAAACGCCCACCGCCGCCAGCCCCTCCAGCCAGCCGGCCTCCTTCAGCTCCCGGATACGTCCGGGCAGCGCCTTCACGTGCTGAAACAGGGCGTCGCTCTGCCGCAGGCCCAGTTCCCCGGGGCGGACGGTGAGCAGCTGGCCGGCGTTATAGCCCGCCGCCCCGTCAAACACGGCGGCGGAGGTGGTGTAATTGCTGGTGTCAAGGCCCAGCGTCCGCACCTTCATTCCTCCGGCCCGCCGCCCACCGGGCTAACAGGGTCGGGCAGATGTTCCCCCCGGACGAAGGAACCCAGAATGCCGTTGACAAAGGAGACCACCTCCGGCTCCTCATAGTGCTTCACCAGCTCCACCGCCTCATTGATGGCGGCGGCGTTGGGAATGTCCTGCATATACAATACCTCATACATGGCCACCCGCATGATGGCCACGGCCACCCGGTTCAGGCGGGAGAACTTCCAGCCGATGGCATACTTTGAAATATACTCGTCCAGCTCCGGCGTGTGCTCGTACACGCCCCTGACCAGCTTGGAGATATACCCCCGCTGGGCCTCGTTGGGGAACTCGGCGTAGAGCGGCTCCTCCTCCCCGATGGCGGAAAAGGTCTTGCGGCTGAGCGCTTCCGAGAGCAGCTCCTCCGCCGTCTGGTCGGTAAAGCCCAGTTCAAATACAAAGTGGACCGCGATCTCGCGGGCGGCAGTTCTGGTCATTGCAGTTCCTCCGTGGCGGGCATGGCCCGCAGGTAGTATTCATAGATAAGTTCATTATACAACAACCCTGCATAAAAAGGAAGGAGCAAATTCCACCGATTCCCCCTTGCGGCGGCAAAAAGGGACGCCCTTCCAGGCGTCCCGCGGCTGTAAAAAGCGGCATGGCGGATGTGGCCCGCCCCCTGAGAAGCAGGCCCCCACCCGCCATGAAATCACACATTGACCGGATCACGCGCCCGGAACCCGTTACTTGCCGCCGTCCCGCTCGAAGGAGATTCCGGATACATGGACGTTGACGCACGCCACCGTCAGGCCGCTGGTGTTCTCAATGGCATGATACACCGCGGTCTGCACCTCCTTGGCCACGTCGAGAATGGTATAGCCGTACTTGATGAGCAGGGACAGGTCCACCCGGATGCTCTCCTCCTCCACGGTGATGTGAATCCCCTTGGACAGGTTCTTCTTCCCGCCCAGCAGCTCGGCAATGTCGCTGCCCAGATTGGCGGAGAGGCTTCCCACTCCCTCCACCTCCATGGCGGCGGCGGCGGCGATCACCGCCAGCACTTCCTCAGATATATGGATGTTCCCCAGCTCGTCGGGCCGAGAAATATACTCTTTCCCATCAGACATGCCAGACGCCCTCCTTTTGTGTACTATGAACACATTGTACCACAAAAAAGAGAAATTACAACTGCTTCCTTCGGATTCCTTGGGAGAATGCCCCTCAGTCCTCCGCCGGAACGATTTTCACCTGGCTGGCCGGGCAGCCGGTTTCCCCTGTGACGATCTCGGTGATTCTGGCCACGTCCGCATCGGTCAGCTCGGCGCCGCCGGTGGACACCACCACGCTGACGCTCTCATCGCTGATGAAGGCGATGCAGTCGGCGTAGCCCTTGGCGGTCACCAGGTTCTCAATCTGCGCCTCCGCCACGGTGTAGTCCGCCAGGGTCTGGATGGCCATGGCGGTGGTCTCCTTCATGGTCTCGTCGGCGGTCTCATCGGCGGCGGCGCTCTGCAAAATGGTGAGGGCACTGTCCCGGGCCTGCTGGCGGTTGAGCCGGGCGGAGGCAAAGTAGCCGCCGGAGCCGCTCTCCCCGCCGGAGGGCTGGGCCGTTCCCGCCGGCGCCGGGGTGGCCGTGGAGGCCAGCAGCGGGTCGGAGGTCTGGCCCGAGACCAGGGCCGCCTGGCCCAGGGTCTTGCCCGCCTCCGCGCTCTGCTGATCCTGATAGGTCCAGTTGAGATAGACCGCCGCGCAGACAAAGAGCACGATGGCCGCCACCACGACGTTGCGTTTCCATACTTTCATCTTGTTGCCTCACTTTCCTTTACATACTGAGATCTTATCCGCACCCAGGCCCGTCAGGGCCGATACCGCTTCCACCAGCCGCAGCCGCACCTCCGGGTCGTCTCCGCCTGAGCATATCACAAGGGCGCCCTGATATTGGGGCGAAAACTGCTGCACTACAACCGCCTCCTCCCCCGCCGAGCCGCGGGACAGGATCACGGAGGTCACGGTGGACTCCGTCCCCCGCTCACTGATGGAGGTGTCGGAGTCTTGAGCCAGAACCTTCTGCGGCCCGCTTTTCCACGTCAGAACCACCTCTGCCTCTCCCACCCCCTGGATTCGGGACAGCGCCGCCGCCAGCCGCTCCTCCAGGGCGGCCGGCCAGTCCGCTTCCGCCTGCGCGGCAGGGTCCGGGCTTTCCGCCGCCTGCACCTCTGTGTCCTCCTTCTCCCACAGGGGGGGCAGCAGCAGGAGTACCGCCCCTGCCAAACTGACCAGCAGCACATATTTGTATCGCTGAAACAGGCTGTTCAGCCGCTTTTCCCATGCCGTCAGCTCCGGTTTTTTCATGTTCCGCCACCGCCTTCGTAATACTGCCGCTCCGCCGGAATGGCGAAATCCGCCTCAATGCTCCGGGTCAGCCGGCTCTGCTGCTCCTCCGACAGGCCGCCGAAGACCGTGACGGATTCCGGCACCGGCCAGTCCCCCTCCTCCCCCGCCGTTACGGACACCTGGCAGTCTATGTCCATACATGCCGCCTTGTCCTGTATATATGCGGCGGAGCGCTCTTCTATGATGTCTTTCATCAGATCCCGGTCCTCCTGTTCCAGTTCCTGGGCGTAACCATCCAGAGAGAGGCGGTACTCCGTCAGCGCCTGGGTGAGCGCCCCCTGGTCCAGCGTCAGCAGCGGCTCCAGCATGGCCAACAGCAAAACCAGCCCTCCGGTGAGCCGCCCGATCCTGCGGATGGTGCCGGAGGGGGTCAGGCTCTCGGCCATGGCGATGACCAGCGCCGCACAGGTTATGCTCAGCAGCCACTGGCGCATCAGTTCCAGCATCTCCTCACCCCCCTGTGGACGCGGTTACCGCAGAAACCATGGATATCAGCAACAGTAAAGCGCAAGAGCCTGTCATACCGAGCACCAGCCCGAAGGCCCCGCCGATCTGGTCAATCAGGCCGGACACCCGCCCGGCGGACACGGTGGCACTCAGGGCGGCGGTCAGCTTGTAGACCAGGTAGTGGATGCCCAGCTGGAGGAAGGGGGCGACGCACATCCCCAGCACCACCAGCATGCCGAACACCCCCACCGCGTTTTTCAGGATACCGGCGCTGGCCAGCACCGTCTCCGCCGCGTCGGACAGGATGCCGCCCACCACCGGCACCATACTGGACATGGTGAACTTTGCCGCCTTGACGGCGGCCGCGTCGGCGGTTCCGGCGATGGCGCCGCTGAGGGTCAGGTAGGACACAAAGAGCAGGAGAATGGCGCAGAGCGCCGCCGTCACTCCCCACTTGATGGTGGCCGCCACCCGCTTAAGCCCTTCGTTCCCGGTGGCGGTGTGGGCCACGCAGGCCGCCATGTAGAGGTAGAGCAGGGGGAGGAGCAGGCCGGTGATGGCCGTCATCAGCACGTCGGAGAAGAGCATGGTGGCCAGCTGCCGGGCGGCTGCGCCGCCAGGGGCGCCGGACGCGGCGGCGGCAGCGGTCACCGCGGGCAGCAGGAGCTTGGAAAAGCTCTCCATATGCTCCAGGGCTTCCCGCCCCATGCCGATGAGGGAGTGGGCGTCCGCCACCGCCACGGCGGCCACTGCCATGGCGCCCACCATAGACACCAGATCCGGTCCGTCTCCGCCCCCCGCTCCGCTGTACAGCCCCTCCGCCATGCCGCACAGCAGCACCACCGTCAGCAGCAGAACTCCACTGCGAAGGGCCTTGCGCACCACACCGGACACCTGCCCGCTGCCGGTGTCCAGAATGCTCTGGAGGCCGGCCTCCAGGTTCATGCCCGCCTCCAGGTCCACGCCCGGCACCCACTGCTCCCCCGCCGACTGGATCTCGTCCAGCTCCAGGGCCTCCGACTGGGCCGCCGGAATGTCCTGCTCCGCGGCGGCGGCCGTCCCAAGCAGGGCGGCCAGCACCATCAGCAGCATCAGCAGCCGCTTTTCCATCATCCATCCGCTCCCCCATCCATGCTTACAGCAGCCGGGCCACCGTATCCAGCACCGCCCGCATCAGGGGCAGGGCCACATAGAGCGCCAGCACCGCCCCCGCCGTCTCCACAAAGGCGGCGATTCCGCTCTCCTTGGCGTCCCGGCACACCTCCGCCGCCACCCGGGTCAGTACCGCGATACCCACGGTTTTGAGCACCGGGTCCAGCACGGCGGGGGAAAGCCCCGCCCGCTCTCCCAGCTCCTCCATCAGCGCCCGCACGGCCTCCGCCGCCCCCAGTGCCTGGGCCAGGATCAGGACCCCCGCCGCCAGAGAGAGCACCAGGCCCACCTCCCTGGCGTGCTGACGGACCACCAGGGCGCACAGGGCCGCCGCCACCGCCAGAGCCGCAATTTTTCCCGCCAGCTCCATGGTCTCAGAGTCCGAACAGGTCTTTTACCAGGGTAAACAGCTCACTGATCTGCTGTACCACCATCATCAGCACCACCACCAGTCCTGCCAGGGTGGTCATGGTGGCCTGCTCGTCCCGCCCGGAGCGGGTGAGCACCTGGTTGAGCACGGAGATCAGAATCCCGATGGCCGCGATTTTGAAGATCAAATCCACATTCATACCGTCTACTCCCTATATCAGAAGGATTGCCAGCAGGCCGCCCGCCGTCAGGCCCAGGACCTGCTCCATCCTGCCCTTCCGTTCCAGCTCCTCCCGGGCCGCCGCCTCCGCCGCGGCCAGTTCGCTTCGCGCCTGTCCCAGGGCGGCCAGCAGGCCTTCCCCGTCGTACCGGCCCAGCACCTCGCCCAGCTCCTCCATGGCCCGCAGGCCGCGGTCCGTCAGGTCCAAATCCGCCTCCTCCAGCGCCTGCCGCCAGATCCGGGCCATGGGCTGGCGGCCCAGGTGCTCCATCTCCCTGGCGCAGCCGGCAAACAGCGCCCCCACCGGCCCCTCACAGGTGCGGGACAGTCCGGCAAACAGCTCGGGCAGCGGGGTGAGGCGGAAGGAGATCTCCCGCTCCATCTGCTCCAGGGCGGCAGCCAGCTCCCGCAGGAGCACCGGCCGGCGGGCCAGACGCCCGGCGGCGCAAAAGCCGATGACGGCCGGACCCGCCGCCAACAGCGCCGCCCCCGCCAGCCGAACCATGCTCAGCACAGCTGTTCCACCTCATACGTCCGTCCCTCCGCCGTCCGGCGGATGACCACCAGGCGCCGGAAGATCCGCCGCTCCAGCAGGGTCTGGTACAGGGGCCGGCGATTCAGATCCGCCCGGTCCAGGGCGTGGGCGGAGCAGAGCAGGGCCACGCCGCAGTTGGCGGCCACCTCCAGCGCCCGGCAGTCCTCCGGCGCCGTGATCTCATCCGCCGCCAGCACCTGGGGATTCATCCCCCGCAGCAGCATCAGCAGGGCCATTCCCTTGGGGCAGCCGTCCATCACGTCGGTGCGCTCCCCCACGGCGAACTGGGCCTGGCCCTCCCGCATGGCCGCCAGCTCCCCCCGCTCGTCCGCCACCCCCACCCGCAGGGCGGGGCAGCCCGCCCCGTCGGAAATCCGGCGGATCAGATCCCGCAGCAGCGTGGTCTTGCCCCCGCCCGGGGGGGAAATGAGCAGCGTGCTTTGCAGGCTTCCATCCCGCCACAGCTTGTCCAGAACCGGCCGGGCCGCCCCCGGCACCTCCCGCGCCACCCGGATGGCCAGGGAGGAGACGTGCCGCAGGCTGCGCACCTGTCCGTCCTGCATCACGCCGCTGCCGCAGATGCCAATGCGGTGGCCGCCCTGCACGGTGAAAAAGCCGCTGCTGATCTGGGCCTGGGCGGTGTGGAGGGAGGCGCGGGTGGCGACCTCCAGCACCAGTGCCAGATCCGCCCCGGTCACCGGCGGGGCGTCCGGCACCGGCACCTCCCCCTCCGGGCAGACCACCGTCATCCGGCGTCCCGCCCGCAGCCGCAGCTCCTCCACCCCGGTCTGGCGGAGCCGGTCCAGCCGCCGGGCGGCCTCCCCCAAGGCGGGCGGCAGCAGCGCCGCCGCCTCCAGGTAGCGGGCTGCGGAATCCCTTTGCGTCATGGTAGCGTCACACCCTTCTTTCGTGTCTGACCCATCCTATGAAGGCCCGTCCCAGTTTATGACCGGACAAAAAAGGAGCGGAGCTGTGGTTGTCCACAGATCCGCTCCCAAAAGAGCCGGTGTTACAGTTTCCTTTTTTCCTCCTTGACCAAAACCTCCGCCAAGTCCTTCCGCGCCCTCAGGGAGGCAATCAGCTCGGCCGCCTCCGCCGGGTCGCAGTCCCGGGGCAGGGCGTACGCCTCCGTACGGGCAAAGTCCCGCTCCAGCCGCTTTTTCTGCCGGTCCAGCCACGCGCCGTCCGTCCCTTCCCGGTAGACCAGGGCCACCAGCCGGGGATGGGCCTTCATCCAGTTCACCCACAGCTTGGCCGGGTCGTGCCGCCGGGTAAGCACCACCGCCAGCGCGGCAATGGCCACGGCGGCGGTGGCAAAGCCGAAGAACTGGGATACCCGGATGGGGGTGTGGAACAGGTAGAGGCTGTCGGTGCGCAGCCCTTCAATCAGGCCCCGGCCCACGCCGTACCAGGCAAAGTAGCCCAGAAAGATCTGCCCGTCGCATTTCCGCCACCGCTTCCCCACCTGGATCAGCAGGAGCAGGCCCGCCAGGTTCCACAGGGACTCGTACAGGAAGGTGGGATGGACCTCCGCATACTGGCGCATGCCGTCCACATACTGATAGATTCCCATCCGCCAGGGCAGGTCGGTGGGGCCACCGTAGGCCTCAATATTCACAAAATTGCCCCAGCGGCCCACCATCTGGCCGATCAGCATACCGTAGGCGCCCAGGTCGGCAAAGGCCAGAAAGCGGATCCCCCGCACCTTGCAGAACACCAGCAGGGTGACCACCGCCATAATGACCCCGCCGTAAATGGCCAGGCCGCCGTCCCAGATGCGCACCATGGCCCCAAAGTCCCAGGAGCCGTTTGCCTCGCGGTAGAGTTCGGGATAGAACACAATGTAATACACCCTGGCGCCAAGAATGCACAGGGGGACGGCAAAAAAGAGCATGTCGATGATGTCGTCCTGCCGGATGCCGAACCGGGGCGCCTGGCGGGAGCAGTACATCACCGCCAGCAAAAAGCCGGCGGCGATGATGATCCCATACCAGTAGACGGGCCAGCTCCCCACGTGAAAGGCCACCCGGTTGAGCTGAAACTCCAGCCCCAGGCCGGGAAAAGAGACGGTACCCATCATCGCTCCTCCCCCGGCCGGACCACGGCCAGCCCGCACCTCCGGGGTGTCACCCAGCTGCGGATGCATTCCTCCACATCGGACGGGGTAATGGCGTCGAACGTCTCCGGGAAGGTGAAATACTCCACCCCGGCAAAGTGGGCCTGAGCCAGCTCAATGCACACGTGTTCGAAGGAGTTCAGGCCGCGCACCTTGGCGCCGTAGCATCCCTTCTTCACCCGGCCGAACAGGGCGGGGTCCACTCCCTCCCTGGCTAGCCGCTCCCCCTCCGCCAGCACCGCGTCCCGCACCTTCCGGGGGTCCCGGCTCTCGCCGCCGGCGGCCAGCAGGGCGCAGCCGGGATAGAGCTCAAAGCCGTAGCCGAAGTTCTTGTTGATAAGCCCCTCGCCGTACAGCCTGGCGTATAGGGGGCTGGAGCTGCCCAGCAGCACCTCGCAGGCCAGCTCCCCCGTCAGGGACCGGCGGAGCCACTCCGCGCCCGTCCCGGCCGGATCGCACTTGAAGCCCAGCTGGAAGATGGGGGTAGATACCTCCATGGTCAGCTCCTTCTCCCCCTGGGCCGCCTCAAGCGCCTCCTCCCCGCCGTAGTCCCGGTCGATGGGCTGGCCGGACTGGCCGGGCAGGATCTCCCGGGCCACGGCGCACACCTGGGCGGGGTCCACGTCCCCCGCCACGGTGAGTACCATGTTGGCCGGGTTGTAAAAGGCCTTGTGACAGGCATAGAGGGTACCGGCGGTGATTCTGGCAATGGACTGCTGGGTGCCGGCAATGGGTACCCGGATGGGGTGATGGTCATAGAGGCACTCCATCAGGGCGTAGAACACCTGGTTTTCCGGGTCGTCCTCCACCATGCGGATCTCCTGGCCGATGATGCCCTGCTCCTTGTCCACACTCTCCGGGGTGAACCAGGGGATGGACACAAAGGAGAGGAGAATCCTCAGGTTGTCAAAAAACTTCTCCGTGCTCTCGAAGAAGTAGCCGGTGATGGCCGAGCTGGTGAAGGCGTTGGGCGAGGCGCCGTTGGCCGCCAGATCCTGGAGGGCGTTGCCGTCCTGGGTGTCAAACATCTTGTGCTCCAGAAAGTGGGCCACCCCCGCCGGGGTGTTCTTCCACGCCCCCTCCAGCCGAAAGCGCATGTCCATGCCGCCGTAGTTGGTGGCAAAAAAGGCGTAGCTCTTCTGGAAATCCCGGCGGCGGTCCACATAGACGTGCAGCCCGTTCTCCAGAATCTCGTGAAACACGGTCTCCCCCAAACGGGGGTACTGCTTGCTGACCATAGACTCAATCCCTGCCTTTCAGGAAATAGACGGTATCCAGAATCAGATCCTGGGCGGCCGCCACCGCTTCTTCCCGAGTCACCTGCTCCACCCGGGCGGCCAGCTGGTCCGGCCCTTCGGTCAGCCCGGCGGCGGCCTGTCCCAGCCAGTAGTCCTCCAGGCGGCTCTGGGCGTCCAAAGTGGTGAGCAGGGTGCTCACCACCGAGCGGCGCGCCCACTCCAGTTCATCGTCGCTGAAATCCCCGGTCTGGCACTTGTAGAGCTGGGAGAGGATCTCCCCCTCCGCCTGGCCCACCTTGTCAAACTCCACCCCGGAGGAGACCAGCATCACGTCCTTATACTTCATAAGGCCGGAGCTGGCGTAGTAGCACAGGCTCAGCCGCTCCCGCACGTTCAGAAACAGCTTGGAGGTGGTGGTGCCGCCGTAAATGGCGTTGACCAGGGCCAGGGCGGGATACTGCCCGTCCCAGGCGTCGGCGTTGGTGCGGAAGCCCATGGCCAGCTTGCCCTGGGTCACATCCAGCTGTTCCTCCACCCGGCGGGGTTTTCTGGGGGCCGCCCGCTTGGCCGGACGGACCAGCGCCATCCGTTCCCCCTCCCGGGGCAGGCCCTCCACCACGGGGGCAAAGGCGGCCTGCACCCGCTCCGGGGCGGCCGAGCCGCAGTAGTACAGCTCCACCCGGGCGCTGCGCAGCAGCTTCTGATACTGCGCCCAGAGCAGGGCGGCGTCAATGTCCCGCGCGGCAGCCTCGCTGCCCAGCCGGTCCACCCCGAAGGGTTCCTCCCCGCACATCTCCGCCACCACCCGCAGCTGGGCGTACTGGCGCTTGTCATTGACCTGCGCCTTGATGCGGTCGATCAGGTTGCCCCTCTCCTGCCGGGTGTAGTCGGGACAGAAGGCCCCGTCCTGGGTATAGGGCCGCAGCAGCAGCTCCGCCAGCAGCTCCGCCGCCGGTTCCAGCACCCGCTCCCCCGCCAGAGTGTAGGCGTCGTCCAGAAAGCTGCCCACAAAGCCCACGCACTGGGTCTCCCCCTTTTTCCGCACCATGGGTTCCAGGGTGCCGCCGTACAGCTCGTCCAGGGCGGCGGAGAGAGACTCCAGGTCGGGGTGCTCCGCCGTACCCCGGCGGAGCACCATGGGAACCAGGGCGTTGAGGGCGGCCTCCCCCTCTGTCAGGGGCGCCAAAAATGCCGCGCCCAGCATACTGGATTTGAATTTTCTGGTCTGTACCGCCGTCAGGTGGACGCCGGGACGCAGCGTGATCTGTGTTACCTTCATTTTCTTCCGATCCGTCCTTTCTTCCTTCCCGCATAGCCTGCCTCATTCCGGCCGGTCTATGCACAGCGCCGGGAGCTGGGTTACAGCTGGCTCCGGTCCCGCAGCCAGCTGGGCAGTGAGCGCATTTTGATGCCGGATACAATGCCCATGGCGGCAAACATGGTGAGAATGGAGGAGCCGCCGTAGCTGATAAAGGGCAGGGTCAGCCCCACCACCGGGAAAATATACAGGCACATGCCCACGTTGACCCCCACCTGGGCCAGCAGCATGCCGGCGTAGCCCATGGCGATGAGGGCGCTCTGAGGGGAGCAGGCCCGCCGGGCCACCCAGACACACCGCAGAATGATGAGGGCCAGCAGCACCAGCAGCAGGCAGCAGCCCACCAGCCCGAACTCCTCCCCGCAGACGGCGAAGATCTCGTCGGTGTGCCGGGCGGGCAGGCTGGACTCTGAGGTGCTCTGGGTCTGAATTCCCTGGAGGTAGCCCATGCCGGTGAGTCCGCCGCTGCCGATGGCCAGGATGCTGCGGCTTTGCTGCCAGCCCGCCCCCTGGGTCTGCTCATACACGGTGTCCGGATTGTTCAGGATGTGGTCGAGGACCACGGTAAACCTCCGGGCAAAATATTTGTCGCTGATGTGGGGCCAGACCAGGAGCACCGCCGCCGCGCACAGCACCACACCGATCAGAAACCACCGCTTCTTCACCCCGCCGGCCCAGGCCATCACCGCAAAAATCAGCAGATAGGTCAGCCCCATGCCGAAATCTCCCGAGGTCGCCGCGATCAGGGCGAACATAAACAGGGTGTGTCCGGCAATCTGGAGCACGGAGGCGGGACGGCTGATCCCCTTTTCCCGCAGCCGGTTCATCTGCCAGGCCAGCAGCAGCACAAAGGTGAGCTTGGCCAGCTCGGCGGGCTGAAGATTCACCGGGAAGCCGGGGATGTCCAGCCAGCTGTTGTTCCCCGTCTCCTCCGCGCCGGTCCCCAGGGGCGTGAAGAGCAGCAGGTTGATGGCCAGGGAGAATCCCACCAGCAGCTTCCAGGATCTTTCGGTGAACATCTCAATATCCACGGAGGACATCATCATATAGACCAGCACGCCCAGGGCAATGGCCGCCGTCTGCACCAGCATGCAGCGCAGGGCGGCGGACGGCTCCATCCAGCGGGTGGCGCTGTAGATCAATACCAGGCCGAAGGCGCTGGCTGCCAGGCAGAAGGCCAGCAGCAGCCGGTCGCCCCGGTCGAGAAACGCCCGTATGGAATCTGAAAACCAGGACAAGCTACCGCCCCCCTTCCGTGGAAATCAACTTAGTTTACCATCTTTTTTGCGTTTGGTAAACGGCTGTGTTATAATAATTAAGCGATTCTTTACATTTGAGGTGCTGTATGGAAGTTATCTCCAATTCACCTGCGGAGACGGAGGCGCTGGGGGCCAGACTGGCCGCCGGGCTGTCTCCCGGCGATATTGTGGCTTTTACCGGCGATCTGGGGGCGGGAAAGACCGCCTTTACCCGGGGGTTGGCCACGGGGCTGGGCATTGAGGCGCGGGTCACCAGCCCTACCTTCACCATTGTCAACGAGTATGAGGGGGGGCGTCTGCCCCTGTTCCACTTTGACATGTACCGTCTGGGTTCCTCCGATGAGCTGTTCGACATCGGCTGGGAGGACTATCTGGCCCGGGGGGGCGTGTGCGCCGTGGAGTGGAGCGAGATTGTGGAGGACGCCCTGGAGGGGGATGTGATCCGGGTGGACATCCGCCGGGGCGCAGGCGAGTCCCAGCGTATCATTACCATCACGGGAGGTCCTGATGCATGAAGATTCTTGCCCTGGAGTCCTCCGCCGCCGCCTGCTCGGCGGCCCTGTGCGAGGATGAGAAGCTGATCGCCCAGTCCTATCAGAACAACGGGCTCACCCACTCCGTCACCCTGATGCCCATGACCACCGCCCTGCTCTCCGGGTGCGGAGTGACTCTGGAGCAGGTGGATCTCATCGCCGTGGCCGCCGGCCCGGGGTCGTTTACCGGCCTGCGCATCGGGGTGGCCGCCGCCAAGGGTCTGGCCTGGCCGGGACGAAAGCCCTGCGCCGCCTGCTCCACCCTGGAATCCATGGCCTGGAACCTGGCCCACACAGGGGGCGAGATCTGCGCTGTGATGGACGCCCGGCGGCACCAGGTGTACAACGCCCGGTTTGCCGCCCGGGGGAACACCCTCACCCGGCTGTGTCAGGACCGGGCCATCTCTCTGGAGGAACTGGCCGGCGAATTAAAAAAGAGTGGAAATCCGCAAATTCTGGTTGGAGACGGCGCGGTTTTATGCTATACTACCCTCAAGGATTTGGGGCTGGACCTGCGCTTGGCACCTCCCCACCTGCAATTCCAGAGCGCGTGGGGCGTGGCCCGGTGCGCCCTGGAGCTGGCCCGGCGGGGCGAACTGACAGACGCCTCCGGCCTGGCCCCCAACTACCACCGCCTCTCCCAGGCCGAGCGGGAGCGGCTGGCAAGAGAACAACAAAAATGAAGGGGAATTGCGTCATGGATATGGAAAAAGTACACATTCTGGACCATCCGCTGTTGCAGCACAAGCTGACCATCCTCCGGGATGAGAACACCGGCGTCAAGGATTTCCGGCAGGTGGTCTCCGAGATCGCCACCCTCATGTGCTATGAGGCCACCCGGGATCTGCCCACGGAGGACGTGGAGATCAAGACCCCCATCTGCACAGGCAGGTTCAAGACCATCGCCGGCAAAAAGCTGGCCATCGTCCCTGTGCTGCGGGCCGGCCTGGGCATGGTGGACGGCATCCTGACCCTGATTCCCTCCGCCAAGGTGGGCCACATCGGCCTCTACCGGGACCCCGACACCCTGGAGCCGGTGGAGTACTACTGCAAGATGCCCAGCGACATCGCCGAGCGGGAGGTCATCATCCTGGACCCCATGCTGGCCACCGGCGGCTCCGCCTCCGCCGCCATCCAGTTCATCAAGAATTACGAGGTCAAGCATATCAAACTGATGAATATCATCGCCGCCCCCGAAGGGATTCAGCGGGTGCAGCACGACCATCCCGACGTGGAGATCTACTGCGCCGCCCTGGATGAGAAGCTCAATGACCACGGCTACATTGTCCCCGGCCTGGGCGACGCCGGCGACCGGATTTTCGGCACCAAATAACAGAGGATAACCAAGAGGCGGGCCTCCTCAACAGGAGGCCCGCCTGCCGTCTGCTTCTGATCAGGGAGGAACCCATGAGATGACACGTATCCTGTTCGTCTGCCACGGCAATATCTGCCGCAGCCCCATGGCGGAATTTGTTATGAAGGACCTCGTCCGGAAAGCGGGCCGGGAGGCAGAGTTTGAGATTGCCTCCGCCGCCACCAGCAGCGAGGAGCTGGGCAATCCCGTCTACCCGCCCGCCCGGCGGATGCTGGCCCGGCACGGTATCGACTGCGCCGGGAAGACCGCCCGGCAGCTGAACCAGGCGGACTACGCCCGCTGGGACCTGCTCATCGGCATGGACCAGGCCAATCTGCGGAATATGCGCCGCCTCTTCCCCCGGGACCCGGACTGCAAGCTCCGCCTGCTTCTGGATTACACCGACCGGCCCGGCCAGGTGGCGGACCCCTGGTATACCGGGGATTTTGAGGCCACCTGGCGGGACGTGTCCGACGGCTGCCGGGGCCTGCTGAACAGCCTGTGACCACAAGAAAAGCGCCTGTCCCTTCACAGGGACAGGCGCACTTTTTCTGTCTTGCTGTGCCGCTCAGGCCAGCTGGGCCTTGGCCATCTCGGTCAGGGCGGTAAACGCGGCCTTGTCGTTGACCGCCAGCTCGGCCAGCATCTTGCGGTTGATCTCCACACCCGCCTTCTTCAGGCCGTTCATAAAGGTGGAGTAATTCATCCCGTTGCTCTTGCAGGCGGCGGAAATCCGGGTGATCCACAGCTGACGGAAGTCGCGCTTCTTCAGCCGGCGGCCGGTGTAGGCATAAGTCAGGGACTTCATCACCTGCTCGTTGGCCATCTTGAAGTGCTTGCTCTTGGCGCCCCAGTAGCCCTTGGCCAGCTTCAGGATTTTATTTCTTCTTTTGCGCGTCATCATCGCGCCTTTCACTCTAGCCATTGTAAAAAGCCTCCTATTTTAAGGTAAAGTGGTTCTTATCTTATTTGTAGGGGATCAAGCGCTTGATGGCGGGCTCGTTGGTCTTGTCCGCGTAAGCGCCGGCGCGGAGGCCTCTCTTGCGCTTGGTGTCCTTGCCGTGGCCGTTGAGCAGGTGGGACTTGAAAGCATGGGCGCGCTTGACCTTGCCGGACTTGGTCAGGCTGAATCTCTTCTTCGCGCCGGAATGAGTCTTCAGTTTAGGCATGGTGGTTTACTCCTTTTCTGTTCAATTCGAGCCTGGAATCTCGCTCAGGACTTCTTGCCTTCCTTGGCAGCCTTGGGGGAGAGGAAAATGGACATGTGCCGTCCGTCCAGCTTGGGGTCCTTGTCCAACGCGGCTACCTCGCTGCACTGTTCCGCAAATTTGAGCAGCAAATCCCTGCCGATGTCCGTGTGCGCCATCTCACGCCCGCGGAAACGGACGGTGACCTTCACCCGGTTGCCCTCGGCCAGAAACTTCTGGGCGTTGCGGAGCTTTACATTGAAGTCGTTCACGTCGATGCTCGGCGACATGCGGACTTCCTTGATCTCCACCACATGCTGATTTTTTCGCGCCTCTTTCTCCCGCTTGGTCTGCTCAAACTTGTACTTGCCGTAATCCATCAGCTTGCAGACGGGGGGATTGGCGGTGGGAGAAATTTTCACCAGGTCCAGGTTCTGCTCCTCCGCGCGCTCCAGCGCCTCCCGGGCAGACATGATCCCCAGCTGTTCTCCCGTTTCTGAGACCAATCGAACTTCCTTGTCGCGGATTTCCTCGTTGATCTGATGACCCTGTTTGCTGATACGAAAGCACCTCCATTTCACATTCGCATAAAAAAACGGCTACCGTATTGGTACCCGCACCACAACACACACGCCCCAAACAGGAGCGCCTGCCAAACCAGATAAACCTCTTTGCCGGCGGCGGGAGGTGAGGACGGGGGTACCAATCCTGCTTTGTTTTACCGAGACAGTATAGCAGACCTGCGCCCCGCTGTCAAGACAAAATCTTATTTCCTTTCTCTCTTTCCTTTTCCGTGGAAATGTGGCAAACTAAGGGGGAGGAGGGGATTTCATGAGGCATTCGGTCCGAAGCCGTTTCATTTTGCTCACTCTGGCGCTCTGCCTGTCCGCCGGCTGGCTCTCTCTCCCGGCGGGCGCCGCCTCTTCCGGGGCGGTCTATGAGAGCACCATTCTGTTTACCCACGACACCCACGACCATTTCCTCCCCATGCCGGACGACGCCGGGGGCGAATACGGCGGCTACACCAGGCTGGCCACCCTGCTGAACCAGGAGCGGGCGGCTCATCCCGACGCCCTCACCCTGGACGGGGGCGACTTCTCCATGGGCAGCCTGTTCCAGACCATCTACACCACCCATGCCCCGGAGCTGCAGGCGCTGGGCGCCATGGGCTATGACGTCACCACCCTGGGCAACCACGAATTTGATTACCGGCCCGGGGGACTGGCCGACATGCTCAACGCCGCCGTGGACAGCGGCGCTCCCCTGCCCGCCATCGTCCAGGCCAACTACAAGCCGCCGGAGTCCGACACCGCCTCTTGGGGGGCCTGGGAACGGTACGGGATCTCCGACTACGTGATTTTGGAGCGGGGCGGCATTCGCTACGGCATTTTCGGCCTGCTGGGTGAGGAGGCCGACCAGGATGCCCCCATGTCCGGGATGGAGTTTGAGCCCATCGCCGACGCCGCCAGGCGCACCGTGGCGGCCATCCAGGCGGAGCTGGCCGGCAGCACCGCGCCCTCCTTTCTCATCTGCCTCTCCCACAGCGGTACCGACGGCTCCGGCAAGGGGGAGGACTACCGGCTGGCCAAGGAGGTGGAGGGCATCGACCTGATCATCTCGGGCCACAGCCACACCGTCCTGGAGGAGCCGGTTCAGGTGGGAGACACCCTGATTGTCTCCGCCGGAGAGTACACCTCCTATCTGGGCGCCCTCACCGTCTCCTGGACCCAGGCCGGGGAAAAGGTGGACTGGGACTACCGCCTGCTTCCCGTGGACCAGACCGTGGCGGAGGAGGACCGGCTGGTGCAGCTCACCAACCGCTTCCGCGCCCTGGTGGAGGAAGAATACCTGGCCCAGTACGGACTGGAGTTCGATCAGGTGCTGGCCACCTCCGGCTTTTCCTTCACCCCCATTCGCCAGTTCGCCGAGGAGCAGCGGGAAGATCCCCTGGGCAGCCTGATCGCGGACTCCTACCGCTACGCGGTGCAGCAGGCCGAGGGCGCGGACTATATCCCCGTGGATTTCGCGGTGGTGGCCGCCGGGGTGATCCGCGGCTCCTTCTCCGCCGGGGAGATCACCGTGTCCGACGCCTTCAACGTCTCCTCCCTGGGTTCCGGCGCCGACGGCAGCCCCGGCTACCCCCTCATCTCCGCCTGGCTCACCGGCAGGGAGCTGAGGGATGTCTTTGAGCTGGATGCCTCCGTCAGCCCCCTCATGCCTGTCGCCCAGCTCTACGGTTCCGGCATGCGTTGGACCTGGAACCCCCACCGGATCCTTTTCAATCGGGTGACCGATTGCGCCCAGGTGCTGCCCGACGGCACCGCCGTTCCCCTGGAAGACGACAAGCTCTACCGGGTGGTCACCGGACTGTACTCCGGCCAGATGCTGGGTACCGTAAAGGATCAGTCCTTCGGCATCCTCACCATCACCCCCAAGGACGCCAGCGGAACCCCCATCACTGATTTTGAGGATCACATCATCCACGGCCCGGATGGGGCCGAGGTCAAAGAGTGGTACGCCCTGGCCTCCTACCTGGATGCCATGGGGAGCGTGGACGCCCGCTATTCCGCCCCGGAGGGCCGCAAGGTGGAGGCCCCCTCCTGGAATCCCATCCAGCTGCTGCGGGGTCTGAATCTGTTCGGCGGCCTGGTGCTGCTGGTTCTCCTGGCGGTGCTCCTTCTGATCGGTCTGCTCCTCTGCCGCGTCTTTCTCCGCCCCCGCCGCTCCCTCCGCCGGGGCGGAGGCGGGAGCGGTTACCACCCCTACCGGGGATAGCCGAACTTGCCGGACCGGCCGGGTCATTTTGCCCGCCGGTCCGGTTTTTTTCCCGCTGTTTGGGTAAACTGTCTCTGTCAGGCCGAACTCCGGCGGAAATATTTGAATATAATTTTCGATATTATATTTAAATATCTTCTTGATTTTATCTTGGGATGTGTGTTATACTAGCGGCAAGGTAAGGTGATATGTATGGATTCCCAACGCGCGCTTCCCTATCAGTCTCTGTCTCTCCCCCATTCCCTGCCCGCCCGGCCGGTGAGGCGGAAGATCCGGGAGAAGGATCGGGACCCCTATGACGGCCTGCGGCCCTGGTCGGCCATCACTCACGGCATCGGCGCGGTGCTGGCCGCCGCGGGAACGGTGCTGCTGATGGTGCGCTGCGCCGTTATGGGGCTGAGTCTGTGGCATGTGGTCTCCTTCCTCATCTACGGGGTGAGCATGGTTGGGCTTTACACCGCCAGCACACTGTACCACTGCCGCAACGTGAGCGTGAGGGGGCGGATTGCTCTGCGCAAATACGACCACGCCTCCATCTATTTCCTCATTGCCGGCACCTATACGCCGGTGTGCCTGGTGGCGCTGCGCAGCTACGGCGCCTGGGGCTGGGGGCTGTTCGGGGTCATCTGGGGGCTGGCGCTGGCCGGTCTGGTGCTGACTCTGGCGTGGATCACCGCACCCCGGTGGCTGACCGCCGGGATCTATATCGCCATGGGCTGGCTGGCCCTGGCGGCTGTGATTCCGCTGATGCGCTGCCTGCCCCCCGCCGGTTTCTTCTGGGTACTGGGCGGCGGGATTCTCTACACCATCGGCGGTGTTCTCTACGCCGTCAAGTGGCCGGGACGGGAGAATCCCCGCTTCGGCTGCCATGAGATCTTCCACGTGTTTATCCTGCTGGGCTCCCTGTTCCACTTCCTGCTGATGGACCGGGTGATCACCCTGCTGTGACCGCCGAAAAAGCTGCATAGCTGAAGCCCCTGTGCCGGGAACCGGCACAGGGGCTCAGTCTGTCGAAAAAACCGTTTCATGCTTGATGCATGACCGGGTTTTTCGCATATATCGGCCAGAATAGGAGGAAA
>NZ_CALXFV010000006.1 GCF_944387675.1 uncultured Flavonifractor sp. | reverse complement strand
TCCCGGAGCAGCCACTGTGAGCTGCTGCAGCTGGCCGCCGATCTGGGCATTGACGCGGTACGTTACGCCAGCGACAACATGTTCCCCCAGATTGAGGACTCCGCCCCCCACCTGGTGCGGGACAACTCCAAGTGCGTCCTCTGCCGCCGGTGTACCGCCGTGTGCCGTGCCACTCAGGAGGTGGGCGTCATCGGTCCCAACGACCGGGGCTTCTCCACCCACATCGGCTGCGCCTTTGACCGGGATTTGAACGAGGTGGACTGCGTCTCCTGCGGCCAGTGCATCGTGGCCTGCCCCACCGGCGCCCTCAGCGAGAAGGACGACACCGGCAAGGTGCTTGCTGCCCTCAACGACCCCAAAAAGCACGTGGTGGTGGGTCCCGCTCCCTCCGTCCGGGTGACCCTGGGCGAATGCTTCGGTATGCCCATCGGTACCAACGTGGAGGGCAAGATGATCACCGCCCTGCGCCGGCTGGGCTTTGACAAGGTATTTGATGTGGACACCGCCGCCGACTTCACCATCATGGAGGAGGGAACCGAGTTCCTCCACCGGCTGCGCAACGGCGGCAAGCTGCCCCTCATCACCTCCTGCTCTCCCGGCTGGATTCGGTATATGGAGCAGCACGCCCCGGAAATGATGGCCAATGTATCCACCTGCAAGTCTCCCCAGCAGATGTTCGGCTCCCTGGTGAAGACCTACTACGCCGAGATGGCGGACATCGACCCGGACGACATCTTCGTGGTGTCCATCATGCCCTGTACCGCCAAGAAGTATGAGGTCCGCCGGGAGGAACAGCGGCTGCCCAACGGCTGCCTGCCGGTGGACGTGTCCCTCACCACCCGGGAGCTGGGCCGGATGATTACCCAGGCGGGTATGCTCTTCGACCATCTGCCTGAGGGAGAATTTGACGAGATGCTGGGTATTTCCACCGGCGCGTCCACCATCTTCGGCGCCTCCGGCGGTGTGATGGAAGCTGCCCTGCGCACCGTGGTGGAGGAACTCACCGACGGCGAGGTGGCCCCCATGGAGTATCGCGAGGTCCGGGGTATGGAGGGGGTCAAGGAGGCCAGCTATGAGCTGCCCGGCCGCACGGTGCGGGTGTGCGTGGCCTCCGGTCTGCACAACGTGAAGCTGGTGCTGGACGGCATTCGGGACGGCTCCCTGCAATATGACTTTGTGGAGTTCATGGCCTGCCCCGGCGGGTGCATCAACGGCGGCGGCCAGCCCATCCAGCACGCCGATGTGCGCAACTTTACCGATATCAAGGCCCTTCGGGCCGCCGCCCTGTATCAGCAGGACGAGAATATGGAGTACCGCCGCAGCCACAAAAATCCGGTGGTCCAGACGGTGTACCATTCCTATCTGGGCGAGCCCGGCGGCCACAAGGCCCACGAGCTGCTCCACTGCAACTATATCAAGCAGAAGCGCTACCGCCTGTAACGCAGCAAGAAGTCCGGTCCCAGAGGGACCGGACTTCAGTCTGTCGAAAAACCTTCCTCAGAGGAAGCCTCGCAGAGTTCCGTCGCCCGCAGGCGACGGAATAAAATCAAAATCCGTCATTTCCGGGGACATGTGCCTCGGAAATGACACTTCTCATGACGGATGGGGTGACTTTTTCGCAAGAAATCGAGCCCCATCCGTCATGCAGCCTCTTGTCGAAAAAGGCACATGTGCCTTTTTCGACAGTCTCTTCTTTTATTTGGAGCGGCTGAGCCGAATGCAGGTCAGGCAGTAGGTGACCTGGAGCGCCCCGTAAATGATTAGCACCATCAGGACGGGGAGCAGACCGATGTCAAAGGAGAAATTCAGCACTGTGAGTACAACCCACAGCGCCAGACAGGTGCCGGTGGCCACCCGGAAGGCCTGGTAGGCCGCCTGACCCATCTGGGCCTTCTCTGCCTCATCGCAGCTGTCCATCCACTTTTTCTGGAATTTGACGTCGTATACGCTGCCCTGCTTCTCCGGGTTCATCCGCCGGGACAGGTCAATGGCCTTCTGCTGGAGCAGGATGACCAGGACGATGGAGACCAGGAAGAAGATGGTGGTCACCAGAGGGACGTCGCAGAGAAAGACCGCCGACAGGAAGAAAAAGTCTACCACGGTGGCCAGGGCGGTAAGGAGAAGCGCATAGCTGAGGGTGACCTCGATGCCCTCCGCCGTATCCTCATCCTCACCGTCCCACCGGCCGTACCGGCCCTTGGCGGAGCAGTACAGCCCCAGACCGATGCCCAGCAGCACCGTCGAGCTCACCGGAATGCCCCAGGGTACCACCGTCCCCAGCAGCTCCACCAGGCCCTCCGCCGCCCGACCGGCCAGGCCGGAGAAGCCGGCGATGCTTACCAGAAAGCCGCCCACGCCCCCCAACAGGGCGAAGAGCAGCACTGTGCCAAAAAACTTGGGCAGCGCCTTCCGGTTTTCCCGCGCAACCTGATCCTTCATCTCAACTCTCCTCCTCATAGCTGAAAATATCCTCCACAGTGACGCCGCACAGCCTGGCCAGCTTCAGGGCCAGAGTGACGGAGGGGGAGTAATCCCCCCGCTCAATTTGGCTGATGGTCTGCCGAGACACCCCCGCCAGACGGCCCAGCTCCTGCTGGTTGACCCCCAGCCGGGCCCGGTGCTCCTTCAGCCGATTATAAAGTGGCATGGTATCGCCTCCAGTTTGACAATTTTTCCTGTCATAATGACAAGTTTTCTTGTCAGACATAGCATAACATTGACAAGGAAACTTGTCAAGAGGAAATAGAAAAAGGACCAGCTCCGAAAGGAGCTGGTCCTTGCTTGTAGGCTTGCCTCAGCCGGCGTTGCCCGAGCCGGGGCCGGCGGAGTCGGCGGTAAGGGTGAGCACGCCGTCAGTCTCAACAGCGTTGATGCCCAGCAGGGTATTGATGCCCTCCACGGTGACATAATAGTTGCCGCCCAGCACATTCTGCACCAGGATAGCGTCGATCAGGTGGGAATTGCCGTCGGCGCTGATGGCCAGGGAGAAAGGCGTACCCTGAACCGGCATCTGCTCCGGCATTTCCAGGGCTCGCTCGGTATACGGGGTGTTCAGGGCAATATAGGCGGACTTGAGCCAGTAGGGATTGAACTGGGCCGTGGTACCGTTGAAGGCGGTGGCCAAATCCCGCAGACGGTAATAGGTATTGCCGGCGGCGTCCACGGCGGTGGCGGCGGAGTAGAGCACCCCATTGACGATGACATTATTGGGCTGGTTGAGATTGATGCTCTTGTTGTAGGGGGTGGCCAGGGCGCCGGAGTTGACCTTTTCAATATAGGCGGCCCGCTCCGGGCTGTCTGTTTGCAGGTCCACACCGGTGATCTTCCAGTTGTTGTCCACCTTGGGTTCCAGAGGGTCATGCTCAGCCAAATAAGCCACCAGCATGTCCCGGACGGAGGCAGAGGACTCCCACTCTTTCTCCCCGGAGATAATGCCCTCGTTCTTCAGGCCGGTATAGCGGTAGTCGTTGACGCAGAGGGTGAGGGTCATCTCGTCGCTAAGGGGCTGACCCTGGAAAGTCACGTTCTCGATCCGCTCACCGGCAGGCTTGGACAGGTTCACCTCGTAATTCAGGCCGCAGAAGTGGTCATGGAGGTAGCCCGCCTTGTCCGGGTTGAAGGAGATGTTGATATCTCCCGGCTGCCACTGGTTCCAGCACTCGGCTGCCCACTCCATGTAGGCCTTCATCTCCGCGCCGGTCACCTTTACGGTATAGAGCACATTGGGATACTTGTAGATGTCGAACATGTTGCCGTAGTTCAAATCGCCCTGCTTCAAATCGCTGGTGTCCTTGAAGAGGGCCACGGCGGTGACATCGGCGCCGGAATTCTCCAGCTGTACGGTACCGATGAGGTCGATGACGGCGGTATCCATAATCCGCCCGGCAGGGATGCCGGAAATCTCGTTGGCAGGCTGGAAGTCGGCGGCGGCGTGGCCCAGCACATTGTCCTGGATGAAGGACACCGTCTTCTCCTGGGCGGTCTGGATGGCGGGGACCTCCCGCAGACCCTGGTCAGGTTCAATGCCGGTCATGGGGATCAGCTGCACCGCGGCGGAGGTGATCTCCTTATCGGCATTGAGGGTCAGGTCGTACCGGAGAACCACAGCGGCGTTGTTGTTGGTCTCACCCACAGGGATGGGGCCGTCGTTGCTCACATAGGTGGTGTGGGTGTGGCCCAGCTGGAGTACATCTACCTCGGGACACTTGTCCAGGATGGTTTGGGCGGCGTCGGAGCCGTCGGTGGAGTACTCCGCCGCCAGACCGGCATGGGCGCACACCATAATCACGTCAGCACTGTCGCCGATGGCCTGGATACACTCCGCCACCGCGTCGGCCATAGGTTCAAAGGTCAGCTCCGCCACCCCCTGCTTGGTGCCGTCCCACCGGGGGATATTGGGGGTGTCCACACCGATAATGGCTACCTTGACGCCGCCCTTTTCCACAATGGTGTAGCCTGCGCCGGTGAGGTAGCTGCCATCGGTATTCTTGATGTTGGCGGCCAGCACCGGCATATCGGCCTGGGCCAGGATGGCCTTCAGGGTGTCCACCCCGAAGTTGAACTCATGGTTGCCCAGGGTCCAAGCGTCGTAGCCCATGTAGTTCAGCGCGGCGGGTACCGGATGGTTTTCCGTGTCCTTGGAGTAGAGGTCGTCGGTCATGATGGTTCCCTGGATGGTGTCTCCCGCGTCCACCAGGATGGTGTTGGGGTTCTCCGCACGCACCTGGCTGACATAGGTGGAGATCCGGGCCAGGCCGTCTCCGCTGCTCTCCTTCATGTCCTCATAGGAATAGCCCCAAATGTTGCCGTGGGTGTCCGAGGTGCCGATGATGGTCAGATGCGTCTCACCCTCCGCAGCCAGCGCCGGAATGGACAGGGAGAACACCAGGGCAAGGCTCAGCATCACGGACAGAATGTTGCGCAGCTTCTGCTTACCCATATGGACAGCTCCTTTCTATTATTTCGGGTATCGTAATCATACCACACGAAAGGATTTCTGTCGACATTTTTATACATAATTAATAAAAACAAAAGAATTTTCTGTCAGATAATTATAAATTATACTTATTTCTCCAGGGCGTCCAGACCGGCTTCCACCGCCTGGCTGATGGCCTCGGCAAAGGTGGGGTGAGGGCGCACCGGCTGGAGAAGCTGCTCCGCCGTCAGACTCAGGGTGACAGCCAGGGTGAGTTCTGAAATCAGGTCGGAGGCCCGGCAGCAGCACAGCTGGGCGCCCAGCAGGGCGTGGGACTCCCGGTGAAAGACCAGCTTCACAAAGCCTCGCTTACCCCCCTCGATGAGGGTACGTCCGTTGCCCCCCATGACGCACTTGCCGGTTACCGCCGGAATGCCCCGGGCCTTGGCCTCCTCCAGCGTGAGGCCCACCTGGGCCAGCTCCGGGTCGGTGTACACACAGGACGGGATGGGGGAGACACCGTGACGGGTGGGGCGGCCCAGCAGCAGGCCGGCCACCGCGTTTCCCTCCGCCTCCGCCTTGTGGGCCAGCATGGCCCCGCCGATGGCGTCCCCGATGGCGTAGATGGAGGGGATGGAGGTGCGGAAGGATGGGTCCACCGCGAGGAAGCCCCGCTCCATGGCGGGAGAAAGCCCCTCAAACAGACCGGCGGTGGCGGGGCGCCGCCCGGCGGCCACCAGCACCGTGTCCGCCGCCAGCACCTGCTCCGCCCCCTTGTGGATCAAGCGGACGGCAGGGCCGGGGGTGATCTCCGCCACCGAAGCGCCGGTGTACACCGCCACGCCCGCCTTTTTCAGCTCCATGGTCAGGCTCTGGGACAGCTCCCGGTCCAGGTTGGCGATGAGCCGGTCCAGGGCCTCCACAAGGGTGACCCGACAGCCGGCGCCGGCCCATACCCAGGCCAGCTCCACCCCGATGACGCCTCCGCCGATGATGAGCAGGTGATCCCGGGGCCGGATATCCTCCAGCAGGCCGTCGCTGTTTACTACTCCGGGCAGGTCCAGTCCCGGGATAGGAAGGACGGCCGGGACGGAGCCCACCGCCAGAAGTATGGACCGGCCCTCCCACACGGTTCCGTCGGAGGCCGCGACGGTATGGGGACCGGTGACCACAGCCCCGGCGGGGACAAGCTCCACCTTGGCGGCCTTCAGCTGCTTTTCCATACCGGCGCGGAGGGTGGAGACCACGGTTTCCTTTTCCGCGGCCAAGGCGGCCCAGTCGCACCCCGGCTTGGCTCCGTGGAGCAGAGCCTTGGTGGGGATGCACCCCCGATTCAGGCAGGTACCCCCCACCTGGCAGGGCTCAAACAGGGCCACCGACAGGCCGCCTTTGGCGGCCCGGAGGGCTGCGGCGCAGCCGCCGGGACCTCCGCCGACAATCAGTAAATCGCGCATGTTCATTCCTCCGGGAAGACGTACCGCACCACCGGATGACGGGCGGCGGCGGTTTCGTCCGGGCGGCCCACCACGGTGGTGTGGGGAGCGGCGTGGAGAGATTCCGGGTCCTCCTTGGCCCGCCGGAGGATATCCGCCATCACCTGAGCAGCCTGGTCCAGGGTCTCAGGGGTCTCGGTCTCGGTGGGTTCAAACATCAGGGCCTCATGAACGATGAGGGGGAAGTACATGGTGGGCGGATGGATGCCGTCGTCCAGCATGGCCTTGGCTACGTCCAGGGCGGATACCCCGGTCTCCTTCTTCAGGGCCTCCAAAGTGAGCACGAACTCATGCATGCAAAGTCCGGGGAAGGCAGAGGCGTAGCCCGCCTCCTCCAGCTTGTGCTTGAGGTAGTTGGCGTTGAGCACCGCCCCCCGGGCGGCCTCCGCCGGACCGGTGCTGCCCAGACGCATCAGATAGGCCAGTGCCTTCACCACCACCAGGAAGTTGGCGTGGAAGGCCCGGACCTGACCGATGGAATGATCCCCGCCGTTGCCGCACAGGGCGGAGCCGGGGAGGAAGGGAGCCAAAAATTCCTTGCAGCCCACCGGACCGCTGCCGGGTCCGCCGCCCCCGTGGGGGGTGGCAAAGGTTTTGTGCAGGTTCAGGTGGCACACGTCAAAGCCCATGTCTCCCGGTCTGGCCACTCCCATGACGGCGTTGAGGTTGGCCCCGTCGTAATACACCAGGCCCCCAGCCCCGTGGACGATTTTGGTAATCTCCAGGATATCCCGCTCAAACAGCCCCACAGTGTTGGGGTTGGTGAGCATCAGCCCCGCCGTATCCGGCCCGCAGGCCGCCTTCAGGGCCTCCAGATCCACCAGCCCCTCCGCGGTGGAGGGAAGGTTGCGCACGGTAAAGCCCGCCATGGCCGCCGAGGCCGGGTTGGTGCCGTGGGCGGAGTCGGGAACCAGAATCACGGTGCGGGCTTTGTCCCCCCGGTGGCGGTGATAAGCCTTGATGAGCAGCAGTCCGGCAAACTCCCCGTGGGCGCCGGCGGCGGGCTGGAGGGTCATCCGGTCCATGCCGGTAATGCGGCACAGGGCATACTCCGCCTGGGCCATGACCAACTGGCAGCCCTTGACGGTGTGGGCGGGCTGGAGGGGGTGGATGCCGGTAAATCCGGGCAGGGCGGCGGCGGCCTCCCCCAGCTTGGGGTTGTACTTCATGGTGCAGGAGCCCAGGGGATAGAAGCCGTCACACACCCCGAAGGCCCGCCGGGCCAGGGCCTGATAGTGGCGGGACAGATCGCTCTCCCCAATCTCCGGCAGGCGGGGGGCCTGCTTGCGGGCAAACTGCGCCGGTACCGGACACTCCGGCACATCCAGAGGGGGCAGCAGGTCGCTCCCCCGGCCGGGGCGGCTGCGCTCAAAAATCAGTTCCATATGCCCAGCACCTCCTTCACGATGGACACGGCTTTGTCCAGCTCCTCACGGGTCTGCTTTTCGGTGACGCACCACAAAAGCCCGCCCTCCAGGGGCAGGCCGCCCAAAATTCCCCTGGCCTCCAATCCCGCCAGCACGTCGGCGGAGGCGGGCAGGTCGGTGACGAACTCATGGAAGAAGGGGCCTGGGTGGCGCAGGCGTACCCCGGGCAGTGCGCACAGAGCGTCGGCCAGATAGTGGGCCTTGGCAAAGCACTGCTCTCCCACCTGCCTCAGGCCGCCCGGCCCCATCATGGATAGGTACACCGAGGCGGTAAGGGCGCACAGGGCCTCATTGGAGCACACATTGGAGGAGGCCTTCTCCCGACGGATGTGCTGCTCTCTGGCCTGCATGGTGAGCACAAAGGCCCGCCGTCCCTGAGCATCGGCGGTCTGGCCCACGATCCGGCCGGGCAGCTTGCGCATCATAGCCTGAGTGGTGGCCATGAATCCCAGGTAGGGGCCGCCCCAGGACAGAGGCAGGCCCAGAGGCTGCCCCTCTCCCACAGCGATATCCGCCCCCCAGGCGGCGGGGGATTCCAGCACCCCCAGAGTGATGGGATTGACCCCGGCGATGAGCTTGGCGCCGCCGGCGTGGGCGGCGGCGGCCAGGGCGGCGCCGTCCTCCAGCAGACCGTAGAAGTTGGGCTGCTGGATGTAGACGCAGGCGGTCTGGTCGTCCACCAGACCGGTGAGGTCGGTGCGTCCCTCCTTTACCGTGGTCACCACCACCTCCGTGTCCGCCCCGAAGCAGTAGGTCCGGATGGTGGCGATCACGTCGGGGTGGACGGCGCCGGACACGATGGCTTTGGTCCGCTTCCGGTCCCGGCACATGGCCACCCCCTCCGCCGCGGCGGAGGCCCCGTCATACACCGAGGCGTTGGCTGCATCCATGCCCGTCAATTCGCAGATCATGGTCTGGAATTCAAAGATGGACTGGAGCACCCCCTGGCTGATCTCCGCCTGATAGGGGGTGTAGGCGGTGACAAATTCCTCCTTGGCGGCGATGGCACTCACTGCGGCGGGAATGTAGTGGTCGTAAGCTCCGGCTCCCCGAAGAATGGTGGGGAAACGGACATTTTGGGCGGCCAGATGCTCCAGAGACTGACGGGCCTCCAGCTCGCTTTTGGGGGCAGGCAGGTCCAGAGGAGCGTCCAGATACACCTGGTCCGGCACATCCCGGTACAGCGCCCTGGGGCCGCTCAGCCCCAGAGCCTCATACTGCCGCGCCCGTTCCTCCGGGGCGGCGGGCAGGTATCCTCCCATGATCAGCCCTCCTCGGCGCAGTGTGCCTCATAGGCGGCGGCGTCCAGCAGCTCCTCCTCGCCGGTGAGCTGCTCCACCCTTACCAGCCACGCCCCATAGGGGTCTTCATTCACTAGGGCGGGGTTGTCCAGCAGCTCCTCATTGACCTCCAGCACCACGCCGGACACCGGGGAGATCACGTCGGATACCGCCTTGACCGACTCCACATCCCCCAGCGCCTCTCCGGCAGACACCTCATCCCCCGGCTGGGGCAGGTTGACAAACACAATGTCTCCCAGGGCGTCCTGGGCAAAATCGGTGAGGCCAACGGTGGCCACCCCATCCGCCACCAGCAGCCACTCGTGGGATTTGGTATACTGAAGCTCATTGGGAATGTTCATATCAATTACCTCCTGTATAATTTATTCGAAAAATTACCCTCTTTTATAAAACGGCGTTTTGACGACCTCCGTCTCAATCCGCCTGCCCCGCACATCTACCTGCACTACGGTGCCGGGTTCTTTGTAGGGTGCCTCCACCAGGGCCATGGCCACCGCCTGGCCCAGCCAGGGGCAGTGGGTGCCGGAGGTGACCACCCCGATCTGCCTGTCTCCATCGCACACCGGACACTCTTCCCGGGCAATGCCGCGGCCGGTGATCTTCAGCCCCACCCGGCGGCGGGAGACGGGGCGGGCCTGTTCCAGAGCGGACTTGCCGATAAACTCCGGCTTGTCCAGCTTGACAAAGATGCCCAGCACCGCCTCGTAGGGGTTGATGGTGGGGGAGAGCTCGTGGCCGTAGAGAGGCATGGCGGCCTCCAGCCGCAGGGTATCCCGGGCGCCCAGGCCGCAGGGGATGAGGCCGAAGGGGGCGCCTGCCTCCAGCAGGGCGTCCCACAGGGCGGGGGCGTCCGCCGGGGCGCAGTACAGCTCAAAGCCGTCCTCCCCTGTGTAACCTGTCCGGGACACCATACAGGGAAAGCCCTTGACCGTCCCTTGGAGCACAGCGCTGTAGTTCTTTTCCGGAATATGGCCAGTGAGAGTGCGGAGAATCTCCTCCGCTTTCGGCCCCTGAAGGGCCAGCTGGGCCACCCGGTCCGACCAGTCCTCCATCACGCACGCCCCGATCAGGTGTCCGGAAATCCAGGCGGCGTCCTTGTCCTTGTTGGCGGCGTTGACCACGATGAAATACACCGTATCGCTCACCTTGTACACGATCAGGTCGTCCACCACGCCCCCGTCCTCATAGCACATGGGGGAGTACCGGGCCTGCCCGGGATACATACCGGAGAAGTCGTTGGTCATCAGATGGTTGACGTTGGCCAAGGCGTCCGCCCCCCGGAGCACCAGCTCCCCCATGTGAGACACGTCGAACAGGCCGCAGGCCGCGCGCACCGCCTTGTGCTCGGCGATGACGCCGGAGTACTGCACTGGCAGCAGCCACCCGGCGAAGGGGACCATTTTGCCGCCCGCCGCTACATGGCGGTCGTACAGGGGTGTTTTCCGTTCCATATTGATCTTCCTCCTTCCGTTAAAACGGCAAAAAAGCGCATGGCAAACACGCCATGCGCCTCTGTCCTGGTACCTGAGAGTGTTTCCCCCGTCGGCGCGGAGCGTGCTCCGCTTTCCAGAGTTTCGTCAAGGACCGGTCCACTTTGCCTGAGAGATCACTGCGCTGCCCCTTCGGCGGCGGCCTGTGCCGCGCTCTCCCGGCCCTGTCATTCGACCATATGAACTTGTAAGTTTCCTTCCATCCTCAGTATATGGGAGGTTCCGGGAAAAGTCAACCGCGGGTTTCGCCGGCGCACCCTTTTTCTCCGCGGGCATAGGATGAGGTGCGGCGGAAAAGGAGGCGGATACCGTGCGGCATGAATTGGATATCTGGATCATCGGCGGAGACCAGCGGCAGGTGCGGCTGGCGGGGCTGCTGGCGGAGGACGGACATACGGTACATACCCTGGGCCTGGGCGAGGCGGGGGGCGGAGTGAGGGCGGAACAGACGCTGGCGGGCGCGGCGCTGGCCGACTGCGTGGTGCTGCCGCTGCCGGTGACAGCGGCGGACGGGCTGCTCAACGCCCCCCTGGCGGAGGAAGCCCTGTCCCTGGAAAAGGTCCTTGCCGTCTTGCGGCCGGGCCAGGTGATCTGCGCCGGCCGGGTGGATGCCGCCGCCGCGGCCCTGGCCCGGGACCGGGGACTGGCGCTCCACGATTACTTTGCCCGGGAGGAGCTGGCGGTGGCCAATGCGGTACCCACCGCCGAGGGGGCTATCCAGATCGCCCTGGAGGAGATGCCCGTTACCCTCCACGGCAGCCGGGCGCTGGTGATCGGCTACGGCCGGCTGGGCCGGGCGCTGGCCCCCCGGCTGGCGGGACTGGGTGCCAAGGTCAGCGTGGCCGCCCGAAAATACGCCGATTTGGCCTGGGCGGAAGGCTTCGGGTTTGCCACAGAGCACACCGGGGAGCTGCGGGGCTGGCTGTGCGGCTATGATCTGATTGTCAACACCGTGCCGGTTCCGGTACTGGGTGCGGAAGAACTGGGCGAATTAAAGCCGGAGTGCGTGGTTATCGACCTGGCCTCCCTCCCCGGGGGCGTGGACCTGAAGGCGGCCCAGACCCTGGGAGTGAGGGCGGTGCAGGCCCTGTCCCTGCCGGGACGGGTGGCGCCCGCCACAGCGGCGGCCTACCTGCGCAGTACCATCTGCCACATATTAAATGAGTTAGGAGTGTAGCCCATGGAATCCATCCGGGTTGGATTCGCCTTCTGCGGGTCCTTTTGTACCTATCATCAGGCCATGACGGCCCTGGAGCGGGTGCGGGCCAGATACGGCGACGTAACCCCCATTGTCTCCGAGGCCAGCGCCGCCACCGACAGCCGCTTCGGACCCGCCCACGAATATATGCGGGAGATGGAGCGCATCTGCGGCAAACGGGTCATTGATTCCATTCCAAAGGCCGAGCCTATCGGCCCCAAGCACCTGCTGGATGTGCTGGTGATCTGTCCCTGCACCGGCAATACCCTGGCCAAGCTGGCAAACGGCATTACCGACACCACCGTGACCATGGCGGCCAAGGCCCACCTGCGCAATGGCGCTCCGGTGGTGCTCTGCCTGGCCACCAATGACGGCCTGGCCGCCTCGGCCAAAAACATCGGCGCTCTGCTGGACAAGAAAAACGTCTACTTTGTTCCCTTCGGCCAGGACGACCCGGCGGAGAAACCCACCTCCCTGGTGGCTGATTTCACCCAGGTGTGCGACACTGTTGACGCCGCCCTCCAGGGAGAGCAGCTTCAACCTCTGCTGCTGCGGAGATAAAAAAGACTGACAGCCGCAGGAAATCCTGCGGCTGTCTTTGCCTGTTACAGATAGCTCTTGAGGGTGTCCACCAGGTCGGTGTGCTCCCAGGGCAGGTCGATGTCGGTGCGGCCAAAGTGGCCGTAAGCGGCGGTCTGCTCGTAGATGGGGCGGCGCAGGTCCAGCTTCTCAATGATCTTGGCCGGGCGCATGTCGAAGTGGCGGTTGACGATCTCGGACAGCTTTTCCTCGCTGAGTACGCCGGTGCCGTAGGTATCCACCAGCACGGAGACCGGGTGGGCCACGCCGATGGCGTAGGCCAGCTCGATCTGGCACTTGCGGCACAGGCCGGCGGCCACCAGGTTCTTGGCGATGTACCGGGCCATGTAGGCGGCGGAGCGGTCCACCTTGGTGGGGTCCTTGCCGGAGAAGCAGCCGCCGCCGTGAGCGGCGGAGCCGCCGTAGGTGTCCACGATGATCTTGCGGCCGGTGAGGCCGGTGTCGCCCACGGGGCCGCCCACCACGAAGCGGCCGGTGGGGTTGACGTAGAACTTGGTATCCCTGGTGATGTACTGCTCGGGGATGATGGGCTTGATGATCTCCTCCACCACGGCCTCCCGCAGATCCTTCAGGGCGATGTCCGGGTCGTGCTGGGTGGACACCACGATGGCGGGGCAGGAGAGCACTTTGCCGTCGTCGTCATACTCCACGGTGACCTGGCTCTTGCCGTCGGGGCGGAGCCACTTCAGTTTGCCGGCACGGCGCACGTCGGCCAGCTGCCGGGAAAGCTTGTGCGCCAGATCGATGGGGGCGGGCATGAGCACGTCGGTCTCGTCGCAGGCGTAGCCGAACATCATGCCCTGGTCGCCGGCGCCGATGCGGTCGGCTTCGTCGGTGCCGCCCTCCTGGAGCTCATAGGACTGGTTGACGCCCATGGCGATGTCGGGGGATTGCTCGTCAATGGCGGTCAGCACCGCGCAGGAGCGGTAGTCAAAGCCGTAGGCGGGGTCGGTGTAGCCGATGCGCTGCACCGTGCGGCGGACGATGGCGGGGATATCGGTATAGTGCTTGGTGGTGATTTCACCCATTACCGTCACCACGCCGGTGGTGGTGAAGGTCTCACAGGCCACATGGGCCGTAGGGTCGGCGGCCAGAATGTCATCCAGGACAGCGTCGGAGATCTGGTCGCATACTTTGTCGGGGTGGCCCTCGGTGACGGACTCCGAGGTGAACAGACGGTGTGCCATAGTTGTACCTTCCTTTCTAAGCTGGAGCAAAAACGCGCTCCGCCGGAGGGCGGAGCGCGCAAAGCTCATCCATCCTCATCTTTCGATTACCTCGCCGGATTTGGCACCTTGCAGCATTTGCAGGTTGCCGGGTTTCATCGGGCCGTTCCCTCCACCGCTCTCGATAAGGCATATTCAATTGACTGTGGCTATGCTATCAGGTTTTTCCCACTTTTTCAATAGACAAATAGACGAAATTGTATAGTGCTTCCGCAGACAGCCTGTCAGGCCTTCCAGCCGTTGAGATACTCCACCTGCTCCGGGGTCAGCTTGTCGATGGACAGGCCCATGGCCGCCAGCTTCACCCGGCCAATCTCGTCGTCAATCTCCACGGGGACCTGATAGAGCTTCTTCTCCAGGCTGTCCTGGTGCTTTACCAGCCACTCCAGAGCCAGGGCCTGGACGGAGAAGGACATGTCCATGATCTCCGCCGGGTGGCCGTTGCCAGCGGCCAGGTTTACCAGCCGGCCCTCGCCGATGACGTTGAGCACCCGCCCGTCGGGGAGGGTGAAGCCCTCAATATTCTCCCGGCGGACCTCCCGGCGGACCGCCATCTCCGCCAGGCTCTTCACATCCACCTCGCAGTCAAAGTGGCCGGCGTTGGTGAGGATGGCGTTGTGCTTCATCACCGCGAAGTGCCGGGGGGTGATGACGTTCTTGCAGCCGGTGACGGTGACAAAGATATCGCCGTATTTGGCCGCCTCGTCCATGGGCATCACCCGGAAGCCGTTCATGGTGGCGTCCAAAGCCTTGAAGGGGTCCACCTCGGTGACAATCACGTTGGCGCCCAGTCCGGCGGCCCGCATGGCCACCCCCTTGCCGCACCAGCCGTAGCCGGCCACCACCACCGTCTTGCCCGCCACCACCAGGTTGGAGGTATGCATGATGGCGTCCCACACGGACTGGCCGGTGCCGTACTTGTTGTCGTAATAGTGCTTGGCCTTGGCGTCGTTTACCGCCATCATGGCGCAGGGGAGAATGCCCTCCCGCTCCCGGGCCTTCAGCCGCAGAATGCCGGTGGTGGTCTCCTCACACCCGCCGATGAGGACTTCCCCCAGATCCGTGCATTTGCCCCCCAGCAGATGGATCAAATCGCCGCCGTCGTCCACAACCAGGTGGGGCTTGAATTTCAGAGTCTCGATGAGCAGGTTCTCATAGTCCTCCCCATAGACCCCGTGGACGCCGAAGGTCTCCACTCCAAGATCGGCCAGGCCGGCGGCCACGTCGTCCTGAGTGGACAGGGGGTTGGAGCCGGTGAGGCGCACCTGGGCGCCTCCCTTGGCCAGCACATAGCCCAGATTGGCGGTCTTGGCCTCCAGGTGGACGGACACCGCCACCCGCAGTCCGGCAAAGGGCTTTTCCTGCTGGAAGCGGGCCTCAATTCCCCCCAGAGCGGGCATGAAATCCCGCACCCAGTCGATTTTCCGGCGGCCGGAGGGGGCCAGGGACATGTCTTTTACAATACTCATACGTCTCCTCCTTGGGGAGCGGCCGCAGAAAGACTGGGTCCGTCCCAGAAATCCAAAGTGAGCAGGGGCTTGGTTTTGCGGAAAGCCAGAATCCGGCGGTGAATGCTCAGCAGCTGGGGTCCGCTGGGCGCCGAACTGCCGCCGTAGGCCGGACAGGTGAAGAACCAGCAGAACTTGGCGCCGGCGGCAATGACCCGGTCATAGTACTCCTCGGTGGCCACCAGCTGCCAGTTGTCCGCAGTGCAGCGGCAGGCCACGCCGAAAGGCAGCTTTGCCTGGCGGAGCATGGCGCCCGCCCGGCCGGCGTCCTGGGGGTCCACATCCAGCTGAATGGCGGGAAACAGGTTACGTACCCGCAGCAGATCGGCGCAGAGGGTATCGGTAATGGCGGCAGGGGGAGTAAACGCGGCGAAGATGCAGTCGGTGTGTTTGTTGCACAGGGCGATGGACTCCTCCTCCCGGGCCAGGGGATTGCCGCCGCTGAAAATAAACAGCCGGCAGCCCCGGGCCTTGCGGGAGTCAATCTCCTCATCCAGACTGTCAAATTCCATGGTGGGGCGCACCCCGAAGATGGAGGCGCCGCAGCCGGCGCAGTCCATGGTACAGGGGAAGGAGGGATCGATAATCACCGACCAGGGGGCGCCGTCCTGACCAAAGGGCTTTTCCCGATTCCGGCGGGGCCAGTCCAGCAGGTCGCCGTAGATGATAAAGTTTTCAAAAAGTTTTTTTAACACCCGGCTGTCAATGTCGGTGTACAGGCTCTTTATCAGCTGATGCCAGTTGTTCTCCGGGTCGGTGACCACCTGGTGCAGCAGCTGCTGGTAGGGAGGGGAGAGCCGTTCCCCCGCGTATTTGTCCACCCAATCAATGATTCTGGGCAGATTGGCATCCGGGTCCCGCTCCAGATATTCCATGACCCGGGCCAAGCCAAAGGCACGCAGATGGCTGGGGACGCCCACTGTTATCAGCGCTCCTTCCAAAAGGAGATAAGATTGTTTCCGCTTCGTTCCGCTGAGCAGGACCCATGGCCTTTTTCAGCGGTCCCAATGAAGTAAGTGTATCATATCGGACGGAGGACTGCAATGCCATAGACAAAATCCGGCAGCTGTCTGTTTTCCCGACAAAAGGGAAAATCTGTCTAACCGCATTCCCGCCCGTTCCCTGCCATTGACAAGACAGATTGCGCCGGGCTATACTAACTTGAATCCATCTGTACATTCTGGGAGTGAATTGTATGCGCGCCGGACTGATCACCTTCCATTTCGCCCACCACTACGGGGCTCAGCTCCAGGCCCTGGCCACCATGCGTGCCATTCAGGGGCTGGGCCACGACTGCCAGATCATTGACTACCGCCTGCCCCACACCACCCGCACCAATCAGCTGTTCAAGCGGAGTCCCTCGGTGCGGGCAATGGCCTCCGACGCCCATACCGCCCTCCATTACGGGGCCTTCAAACGCCGGTTTGACCGGTTTGAGACCTTTGTGGCGGAGGAGATGAATCTCTCCCCGCGGCGGTACACCAGCGTGGAGGAGCTGCGGCGGGAGCCGCCGGCGTACGATGTGTATGTGGCGGGCAGCGACCAGATTTGGAATCCTTATATTTTCCAGGACAAGCAGTTTGACCCCGCCTTTCTGCTGGACTTCCCAGGCGCGGGGCGGCGGATCGCCTACGCCCCCAGTCTGGGGGTTCCCCGGCTGCCGGAGGACAAGGCGGAGGAACTGCGGCGGTTTTTGACCCCCTACTCCGCCCTGTCGGTCCGGGAGAAGCGGGGCCAGGTGCTGCTGCAGGAGGCGGCGGGCCGCCAGGCCCGGGTGGTGCTGGACCCCACCCTGCTGCTCACCGGAGCGGAGTGGGGGGCGCTGGCAGCCCCATCACGCAGGAAAGGACCTTACCTGCTGTGCTACTTTGTCTCCGACCCGGGGGAGGCGGCGCCCTACGCCCTGTCTCTGGCCCAAAAGACGGGGTGGCCCATTGTGCAGCTGGCGGGTGTCCGGCAGAAGATCACCCCTCAGGCGGAGGTGGTCTTTGACGCAGGTCCCCGGGAGTTTCTGGCTCTGTTCCGGGACGCGGCGGCAGTGGTGACCAATTCCTTCCACGGAGCCGCCTTTTCCCTGCAATTCCAAAAGGACTTTTTTACCTCCATGTCCCCCAAGGAGCGGCGGGAACCCACCTTTTCCCGGATCTACAGTCTGCTCTCCCGGCTGGGCTGCGCGGACCGGATCATCGGCCTGGACACCACCGCCCAGGTGGAGGCCCATATGGACTACGCCCAGGTGTATGCGCACCTGGAGACGGCCAGAGCGGATTCCCTGGCCTACCTGAAGGCCGCCCTGGAGGGCGGCGCCCTGCCGGCGCAGGAGGAGGAACCCGCCCGCCCGGCGGCTCCCGTGCTCTGCCCGGCGGAGGACTGCACCGGCTGTACCGCCTGTGCCGCAGTCTGTCCGGTGAACGCTATTACCATGGTTCCCGACCACGAGGGTTTCCTCCGTCCGGCGGTGGGGGAGAGCTGCATCCTCTGCCATAAGTGTGAGCAGACCTGCCCCATGCTGCGCCCGCCCGTCCCCGGTCCCGCACCCGCCCAGGCCCACGCGGTGTGGAACCTGGACGAGACCGAGCGGGTGAACAGCTCCTCAGGCGGTTTCTTCTCCCTGCTGGCCAAGTATGTGCTGGACCAGGGCGGGGCGGTGTGCGGCGCGGTGCTGGACGAAAACCTGACCGCCCGCCACGTTTTTGCCCGAACGGAGGAGGAGCTGGCCCCCATGCGGGGCTCCAAGTATGTCCAGAGCGATTTGGGAGACAGCTTCCGGCAGGTGAAGCGGCTGCTGGAGGGCGGCACGCCGGTGCTGTTCTCCGGCGTTCCCTGCCAGGTGGATGGGCTGAAGCGGTTCTTGGGGAGAGAATATGGCAACCTGCTCACCTGTGATCTGGTGTGCCACGGGGTTCCCTCTCCGGCGGTTTTCCGGGCCTGGCTGGCGGGCAGGGAGGCCGCGCAGGGCGCCAAAGCCGTGGAGGTGCGGTTCAAAGACAAGTCACACGGCTGGTCCCACCCCTGGCTCACGATCACCTTTGCAGACGGAAGCGTGTATACCCAGGACTTTAATCTCACCGGCTACGGACGGGGCTTCGGCATGCAGCTTTTCCTGCGGCCGGCCTGCCCGGTGTGCAAGTACACCTCCGTCAGCCGGCCCGCCGACTTCACCCTGGCGGATTACTGGGGCCTGGACCCCAAACTGGAGCTGCCGGTGGAGCGGGACAAGGGCATCTCCCTGGTGCTGGTGAACAGCGCCAGGGGGCAGGTAGTCTACGATGCCCTGTCCGCCCGATTCGGCCAGACCAGCCGGCCTCTGGACGAGGCGGTGGAGGGCAACCCCAGGCTGCGCAGTCCTCTGACGGCCCACCCCCGCCGGGGCGAGTTTTTCGCCGCCTTTACCGCCCTGCCCTTCCGCCAAGTGGAGCAGCGGTTCCTGGCCCTGCCCTCCCTGCCCTACCGTGCGGCGGCCAAGGTCCTCACCCCGGAGATGAAGGACAGAATCCGCAAGTTTTTAAAGTAAAATTTACAATTTATTCGGAAATTTTTGCCGGAAAGCTGGTATGATACCCAGTACCGTATTGGATTGGGAGGTAACGTCCTTTGAGAAGATCCGTTGACACCTGGCTGGACCGGTTCGCGTACAGCCATCCTCACTTCGGCATTCCCCATCTTATCAACTATATTCTGGTGGGTAATGTGGTGGTCTACCTGCTGGACCTGTTTTCCAACGGCTACGCCACCATGCTACTGGGCCTGGACTTTGCCAGCCTGCTCCACTTGGAGCTGTGGCGGCTGGTGACCTTTGTCTTCGTACCCGATGCCAGCAAACCCATCTGGTTTGTGGTGTCCCTATTCTTCTATTACTTTTTGGGCAACACCATGGAGTCCCAGTGGGGTACTGCCAAGTTTAACCTCTTCTATCTGTGCGGCGCGGTGCTCACCTTCCTGGCCAGCATCGTCACCTATTTCTGGAGCGGCGGGACCATGGGCTATATGATTACCCTGTCCTCCGTCCACTCCACCCTGTTTCTGGCTTTTGCCACCCTCTTTCCCGACGCCCAGATCCGGTTCTATTTCATTCTGCCGGTAAAGGCCAAGTGGCTGGCGGTGTTCTATGTATTTGTGGAGCTGTGGGACATTGTGAGCATGAACCGGGTGTTCCTGCTCGTCTTCCTGCCGCTGCTCCTCCCCGCTCTGGTGGCCTCCTGGATCAACTACGCCCTGTTTTTCTGGTCGGACATCTCCGCCTTTTTCCGGCGGATTGTGGGTACCACCAAGCACCAAAATTCCAAACAGACCATCAACTTCAAGAAAGCCACCCGCCAGGCCCAGCAGCAGAAGGGTTACCTCCACAAGTGCGCCGTCTGCGGCAAGACCGACACCGACTATCCCGACGAGGAGTTTCGCTACTGCTCCAAGTGCAACGGCTACTACTGCTACTGCTCGGAGCACATCCACAACCACGTGCACATTGAATGAACGGATACGCGGCGGGCGGCCATAGGGCCGCCCGCCGCGCCTTTAAACGTGTGCTGCCGGGCTGGTGGTCCACTCCAGGCCGCAGGGCCTGGGGATGGGGAAGCACAGGCCGTACAGGTCGGTGTACCGGCACTCCCGCTCAAAAAGAACCCGGGCCGGACCGTCCAGGTTCCTGGCCTGGGCGGGCTTGGTGAGGATGGGGAGGGAACAGGTCTCCTTCATCCTGCGCAGAAGGTCCTGACCCCGCCCGTTGAGCCCCAGCACCCGCACATAGAGGACCGCCTCCGGGCGATCCTCTTTTTTCAGACCCAAAAAGGCGCTCACCGCCAGCCGCCGCAGCCGGGCGTGGGTGTACCGCTTGGTCTTGGCCAGGGCGTAAAAATCCTCCAGGGACTGGGCCGCCCGGGCCGCCCGGGCCAGCCGGGCGGGGAGACCCTCCGCCCCGCCGCCGTCGGGGAGCGCGGTCCAGTCCGCCTCGTCCATGGTGCGCAGCCTGGCCAGCACCGCCCGCTCCGCCCAGGTGAGGGCGGCGGGCGTACCCAGGGCCTCCACCGCGTCCTCCGGCAGGAGGGGTGCGGCCGCTTCGGTCCGGCCCGCCCGCAGCAGAGTGCGGATGTGGGAGGCGGAGGCAAAGCCCTCTGCTTCCTCCTTGCTGTCGTGGCCCGGTCCCAGGCGCGCCACCGTCATGGGAGTAATGGTACTGCCCAGGGCGTTCAGGGCGCGCAGGTACTCCACCCCCAGATTGTTGTTGGGACCGGACAGGCAGGCGCACCCGGCCGCCGCCTGCCGGGCGGCGGGGAAGGAGAGACCCTGGGCCAGGGCCGCCTTCAGCCGTTGAGGATAATCAGGGCTGTCGATGGCGGCGGCGGCGGCCTGGAGAGAGGCCAGGTTCCCTGCCTCGCTGCCGAAGGACAGCACGTCCACCACTCCCGTGGCGTCCAGCAGGCCCACCGCACCCCGGGCGAAGGCCTCTGCCGAGGCCATGGCCCAGGGGGTGGGCAGCTCCAGCACCAGATCGGCGCCCCCCGCCAGGGCCAGTGCCGCCCGGGTCCACTTGTCCGCCAGAGCGCAGTCCCCCCGCTGGACCCAGTGGCCGCTCATTACGCACACTGCCGCCCCGTCCGGCCCCAGAGCCGCCTTGGTGCGGGCCAGGTGAAAGGCGTGGCCCAGATGAAATGGATTGTACTCCGCCACGATGCCGGCGACCGCCATAGCCGTTCCTCCAAACAGAAAGAGGAAAAAAATCCTGCTTTCTAACAAAATGCGGGTTGTCCTTTTGGGGAAAAAGGGATAAAATAATACGAGCGAGTTTATTTTACTACACAACGGGTTGACTCACAAGCCGTAGTTTAGAAGTAAGGAGAGATGAACTCAATGAAAGTTCTGGTTATCAACGCCGGCAGCTCTTCCCTGAAGTATCAGCTTATGGACCCCGAGACCCGGGAGGTGCTGGCCAAGGGCCTGTGCGAACGCATCGGCATCGACGGCCGCCTGACCCACAAGATTCCCGCCAAGGACGCCAAGTATGAGTTTGAGATTCCCATGCCCACCCATGCCGAGGCCATCCAGTCCGTGCTGGACGCCCTGCTCTCCAGCGAGCACGGCGTCATCAAGAGCGCCTCTGAGATTGACGCGGTGGGTCACCGGGTGGTTCACGGCGGCGAGAAGTTTGCCTCCTCCGTGCTCATCACCGCCGACGTAATGGCCGCCCTGGAGGAGTGCATCCCCCTGGCCCCCCTCCACAATCCCGCCAACATCACCGGCATCCAGGCCTGCGAGAAGGTGATGCCCGGCGTACCTATGGTGGCCGTGTTCGACACCGCCTTCCATCAGACCATGCCCGCCAAGAGCTACATCTACGCTCTGCCCTATGAGTACTATGAGAAGGATAAGGTCCGCCGCTATGGCTTCCACGGCACCTCCCACCGGTATGTCTCCGCCCGGGCGGCCGCCATGCTGGGCAAGCCTATGGAGGAGCTGAAGATCATCACCTGCCACCTGGGCAACGGCTCCTCCGTTGCCGCTGTGGACTGCGGCAAGAGCGTGGACACCTCCATGGGCTTCACCCCCCTGGCCGGCCTGCCCATGGGTACCCGCTCCGGCGATCTGGACGCCGGCATTCTGGAGTACCTGATGAACAAGTACGGGTACGATATGAAGGAAATGATGAACATCCTCAACAAGAAGTCCGGCGTACTGGGTATCTCCGGCGTGTCCTCCGACTTCCGTGACATTGAGAGCGCGGCCGAGGGCGGCAATCAGCAGGCCGCCATGGCGCTGGACGCTTTCCGGTACGGGGTGAAGAAGCTCATCGGCGCCTATGCCGCCGCCATGGGTGGAGTGGACGCCATTGTGTTTACCGCCGGCGTGGGCGAGAACGACGCCAGGACCCGCATGGCCGCCGCCTCCGGCTTGGAGTTCATGGGCGTGAAGATGGACGCCGAGGCCAACAACGTCCGGGGTAAGGAGACTGTCATCTCCGCCCCCGACTCCAGGGTGAAGGTCCTCCTCATCCCCACCGACGAGGAGCTGATGATCGCCATGGATACCGCCGCCATCGTCAACGGCTGAGACAGCGCAAAAAACGGCCCGGGACTTGGAGAAAGCCCCGGGCCGTTTTTCTTCTATCTGCACACGCGGCCGCGTGTTGTCTCTGGTCTGCCCCCACAGCCGGGGGGCAGTCACAAAGGCTGCCCGGTGGCTTGAACGCGCCACGGATGGCATATCTCCTCCCGCGCGTTCCCGGCGCCCGCCTTTATTCTTCTGACTTGGCTGTGACTATAAGATACCACCGTTTTCCATCGGGATGTTGGACAGAGTTTGAAAGTTATGTAAACGAATTGTGAACCCAATCCGCTTACGTATTGCGCAGGTGGACCGGCTCTGGTATACTGAAAGAAACAATCCAAAACGAGGTGACACCATGTCGGAGCAACAGGGACTGATCCAGATCTACTATGGAGACGGGAAGGGAAAGACCACGGCGGCCTTCGGGCTGGCCTTTCGCTGCGCGGGATGGGGGCGGAAGGTGGTTGTGGCCCAGTTCTTGAAGAACGGGGCCAGCGGCGAGGTGAAGGCGGCCCAGCGCTTTCCTGAGCTGACGGTGCTGCGTACCAAGGACATCCACAAGTTTACCTTTCAGATGGACGAGGAGGAGAAGGCGGCCACCGCCGTCAACTGTCAGGAGCTGTTCCGGCAGGCCGTGGCGCTGGCGGCGGATCAGCAGGCCCGCCTGCTGGTGATGGACGAGGCCGTCGATGCCGCCTGCGGTTTCCTGCCCATGGACGAGCTGTGCGCCTTTCTGGACAACAAGCCGGAGGCGCTGGAGGTGGTCATCACCGGCCACAGCCTGCCCCGGGAGCTGGCCGACCGAGCCGATTATATCTCCCACGTCCAGAAGGAGAAGCATCCCTACGACAAGGGCGTTATGGCCCGCAAGGAAATTGAGTTTTAAGAAAAGAGACTGTCGAAAAAGGCTGCATGAAAGGCTACATGACGGATTGGCCTCTTTATTCTGCCGCCTGCGGGTGACAGAACGCTGCGAGGCTCCCTGCGGGGGAGGCTTTTCGACAGACTGAAACCGGGGACGCAGGTCTCAGACCTGCGCCCCCGGTTTTTCAGCCGCCCAAGGTCATGCCGCCGTCCCCGGACAGGCCGTCCTTTTCCAGCATTTGCTCCAGCACCTGCACGTCGGTGGCAATGTCCATGGCGTCATCCTGAAAGAGCTTATCCAGCTGCTTTTCAAAGCCATCCACCACCTTATCCATCATCCCTTCGATGCGCTCCTTGGCCGAGCGGATGTTCTCTCCCTCCACGCCCTGTTCCTCCATCCGGGCATAGGCTTTCAGGATCTTTAGGGTGGTGGGCAGGTAGTAGTTGAGGAAGCTGCGCAGCTGGCCCGCCCGGTTGGGATGCTGCTTCTGGAAGGCAAAGATCTTGCCGGTAATCTCCCCGATGCGGTCGATTTTCCGGCTCATCACCTCGTCGTCAATATCGTCGTTGAGCCGCCGGATCTCTCCCAGCACCGCGTTGTCGTCGTTCATGTCCAGGGGGGTGTCCTCCGGCGGGGGTGCCTCCTCCTGCCTCTCTTCCGGCTGGTCCTGAAGCCCCTCGTCGCTGAGAATAAGCCGGCCGGTGGACATGTCCAGATAACCGGTTTCTAAAATGCCGTCGTCCAGCATATCCTGGAGATCGGCACAGGCTTTGCGGAAAGTGGTGGGCATGGCCTGGGCCAGAGTGGTGATGGAGACGCTCTCCCGCCTGCCGATGAGGGCTAAGTATTTCCGGAACCGCCTGGCCTGCTTGGTACGCCGGGCGCCCGCCCAGGTCAGGGCCAGGCCGCCCAGGAAAAAGCCGATCACCGGGGACATGACGGCCAGGGCATTTAACAGACTGGTACCCAGCGCCACCACGGGGAAGCCGCTGACCAGGGCGATGCCGAAGAGGAAGGCGATGACGATACCGGCCACCGTCATTCCCTTGCCCCGGTTCAGGTCCAGAGGCTTACCCTGCCGGGTGGTGGGCATTCCCTGAGTGCCGGGCGCGGTCCGGCGGGGCGGCTGGTAGGTGTTGACCCGCCGGCGCCTGTTTCCCCCCAGAAGCTTGCGCAGCAGCAGGAAAAGACCCACCGGCCAGACGCTGACCAGCAGAACAACGGTGATGATCCAGTAGATCAGCTCCTGGGAATCCGGTGTGTTGTGGTTTTGATAGCTTGCCATGGGCCATGCCCCTCTCGTAGCTAGATGAATTTGTGATTACTGTTATTGTATCACAGAAGTGTTAAAGATTCGCTGGATAACTTCTTTAAAAAAGATGAAAGATGAGCGTGATCCTATGATACCGCGAAATCTCCGGCCTGTAAAGCGGTTTCCCGCCTCCGGGTGTAACCGTTCTGTAATTGCATTTCCCCGCCGAAGTAACTATAATGAAGGACATTGAAGGGCGATCAGCCCCCAAAACCACCGAACCGCGCCTCAGGCGCGGAACCTCTGGAGTGAATACAATGGGAAGTGTGGAAGGAAAACGGGTGCAGCCCTCCGGCGGGAAGCCGGGAAAGGGCAGAGCCGTTTTGATCGTGATTTTAATTGTTTTGCTGGCGCTGGCCGGGGGGTATGTAGGTCTGTGCGCCTGGGCCGGAAGCAATGCCTTCTGGCCCAATACCACCATCGGCGGCGTGGATGTGAGCGGCCAGACCCGGGAGCAGGCGGTGACCACTCTGGAGCAGGCCATGGCGGAGACCCTGGCCGGGCAGTCGGTGGAGTTCACCTGTGAGGGCCGGACCTATGCCGTCCCCGGCCCCGCCTTTACCGTCTATACGGAGGATGCGGTGGGGACCGCCGCTTCCGACCAGAGCGGTAGCTTCTTCCTGCGGGGCGGGCGGTATCTGGCGGCCCTGACCTCCGGGCGGAGCTATTCCGTCTCCGTCGGCCTTGCCGGTACCCCAAAGGCGGTGGAGCAGGCGATCCAGGAGTGTGCCGACCAGGAGACTCAGACCACCTGGACCTTTGAGAACAACGAGCTGGTGTTCCACAAGGGCATTACCGGCCGTACCATCGACACCCAGGCCCTCACCGCCGCCCTGGAGGAGCGGATGGGCCATTATCTGTCCAATGACGAGCCTGCGGGCTACGGTCCCGTGGAGACCCAGGTCACCACCGCTCCCCCGGCGGAACCCGACTTTGCCGCCATCCAGAGCGAAATCTGTGTGCCGGCGGCGGATGCCTATCTGGACGCCGACACCTATGAGATCGTCTCCTCGGTCACCGGGGTGGACTTCAATGTGGAAGAAGCCCGGCAGCTGCTGAACGAGGCGGCGGAGGGAAGCGATGTGGCCATACCCGTCACCCTCACCCAGCCCAAGATTACCACGGAGATTTTGGAGGCCAACCTGTTCAAGGATGTGTTGGGCTCCGGCTCCACCAAGTGCTCCAGCCCCTCCGAGCGGTGGGACAACATCGACCTGGCGGCCAGCCGGGTCAACGGTGCCATTCTGATGCCCGGGGAGGTGTTCTCCTACAACGACCACTGCGGACCTTATACCCTGGCCAGCGGCTACAAGAAGGCGGGTACCTATCAGAACGGACAGAGCATCGACGCCACCGCCGGCGGCATCTGCCAGCTCTCCTCCACCCTGTACTGGGTGACCCTGAAGGCCAATCTGGAGATTGTGGAGCGGAACAAGCACGCCTTCAACGGCGGCTATATGCCGGTGATCGGCACCGACGCCACCGTGTGGAGCGACCAGCTGGACTTCCGGTTCAGAAACAACACCGAGTACCCCATCAAGATTGAGGCCTATCAGGACAAGAGCCACTACCTCCATGTGACCATCTACGGCACCGACACCACCGGCATCCACGGGGAACCGTACAGCGTGGTCATCTCCAAGGTACCCTACAAAAACACCTATCAGCCCAAGGATACCATCCCCGTGGGCAGTGAGCCTCAGCGGGACCCCAACTACAGCCGCTACAACGGCTATACCGTGGACGTGTATCAGAAGCTGGTGGATCAAAACGGCAATACGGTGGACACTATTTTCCTCTATCGCAACACCTACAAGGCCTCCGACGCGGTGTACTACTACAACCCGGCGGACGCTGCCCGGCTGGGTATCGACACCTCCACCGGCCTGATGACCCTGACGCCGGTAACGCCCACCCCCAGTCCGACGCCTAGCCCCACGCCTGCGGCCACACCCACGCCTGCGGCCACACCCACTCCGGCTGCTACACCCACGTCTGCGGCCACACCCACGCCGGCGGGTACGCCCGGCACCGCCCCTTCGGCCAGCCCCACGCCGGCGGATACGCCCAGTACCTCGCCCAGCGCCGCCCCCTCGGCGGAACCCACACCCCCTGCCACAGCCACCGCAGGTCCGGGGATGGAGCCGGTGGATGAGAGTCCGGCCGCCTGACAAAAGCGCGCCCATGCCCCCCGGCCCAGCCGGGGGGCATGACTTTCACAAAGGAGAGAGAACAGCATGTTTCAAGGCTTTTCCGGTGCCACCGTGGATTTCCTGTGGGGCATCCGGTTTAACAACGAGCGGAGCTGGTTTGAGGCCCACAAGGAGGAGTACCAGACCCACCTGCTGGCCCCTATGAAAGCCCTCAGCAGTGAGGTATACGACCGTTTTCATGAGAGGCATCCCGACCTGCCCCTGGTGAGCAAGGTGTCCCGCATTTACCGGGACGCCCGGCGGCTCTTCGGCCGGGGACCCTATAAGGACCACCTGTGGATGAGCCTGCTCCGTCCCCATGAGGAGGGGGCGTTTGCCCCGGTGTTCTGGTTCGAGCTCACCCCGGACAACTGGTCCTGCGGCATGGGCTTCTGGCAGGCGCCCGCCCTGACCATGGCCAAGTTCCGGGCTCGGATGGACCGGGACCCGGCCCCCATGGAGGAGCTGACCCGTCGGCTGAACCGGCAGGACCGGTTCGTGCTGGAGGGACCGGAGTACCGGCGGCCCAAAACCCCGTCGGCTCCGGCGCTGGCCCCCTGGTACGCCAAAAAGAGCTTCAGCCTCGGCCATGAGGAGGCTCACTGTCAGCTGCTCTGGTCCCACGATTTGGCGGACGCCCTGGTGGCGGACTACGAATTTTTACTGCCATATTACCAGTATCTGGATTTGTTGGAGGGAGATCCGGACCCGCGAGGGGAATAAAAAGCCCGCCTGACGCGCATACTGTGGAGGCGAAATACCTCCGGAAAGGCGGCGGGCGGGAAATGAACTGGAATGGGAGGCGGCAGCGGTGGTCCGGCTGGACCCTGCTGCTGCTTTTTGCTCTGGCCGGGGCAATGCTCCTGGCCTGGTACGGGCGGCGGGAGGCCAGCGTGGCGGCGGACGCGCCGGTTTCAGAAACGGAGGAGCCGGTGGAGGACGGCGGAAGGAAGCTCATCGCCCTGACCTTTGACGACGGTCCCCGGCGCTCCACCACCACCGCGCTGCTGGACGGCCTGGCGGAGCGGGGGGTGAAGGCCACCTTTTTCCTCATCGGCGCCCAGGTGGAGGACAACCGGGACGTGGTGCGGCGGATGGACCGGGAGGGACACCAGATCGGAATCCACACCTTTGACCACGTGCAGCTCACCGAGCTGAACCGGGCGGACTTTGACGCCCAGGTGGAGAAGACCCGGTCGATTTTGAGGGCGACCCTGGAGCACAACGATTTTCTGCTCCGCCCGCCTTACGGTATTCTGGACGACAGCGTGAAGGCCTGGGCGGGCTGCCCCATTATCCTGTGGTCCATTGACCCGGAGGACTGGCGGGACCAGGATACCGGGCGGGTGACTGAGGAGGTGGTGACCGAGGCCCGGGATGGGGGCATCATCCTCATGCATGACATTTTCCCGGAATCGGTGGAAGCCGCCCTGGCCATTGTGGACGCCCTCCATACCCAGGGCTATTACTTCTGCACCATCGAGGAGCTCTTTGCCGCCCGGGGTATTTCCCTGGAGGCGGGTGAGAGCTACTGGAACGCCTACCCCTAACAGGCCAAGGCGCCCTGCCGCATCCGCGGCAGGGCGCCTGTCAGTTCTTTTGGGCGATGGTGAGCATATCGGCGGTAATGTCGGTGGTGTAGGGGTTGATACCCTGGGTGTTGATCAGCTCCAGCAGCTGGTCGGGATAGAGCTCGTAGCACCAGTCAATGCCGTGATACTTCACCGTGCCGTCCCCGGGCAGCACCGAGGTGGTGAGATTGCTGGAGAAATCAAAGTACAGGGCCTTTTCCGCAAAGTAGAGCAGATCTCCCATCTCCAGGTCGGTCTCCACATTCTCCAAAAAGATGTCGTAATAGGTGGGCAGGTTCTGGGGCTGGGACAGGGCCTTTTTCAGCACCGTGGTGAGCAGGTTGCGCTGGGTTTCTGTGCGGCCGATGTCCGAATCTGCATACACCGGCACGGTTTTCCACTTGCCGTCGGATTCGTCGTAGTAGGAGTTCTGGCGGCAGCGCGCCACCTTCAGCGCGTCGGTACCGGACAGCCACTGCATTCCCTTGTTGATGTGGATGTAGAGATCCTGGACAGGGTCCTCATAGTTCATATTCACCGGCACATAAAAGTCCACCCCGCCGATGGCGTCCACCAGGCGTACAAAGCCGCGGGTGTTCACCTTCACGTAGAAGTCGATGGGAATGCCCAACAGTTTGGACACCTCCGACTTGAGCCCCTGAATGCCGTTATAGGCATAGGCACCGTTGAGCTTGTAGAAGTGGCTGCCATCCGACTGCTTCACCCCGTCAATCATGGTGTCCCGGGGAAGGGAGACCAGGCCGGCGGTCTGGTTGACCGTGTCGTAGGTGAGCACCATCATGGTGTCGGTATTGCCGCTGACCTGGTCGCTGGCCACCAGCAGGAAGGTGTAGGTGAACTCCTTCCGCTCCATAGCCGGCTCCTGGGAGGCCTCAGGCTGGCTGCTCTCACCGGGCAGGGGGGTGCTCTGTCCCTCCAGTACCGGAGGCGCCGGCTCCTCCGCCTGCTCCGGCGGCCGGGCCGCGATGCGCAGGCCGGCATAGGTGACCACAATCACGGCGGACAGGGTCACCAGCAGACAGTAGAAAATCCGCCCCGCCCGCCGGAGAGGAGACAGGGTGGGCTTTTTCTGAATGTGTGCGGCTCTTCTGGTTGTTCTCCCTCTCTGGGCCATGGGAGGCGCCCCTTTCTCATTTATTATGTCAACAGCTGGTTTTCAGTATACCCAATTAGACGCCGTCTGACAAGAGAAAGTTGCACATCTTCAGAAGAATGTCAGAAAAAAGCCTGCGGCAGATCGCCTGCCGCAGGCCCGTTTCACAGCCGGGACTGAATGCTCAGCACCGCCGCGCTGAGGGCGTTTACCGACCCCAGCAGATCCAGCAGCAGCTGGTTCTGCCGGGCCAGGGCCTCCAGTACGCCGTCCAGCTCCACTCCGCTTCCCGCGCTCCAGCCGGGGCAGCAGCAGGGAATGGGATGTATGTACCGCTTCATGGGCTCCTCCGCCTCTTCCAGCGCCCCCTCCCGCGTCCTGCGGGCGCGCAGCTCCTCCGCCGCCCGGCGGGCTCGGTCCAGCACCTGCTCCCGGGTTTGACAGCAGCTTGCCATGGATGCTTCACCTCCTGTTCAACCCATTGTATGGGGAAGACTGGAAAATGGCGCTTGACTTTTTCCAAAACCATGGTAGACTAACTGTATCATCTGAGACAAAAATGAGGAGCGGATACGGGTGAGGACAGAGGACGAGGCGGCCTTACAGAAGCTGCTGTCTCGAACCTTCCTGTTTCAGGGAGTGCCGGAGACGGCGCTGGAGGAGATGCTGGCCGACCGGCGGACGCTCCGCCAGCAGGCGGAAAAGGGAGAGGTAATCTACGACCCCCGACATTTTCAGCGCTGCCTGGGGGTGGTGCTGGAGGGAACGGTGCAGGTAAACAAGGGGAACTTGATTATGAGCGTGCTGCGCCAGGGGGATCTGTTTGGGGCGGCGGCTCTGTTTGATCAGCACAGCGGTTATGCCACCACCCTTACCGCCCGCACCCGGTGCAGGCTGCTGCTGCTGCCCCAGGCCCTCATGGAGGAGTGGATGGAGCGCTGGCCCCAGGTGGGGCGCAACTACGTCACCTATCTCTCCCAGCGGATCTGGTTTCTCTCCGGAAAGATTGACGCGCTGACCGCAGGCACCGCCCAGCGGAAGCTGGCCCAGTATCTGCTGGCCCATGAGAGGGACGGGGAGGTGGCGTTGGACTGCTCCCTCACCGGCCTGGCGGGCCGGCTGGGGGTGAGCCGCGCCTCCCTGTACCGGGCGCTGGACGAGTTGAGGGACCAGGGAACCGTCTCCCACCAGGGACGCGCCATCCGCATTTTGGATCAGAGGGGTTTGACACACATGCAGAAAGGAAGCGGATAGAATGAAAAAGCTGTTTTCCCTGACCCTGGCGCTGGCCCTGATTCTGGGCCTGACCGCCTGCGGTCCCAAGGATGTCCCCGAGACGGAGAGCACCCCTCCCGCCGCAGAGACCACTCCGGCGGCGGTGGAGAGCCAGGCTCCCGAGAGCGAGCCGGGTACCGACATCAATCTGGGCCTGCTCAACGGTCCCACCGGCATGGGCGGGGCCAAGCTGCTGGCCGACAATGAGGCCGGCGAGACCGTCAACCACTACATCGTCACCCTGGGCTCCGACCCGGCCAACGACATTCTGCCTAAGCTGAACAACGGAGAGCTGGACATCGCCGCCCTGCCCACCAATGTGGCCGCCAACCTGTACAACAAGACCGGCAAGGTGCAGCTGCTGGCCCTGAATACCCTTGGAGTGCTCCACATTCTGGAGAAGGGGAACACGGTGAATTCCCTGGCCGATTTGGCCGGCCGGACCCTCTATGCCATTAACCAGGGGACCAACACCGAGTATGTGCTGGACTATCTGCTGATGGAGAACGGCCTGGACCCGGATACGGATGTGGACATCCAGTGGAAGACCAGCGAGGAAGTCACCTCCCTCATGGCCTCCGGCCAGATTGACTTGTGCATGCTGCCCGTTCCCGCCGCCACCACCGTGCTGATGCAGAACAGCGAGGTGCGGGACGCCGTGGACCTGAGCGACGCCTGGACGGACGCCGGGGCCGCCGGCACCTTTACCATGGGCTGCGTGGTGGTGCGCACCGAATTTGCCCAGGAGAACCCCCAGGCGGTGGCGGCCTTCCTCAGCGAGTATGAGGCCTCCATCAACTACATCAAGGACAATCCCGAGGAGGGGGCCGCCCTCATCGAGCAATACGGCATCGTCCCCAAGGCGGTCATTGCCCAGGCCGCCATCCCTCAGGCCAACATGATTTTTGTGGCGGGGCAGGATATGAAGTCCATCTCCAGCTATTATGAGGTGCTCTTTGCCGCCGACCCCGCCTCCATTGGAGGGTCCATCCCCGATGACGCCTTCTACTACATCGCGGAATAATCGCCGGAACAGAATCCTGCGCGTTGTCATACCCCTGGCCTTTTGGCTGGGGGTTTGGCAGCTTGGGGCGGCTTTTATGGACTGGCGTACCGGAGGCTACGGCGCCCTGCTCCTGCCCGCCCCTCTGGCGGTGGCTGGACGGCTGGTCGCGCTGGCGGTCCAGCCCGCCTTCTGGCAGGCGGCGGGGATGAGCCTGGGGCGGATCTTTGCCGGGTTCGCCCTGGGTGCCGTACTGGGGACCGCCGCGGCGGTGGCCACCGCTGCCCTGGCCCCGGCGGACTGGGTGCTTACGCCGGCGGTAAAAGTGGTGCGGGCGGTACCGGTGGCCTCCTTTATTGTGCTGGTGCTCCTCTGGTCGCCCACCACCGGGCTGGTACCCGCCATTGTCTCCGCCCTGATGGTGCTGCCGGTGCTGTGGGGCAATGTGGGCAAGGGAATTGCTCAGACCGACGGAAAGCTGCTGGAGCTGACCCGGGCCTACCGCTTCGGCCGGGGCAAGACCCTCCGGCTGATCTACGTCCCGTCGGTGCTGCCCTACTTTGCCAGCGGCTGCGCCACCGCCCTGGGCCTGGCCTGGAAGGCGGGGGTGGCCGCAGAGGTGCTGTGCCTGCCCCGGCTTGCCATCGGCACCCGGCTCTATCGGGCCAAAATCACCATGGAGACCCCGGACCTCTTTGCCTGGACAGTGACGGTGGTGGTGCTGAGCTTTGTTCTGGAGCGGGCCATGGGCGCCCTGTTCCGGCGGATGGGGGGAGAGAAGGCGTGATCGCGGTACAGGATATTACAGTGCGTTTTGGCGAAAAGACGGTGCTGGAGCGCTTTTCCCTGCAAATTCCCCACGCCGGCCTTACTGCCCTGTCCGGCCCCTCCGGCTGCGGCAAGACCACCCTGCTGCGGGTGCTGGCGGGACTTCAGGTGCCGCAGAGCGGTAAGGTGCATGTCCCGCCCCGGCCGGCCATCCTCTTCCAGGAGGACCGGCTGCTGCCCTGGCGGACGGTGGAGCAGCACATTGCCGACGTGCTCCCCCGGCAGCGCCGGGGGGAGGTGAAGCGGTGGCTGGAGCTGGTGGAGCTGGAGGGGGAGGCGCGGTCCGAACCCGGATGCCTGTCCGGCGGAATGGGCCGGCGGCTGGCCCTGGCCCGGACGCTGGCCTGGGGTGGAGACCTGCTGCTGCTGGACGAACCCTTCACCGGAGTGGACGCCCCCCGGGCCGCCCGCATTCTGGCGCGCATCCGGGCGCTGGGTGTGCCGGTACTCCTGTCCAGCCACGAGCAGGCGGTGGTGGAGTTGTGCGACCGGGTTATTCCCCTGGACGGGCCGCCCCTGGCGGTGAAGGCCAGATAAAGATTTGATTAAAAAGAGCGAAAGCGCCTTGCGCTTTCGCTCTTTTGTGCTACAATGTCAACCATCATATGGGGTAAAGGCAGCGTAAAAATATGACAAATTCCACGGTGACAAGAGAAAAAAGAAGATTCCGCTGGCCCAGAGTGACCCTGTCGGAGGAAAAGTACCGCTGGATCGGCCGGGGTGTGCTGGTATTGGCCCCTCTGCTGGCATTCACCTTGGTAGAGTATCTGAACTATAACGACCCATGGCGGGATTTCTCCCCGATCCAGATTGGCCTCAACCTGATTTGGTACTACCTGCTGGAGCTGATATTTTACTTTGCCCGGGGCCGCCGGGTGTCGGCGGCCAAGTGGGGCCTGGGTATCGCCTGGGGATTCGGGCTGGCCAACCACTACCTGATTTCCTTCCGGGGCCGCACCCTGTTTCCGGGGGACTTCCTCACCCTGGGGACTGCGGTCAATGTGGCGGGAAACTACGATTACACCTTGGACCGAATGCAGCTGTTGTCCCTGCTCATCCTGGTGCTGGCCCTGCTGGCCCTCTTCCTGCTGCCCAGGGAGGAGCGCATCCCCTTTGCCTGGCGGCGCTTTCTGCCTCCGGTGGGCATTGCCGGGGCGGTGCTGGCGGTCTTCTTCGGCACCGGCTTTGTGGAGAGCCAGGGTATCGAACCATCCATGTGGACCACCCGGGGCAATGGACTGTTCCTCAACTTTACCGTGTGTCTGAAGTACATGCGGGTGGAGCAGCCGGAGGGCTATTCCCAGAGGGCGCTGGAGCAGCTGACGGACGGAACCGCCTCTGACGGGGGGTCCGCCACAGTGGCGGACCCGGACGGGATGACCCGTCCGGTAAATGTCATTGTCATCATGAACGAATCCTTTTCCGACCTCACCGTGCTGCCGGGGGTGGAGACCAATCGGGACGCCATGCCCTTCCTCCGGTCCCTGAGGGAAAACACCATCAAAGGCTACGCCTACTCCTCCGTGTTTGGCGGCACCACCGCCAACTCGGAGTATGAGTTTCTCACCGGGAACACCACCGCCTACCTCCCCGCCGGTACGGTTCCCTATCAGATGTACGTATCCGATGGGGATCCCTCCCTGGTGGGTCAGATGAAGGCCCTGGGCTACACCGCCATTGCCGCCCACCCCTACCGCTCCTCCGGCTGGAACCGACCGTCGGTGTACGGCAAGCTGGGGTTTGACCAGGTATATTTTGAGGGCGATTTCCAGAACCGTACCTATATGCGGGGAGATGCCAGGACAGGATATGTTACCGACCAGTGCGACTATGAGAACCTGATCCGCCTCTATGAGGAAAAGAAGTCGGGAGAACCCCTGTTCTTCTTCAACGTCACCATGCAGAACCACTCCGGCTACCAGATGGCCTGGGACAATCTGCCTCGGGAGGTATGGCTTACCGGGGAACTGGAGGGCCGGTTCCAGACGGTGAATCAGTATCTCTCCCTCGTCTACCAGAGTGACCAGGCCCTGAAAACTCTGATCGGTTATTTCTCCCAGGTGGAGGAACCCACCATGATTCTCTTTTTCGGGGATCACCAACCCCAGGTGGCCACCAACTTTTACACCGATGTGCTGGGAGAGAATCCGGACGCCGCCTTGGCCCAGAAAAAGCAGATGGTCCCCTTTTTCCTGTGGGCCAACTACGACATTCCGGAAGCGGAGGGGGTGGAGCTCTCCCTCAATTACCTCTCCGCCCTGCTGATGGATACCGCCAACCTGCCCATGACCGGTTATCAGAAATATCTGCTGGAGCTGTGGCAGACTGTCCCCGTCCTCAACACCGTGGGGGTGGGAGATGGCCGGGGCGGCTGGTATGGAGCGGGAGAGGCGCTGCCCGCCGACCTGGAGGAGGCGGCACAGGGCTATCAGATGCTGCTGTACAACAACATTTTCGATAAGTCCCACCGGTTGGATCCCTTTTTCCGCCTGACAACAGAAGAGCCGGCCTGAATACTCCGCCGCGGCGCTCCCGGGAGAAGACTCCCCAGGAGCCCCGCAGCGGAGTATGTTTTAGACGTGGGAGATTCTGGTTATAAAAAATTTATATTTTATAATAAAAATGTAATATATTGAAGAATATAGAAGAAAATGATACAATAAAAGAAATAAGCGCCCCGGATAGAAGGGAGGTGAAGAGGCGGGGCGCCGACAAGTGTATAGAGGATTGGTGCGGACTGGGTGCGGAAGATAAGCCTGCGCATCCCGCCTGACAGGGACAGCTGTAAAGCAAAGATAGAGAAGGAGATGCGCATATGAAGACGATGTGGAGAGGTATGCGTCCGCTGCTGCTGGCCCTTTGCCTCCTGGCCGGAACACGGATGGCGGCGGAGGCGGAGACAGATTCCCCGTGGGTAAGTGAGCTGGGCTTTACCACGGATCCGGCGGGGGTCTATGTGGAGATTGAAGACACGGAGTTTGAAGGCTCGGTGCAGGTGCTGCTCTACGGTACCCGGGGCGAAGGGGAGAGCGGCAGATTTTTTACCTGCGAGGAACTGGGGTGTGCTGGCGGCAGTGAACTACCCGAGCAGTCTGTCACCGGGGACGGCCGGGTGAGCTTTGCCTTTCCCGACCTGTGGAAGAGCGCCTGCAACATCTGGACGGTAGGAGTCAAACTGACCAGCAGAACGGGGCAGAGCGCCTATTTCTATGCCCATCTGATCAGCCGGTTTACCCTGAAAGCCGACCAGACCGTGGTGTACCAGGGGCGGTCGGTCACCATTGAATATGCCGGGGAGACCACGGTGGACTATGCCGACTGGGAGGAGAACTGTTCCCTGCCTGACAGCAAGAGCTGTACCGTTCTCAGCGCCCGGCCTGATCTGCTGGCGGTCACCGACAACGGAAACGGCACCGTGACGGCCACGGCCTGCGGGCCGGAGACCACTGAGCCAGTGGAAGTGGATGTGATTTTTCAGGCCGGGGCGAACCGGAACTTCCAGCAGCGGCTCACGATAACCGTGCTTCCCTATGGGCTGCAACGAGAGATTGATCAGGCCGAGTCCGGCGGTGTGGTGCGCTGGACGGGCGGTGATTTTACCGACAGTGTGACCATAGACAAGGACCTGACACTGGATCTGGGCGGGGCGGTGCTCACCGCTGTGGATGGTCAGCATGCTGTGCAGGTCACCGGAGGCAGCACTGTCACGCTCACCAACGGCACCATTCAGACCGGTGATCTGGACGTGGCGGACGGTACTCTGGCGGCAGTTCTGGGCAGAGAGAGGCCGGGAGCTATCCTTGTGGAGGGAAGCTGCCTGACGTTGGACAGCATGCTGGTGGAGGGAACCGCCCTGGCCGGGCAGGCACTGGAGCGCTATGTGTCCAGCGCTGTGGAGCTGGTCGGCGGCGGAGAACTGACTGTCCGTGCCAGTGAACTGTATGGCTCCTACGCGGTGGACAACGCCTCCGGCGGTGGGTGCGTTACCGTGGAGGACGGTTACCTGTTCGGCGACACGGCCAGTGTGGCCGCCTATTGCAATGCCGGTACCGTGGTGGACCTGGAAGAAGGTTCCATAGCCATGGACAGCGACGCCCTCTATGTCAGCGCCCTGTCTGGCGGGACGGCGAAAAACGAACTGCTGTTTACCGGTACCTACTTTGAACAGTCGGCCCAGCCCCTGTTCTATTTTGACCTTACCGACCCGGCAGAGGTGGCCAAATGGACGGGGAGCAATGCCTCCGTTACTTATGAAGACGGGCGCATGAAAGTGACCGCCGACAGCGGTATAGGCTATCTCATTCGCACGCTGGAAGAACCTGTGGACCTTCCTGCCGGTACCACCTGGAAAGCCTTTTCCCTCTCCTCCGCCCAGGTGTTTGGCTCCTGCATGATCCATGTGAACGATGGCGCAGAAAATTGGAGCTATGCCGCCCTGCTGTCTGCCTCCAGCGACACGGTGGAGACAAGCACCTCTTTTGACGGGACGACCCAGGTGCGGATCGCCGTCAGCAACGGAAATACTCTGACCATGGAGGGATTCGGTGCATTCCGGTCGCGGGAAGACGCCCAGGGATATCGCCAACTCAAGCTGGACACCAGCACCCGGGCGCTGACGGTGGTGAATCAGATCCCGCTGGCCAGGGACGCCTGCCTGACCGCTGCGGAGGAAGGAGAACTGCTGCGTGTCGCCGCTCCGGAGGCCGTGGCCGTGGCGACGGACAAGATGTTCAGTTACCGGTGGATTCCGGTCAGCGTTACCCTCACCCCAGCGGAGGGGGAAGCGCAGACGGCGGACTTTGCCGGAGAGGGGGCCGTGCTCTCGCTGCCGGAAGGGAACTATACTTTATTGGTGAGCTGGGCGGCAGAGGTGTCGCCAAGTCCTCTGCGCCTGGCCAGATTGGAGCGGTGGCGGGACCCGGAATTTTCTGAAAAAGCCGCCGGCGATCTGCGCGCCGGCTTCTCCGCCCTGTGCAGCGCCCTGGATCTGAGCCGAGTGATAGATGCCCTGGAGGTGCTGGAGCAAAACCTGTCTCCCCAAATGGTTCAGGCGGCGCTGGCGCTGCGGGATCAGAATCATGTGGATTCTCCCCTCTCTCTGGAGGGCTTCCAGAACTACGGCACTGGCTACAGCGATGCGGCAAATGCCCTGACCGGCGACAAGGACGGGGTCAAGTTCCAGGGCGCCTCTGACGACGGCGGTTTTTACTGGACCGAGGTTTCCGTCACGGACAAAGGAGAGAAGAAACAGGGCTATTATGACGCAATCTCCTCCGCTGTGGCGGACTGCTACCGGTGCGTGTCCGCAGCCCTGACCCAGGTCAGGACGGCCCAGGTCGGCCTGGAGGAGCTGCGCACCCTCTGCCGGTCTGACGCGGGGGCGGGAGAGCTGCTGGCCTGGTGGGGGGAGCACGCGGCCGAGCTGCTGGATGCCAGTTCCGCCGCCCGGTTGGCCATAAAAATGGACGACGGAAACGGCGCCTCCACCTGGTCCAGTACCGCTGCCTGGGATCGGGTAAACGGAGTCTATTGGCTGAACAAAAAATATATTTCCAATGACAGTGGCCGCTATCTATGGCAGTTTTTGGAGGGCGACGGAGTGGCGGCGGCAAATGGCTTCGCTGTAAATGCGGCCATGGAGGTGCTGAAAGAGCGGGGCAATGCCCTGTATGCCCTGGAGCAGGCTGCCGATGGTTTTTCCGGTGTGACCGGCACCCAGCGGCGGGTCAACCTGGCTCAGCTGGCCAAGCGCCAGAGCAACGGGGGTACCTATGCCCAAAACCTTCTGTCCGGCTGGGCGGACAACGGGGCGTCGGTGTTCGCCCTCCATGAGGAAGCGGGACGGCGGTATCTAAGCGGGCAGGGCAGCGCGCATCTGGACTGTGTGGCGGTGACCTGCGCTGGAGGCAGAGAGGACGTCGCCGGCCAGATCCTGTATGCCCCGGCGGGCGCACAGGTCGCGCTGCCTATTCTGGAGACGGAGGGCTGGAGGCATACCGGCTGGAAAGAGGAAACAGGACAGTTCCACTCCCTCGCGGAGCGATATTTCGTGCCGGACGAGGGCGCAGTTCTGACCGCATGCTGGGAAATCTGCCAATATACCGTCACCTTTGACACGGGGGATGGTACTCAGATAGAACCGCTTACCCTGGACTACGGTGCGCCTGTTCCCGCGCCTGAACCGCCCACTTTAGAGGGATATACCTTTGAGGGCTGGTGTCCGGAGCTGCCCGCCACCATGCCCGGGCAAGATCTGACGGTTGTGGCCCAGTGGAAAAAGGTATGCGTCCACGTCTGGGATGAGGGCGTTGTCCTGACTGAAAACACCTGCCTGACCAACGGCCTCCGCCAGTTTACCTGTCAAAATTGCAGCGAAATCAAACATGAGACAATCCCGGCTGCGGGCCACACCGCCGTGACTGACCCGGCGGTATCTCCTACCTGTACGGAGACTGGCCTGACGGAGGGAAGTTACTGTTCTGTCTGCAAGGAGATACTTGTGGAGCAGGAAAAAATTCCTGCGCTGGGACACACCGTCGTGACTGATCCAGCGAGGCCTGCCACCTGTACGGAGACCGGCCTGACGGAAGGAAGCCACTGCTCAACCTGCGAAGAAGTGCTTGTGAAGCAGGAAGTAATCCCAGCCCTGGGACACACCGCTGTGACCGATCCGGCGAAGCCTGCCACCTGCACGGAGACCGGCCTGACGGAGGGGAGCCACTGCTCGGCCTGTGGTGAGGTACTTGTGAAGCAAGAAAAAGTTCCTGCCCTGGGACACACGGCTGTGGTTGACCCGGCGGTACCTGCCACCTGTACGGAAACCGGCCTGACGGAGGGGAGCCA
>NZ_CALXFV010000005.1 GCF_944387675.1 uncultured Flavonifractor sp. | reverse complement strand
GACGCCACCCGGAAGGCCCACGGCATCGAGAGCCTGCCCGGCTCCCTGGAGGAGGCCATCGCCGCCCTGGAGGCCGACCCGCTCATTCTGGACACCCTGGGGGAGCACGTGGCCTCCAACTACATCGAGGGCAAGAAGAAGGAGTGGGAGGAGTACCGCACCCGGGTCTCCTCCTGGGAGCGGGAGAAATATATCATCAACTACTAAAGCCCTGCGCCTGCGCTGAAGCGGGGAGTGAGCGTGTGTGGATCAGGTCATCGTGGCCTTTGAAGGTGAAGCGACCGCCAGGCTGGTTTTGGAAGAGGCCTGAGCGGCATAGGATGAAGGACAGGTGGGGTTCAGGGCGGACCGCCGCCCTGTCCGCCGCTTCAAAGGGGGGCCGGTTATGAAATTTGTGAAGATGCATGGGCTGGGCAACGACTATGTGATTCTGAACTGCCTGAACGGGGCGCCCGAGCACCTGCCGTCCCTGGCCGCGGAGCTGAGCGACCGCCACTTCGGGCCGGGGGCCGACGGCCTGATCTGCCTGCTCCCCTCGGAGCGGGGGGAGTTCCGCATGCGGATCTTCAACGCCGACGGCTCGGAGGGGGAGATGTGCGGGAACGGCATCCGCTGCCTGGGACGGTACATCTGGGACCGGGGCCTCAGCGCCGGGCGGGCGCTGGAGATTGAGACCGGGGCCGGCCTGCGCCGGCTGGAGGACCTGGGGGAGATGATCCGGGTGGATATGGGTCCGCCCGAGGTGTCGCCCCCGGTGCCGGCAGCGGCGCTGGGGCGGCAGTGGAGCCTGATTCCGGTCTCCATGGGCAACCCCCACGGCGTGCTCTTTGTGGAGGAGCCGGGGGCGCTGGACCTCTCCGCCCTGGGTCCGGCGCTGGAGCGCCACCCCGCCTTTCCCGGCGGAATCAATGTGGAGGCGGTGTCCGTGGCCGCGCCGGACCGGCTGCGGATGCGGGTGTGGGAGCGAGGCAGCGGAGAGACCCTGGCCTGCGGCACCGGCGCCTGCGCCGCCCTGGCGGCTGCGGTATCCGCCGGGCTGGCGGAGGAGCGCGCCTGGGTGGAGCTGCCCGGCGGCACCCTGGAGGTGCACTGGGACCGGGCGGAGGGGACCATCCTGCTCACCGGCCCGGCGGTCACGGTATACGAAGGAGATTACCTCCTGCTGGAATAAAAATGGAAGGAGCACCATGGACATGGCAACCATCAACCAAAACTATCAGAAGCTGCCGGGCAGCTACCTCTTTTCTGAAATCGCACGCCGGGTGGCGGCCTACGCCCAGGCCCACCCGGACCAGCGGCTGATCCGCCTGGGCATTGGAGACGTGACCCGGCCTCTGGCACCCGCCGTGACCCGGGCCATGCACCAGGCGGTGGATGAGATGGCCACGGCGGAGGGGTTCCACGGCTACGGCCCGGAGCAGGGCTACGCCTTTCTGCGGGAGGTCATCGCCCGGGAGGACTACCAGGCCCGGGGGGCGGACATCAGCCCGGAGGAAATCTTCGTCTCCGACGGGGCCAAAAGCGACTGCGGCAACATCGGGGATCTGTTTGACCGGGACAATGTGGTGGCCGTGTGCGACCCGGTGTATCCCGTCTATGTGGACACCAACGCCATGGCGGGCCGGGCGGGGGACTATGACGAGGGCCTGGGCCGCTGGAACAGGCTGGTCTACATGCCCTGTGTGGCGGAAAACGGGTTTTCCCCCGCCATTCCGGACCGGCCGGTGGATCTGATCTACCTGTGCTTCCCCAACAACCCCACCGGGGCGGTGGCCACCCGGGCGCAGCTGCAGGCCTGGGTGGACCACGCCAACCGCACGGGGGCGGTGATCCTCTATGACAGCGCCTATGAGGCCTTTATCACCGACCCGGCCATCCCCCACAGCATTTTTGAGATCGAGGGAGCCCGCACCTGCGCCATCGAGTTCCGCTCCTTCTCCAAGACCGCCGGCTTCACCGGCACCCGCTGCGCCTATACCGTGGTACCCAAGGACCTGGTCCGGGGCGGGGCCAGCCTCAACGCCATGTGGAACCGCCGCCAGTGTACCAAGTTCAACGGCGCCCCCTACGTGGTGCAGCGGGGGGCCGCCGCCATCTACACCCCGGAGGGGCGGGAGCAGACCAGGCAGACCATCGCCTACTACCTGAATAACGCCCGGGTGATCCGGGAAGGCTTAGCGGGGGCGGGTCTGACGGTGTGCGGCGGCGAGAACTCCCCCTACATCTGGGCCAGAACGCCGGAGGGCATGGGTTCCTGGGCCTTTTTCGACCGGCTGCTCCAGCAGGCCAACGTGGTCACCACCCCCGGCGCGGGCTTCGGACCCAGCGGGGAGGGGTACATCCGCCTCACCGCCTTCGGCGGCGCGACGGACACCGCGGAGGCGGTGGAACGGATCCGCAGAATTCTGTAAGCGGCGGGGCGTCCGGCGATTGAGGCCGGGCGCCCCGCGTTGCTCTTGCCTTTTTGCCGTCCTGCGGGTATGATAAAAGGGACCCGGGGCGGCGGCCCGCCGCCCCGGCAATCTTGGAAATTGGTGATGTCCCTTGAAGCGAATGTTCCGGGCGGCCCTGCGGCTGCTTCTTGTCTGCGCGGCGGCGGCTGCCGCGGTGCTTCTGGCGCTGGTGCTGCTGCGGTGGCGCGGGCTGATTCTCCTCCCCCATGAGGCAAATCCCGGCCAGTGGGAGGTGTTCGGGGTGGATGTCTCCTCCTACCAGGGGGTGGTGGACTGGCCGGCTCTGGCGGGGCAGGGGGTGGATTTTGCCTTTCTCAAGGCCACCGAGGGCTCCGCCATGCGGGACGCCCGGTTTGCCGCCAACTGGGAGGGCGCCCGGGCCGCCGGCATCCGGGTGGGGGCCTATCACTTCCTCAGCTATGACAGCCCCGGGGAGAGCCAGGCGGAGAATTTCATCGCCGCCGTCCCCGCGGCGGAGGACGCCCTGCCGCCGGTGGTGGATCTGGAGTTTTACGGTCCCTACCTGGAAAGTCCGCCGGAGCGGGAGCATGTCCGCGCCATTCTGGACCCGCTGCTGGCCCGGCTGGAGGAGCATTACGGGGTGAAGCCCATTCTCTACGTGACCTACCGCTCCTACTACCGCTACCTGCTGGGGGGCGGTTACGGGGATTACCCCATCTGGTGCTCCAGCCCCACGGTGTTTCCCCTGGTGCCGGGCTGGGACTTCTGGCAGTACTCCCACACGGGGGTGCTGGAGGGCTACTCCGGCAGCCAAAGCTGCATCGACCTGAATATCTTCCGGGGCAGCGCGGCCCGGTTCCAGCAGTTCGGGCTGGGACAGGCGCCCTTCTAAATTCCCCTTTTTTCTGGTATACTGAATGAAACGAGCGCTTGCAATGGGGAGGATAGCATGGAACATCTGGAAACACTTGCCCGGACGCTGCGGGAGCGGTTCCCCGGCCTGGAGCTGCGGGAGAACGAGCCTATGAGCCGCCACACCACCTTCCGGATCGGCGGCCCCGCCCGGCTGATGGCCCTGCCTTGGGACCGGAAGGAGGCGGCCGCCGTGGTGCGGACGGCGGCGGAGCTGGGGGTGCGCCCCTTCTTTCTGGGCAACGGCAGCAATCTGCTGGTGGCCGACAGCGGCTATGAGGGCTTTGTGGTCAAGTCCAGCCATCTGGACCAGACCAGGGAGGTCAACCGCCGCCTGCGGGCGGAGAGCGGCATCCCCCTGGCCCGGCTGGCTATGGCCGCCCTGGGCCGCGGCCTCAGCGGCCTGGAGTTTGCCCACGGCATTCCCGGCACCCTGGGGGGCGCGGTGGTGATGAACGCGGGGGCCTATGGCGGGGAAATGGCGCAAATCCTTACCGCCGTCACCTATCTGGACGAGACGGGCAGGGTGGTTACCCTCCCCGCTTCCGACTGCGGGCTCGGCTACCGGCACAGCCTGTTTTCCCAGCATCCCGACTGGCTGATTGTGGAGGCGGAGATGGAGCTTCAGCCCGGCGACGGGGCGGCCATCAAGGCCCGGATGGAGGAGCTGGGCCAAAAGCGCCGGACCAAGCAGCCCCTGGAGTGGCCCAGCGCCGGCAGCACCTTCAAGCGGCCGGAGGGCCATTTTGCCGCCGCCCTCATCGACCAGTGCGGGCTGAAGGGCCTTTCGGTGGGCGGCGCCCAGGTGTCGGAGAAGCACGCGGGCTTTCTGATAAACCGGGGAAACGCCACGGCGGCGGATATGCGGCGGCTGATGGAGCTGGTGGGGGAGCGGGTCTTCCGGCAGACCGGCGTGGAGCTGGAGCCGGAAGTCAAATTTTTGGGATTTTGAGGTGAGGGGAAATGGATTTTGTCATTATTTCCGGCCTGTCCGGAGCGGGAAAAAGCAAGGTGGCCTCCTTCCTGGAGGACATAGGATTTTATGTGGTGGACAACATGCCGGCGCTCCTTATCCCCAAGTTTGCCGCCCTGTGCATGGCCCGGCCCGGCCTGTACGACCGGGTGGCCCTGGTGACGGATATCCGGGGCGGGCAGACCTTTGTGGGGCTGTTTGACTCCCTCCATGAGCTCCACGAGATGGGCTGCGACTACAAGATCCTCTTTGTGGAGGCCAGCGTGGAGACCATCATCAAGCGCTATAAGGAGACCCGGCGGAGCCACCCCCTCTCCGGCATGTACCCCACCCTGGACGAGGCGGTGCGCACGGAGCGCACCATTCTGGCCCCGGTGCGCCAGCGGGCGGAGTATATCATCGACACCTCCGCGCTGTCCACCGCCAAGCTGCGGGGGGAGGTGCTGCGGCTGTTCGGCCGGGGCGGGGAGACCCCCGCCATGACGGTGAATGTGATCTCCTTCGGCTTCAAGTACGGCATTCCCATCGAGGCCGATCTGGTGTTTGACGTGCGCTTTCTGCCCAATCCCTATTACATAGCCGAGCTGCGCCATCAGACCGGGCTGGACGAGGGCGTATACAATTTTGTCTTCGGCTACCAGCAGACCAAGGATTTTATGACCCACATGGAAGCGCTGATCGGCTTTTTGCTGCCCCAGTATGTGGAGGAAGGGAAGACCATGCTGGTCATCGCCATCGGCTGCACCGGCGGACAGCACCGCTCGGTGGCCATCACCAAGGCGGTGGCCGACTTCATCCGTCAGAAGGGGTATCAGGCTGCGGAAAACCACCGCGACATGACCCGGGCGTGAGGGGGATTTTGTGTGAACGAATTTTTGTTTGACCAACAGCGCCAGAGGCGGGGACCCAGGGTGGTGGCCATCGGGGGCGGAACCGGGCTGTCCACCATGCTGCGGGGCCTGAAGACCTACACCCAAAACCTCACCGCCGTGGTGACGGTGGCGGATGACGGCGGCGGCTCGGGCATGCTGCGGGAGGATCTGGGGATGCCCCCTCCGGGGGACATCCGCCACTGTATGGAGGCCCTGGCCAACGCCGAGCCGGTGATGCAGCAGCTTCTGACCTACCGCTTTCCCCAGGGCTCCGGCAAGCTCACCGGCCAGTCCTTCGGCAATCTGATCCTGGCCGCCCTCAACGGCATCTCCGACTCCTTTGACGAGGCGGTGGCCAAGATGAGCCAGGTCCTTGCCATCACCGGCCGGGTGCTGCCGGTGACCACCGCCGACGTGGCCCTGGAGGCCACCTTTGAAAACGGCACCCGGGTCCGGGGGGAGTCCAAAATCTGCGACTTCAAGAAGGCCCAGGACTGCCGCATCCAGAGCGTCCGCCTGCTGCCGGAGCACCCCAAGGCGCTGCCGGCGGCCATACAGGCCATTGAAGAGGCCAATCTGATCCTGCTGGGGCCGGGCAGCCTGTATACCAGCATCATCCCCAACCTGCTGGTGGACGGTATCGCCCAGGCGGTGTGCCGGTCCAAGGCCCTGAAAATTTACATCTGCAACATCATGACCCAGGACGGGGAGACCGAGGGCATGACCGCCTCCGACCACGTGAAGGCCCTGCTGGACCACTCCGGGCCGGGCCTGATAAACCTCTGCCTGTGCAACTCCGCCCCGGTGCGTCCCCGCCTGGTGGAGCGGTACAAGGCGGAGGACGCGGTCCCCATCGTGGTGGACCGGGCGGCCATTGAGGCCATGGGGGTGGAGCTGGTCACCCGGCCCCTGGCCTCCGAGACCCAGGACTACGCCCGCCACTCCGTGGCCCGGCTGGCGGCGGCGGTGGTGGAGCTCTACCGGGAGCGGGCCGAAACAAAGATTTTCTAATTCTGCCGGGGGCGCTGCCGCCGGTTTGGAGGGATACCATGTCCTTTTCATCCCAGGTCAAGGCCGAGCTGTGCCGGACGGCCCTCGCCCGGCGCTGCTGCGCCCAGGCGGAGGCCTATGGCGTGCTGCTCTACTGCGGCCAGTTTGACGCCCGGCAGGTGCGCATCACCACCGAGTCGGTGGAGTTTGCCGCCCGGCTGCCCGCTCTGTTTTACAAGGCATTCCGGATGAAATTCGACCGGGTTCCGGAGGAGGGGGCGGGCAAGCTCATCTTTTCCCTGACGGCGGCGGACAAGCTCTCGGTGCTGGGGGATACCTTCGGCTACCATCCGGCGGAATCCCTGGCCCACCACATCAACTTCGCGGTGCTGGAGGAGGAACACTGCCGCACCGCCTTTTTCCGGGGGGCCTTTCTGGCGGGGGGTTCGGTGACCGACCCGGCCAAGCGCTACCACCTGGAGCTGGCCACCCCCCACCGCAGCGTCAGCCGGGAGCTGCGGGCGCTGCTGCAGGAGGCGGGATTCAGCCCAAAGGAGAGCTGCCGCAAGGCCAACTACATCACCTATTTCAAGCAGAGCGAGGCCATTGAGGACTTTCTCACCGCCATCGGCGCCCCCTTGGCGGCCATGGATATGATGAATGCCAAGGCGGAGAAGGATTTGCGGGGGAGCATCAACCGCCGGGTGAACTGCGACGCCGCCAACCTGGACAAGGCGGTGGAGGCGGCCCAGAGCCAGATGGAGGCCATCTACCGCCTGGAGGAGCGGGGGATGCTGGCCGAGCTGCCCGACAAGCTGAAGGAGGCGGTGGACCTGCGCATGGCCCACCCGGAGCTGACCCTCACCCAGCTGGCGGAGCTGTGCGACCCGCCGGTGAGCAAGTCGGCTTTCAATCACCGGCTGCGCAAGCTGATGTCCCTGGCGGAGTCGTAAAAGGATGCGCCGGGGCCTTGGGATGGAGATTGGAGGCGCGTATGGCGCGGTTTCACAGCGACATATCGCCGGAGCGTATGTGTGCCAGGCTGAAGGCACGCAGCGGCTCTCATTCTGTACCCGGCGGACAGCTCCAGGTCCGGCTGTGGTCCGGCAACCGTTTTCGGCTGACCTTTCGCGGGGAACATGTCAGAGGAAAGGAGGCCCTGTTTGAAGGAAGGTTCCGGCCGGATGGACGGGGAGGAACGGAGATTCACGGCCATTTTGGGGGTTCCGTACTTATAGCCGCTGTTTGTGCCATTGCCTTTGCACCAATTGGCAGTGTGATTCTGGCTGACCAGCTTAGCGTCAAGTGGGGGTACTTCCATTCCGCATTCATCCTGCCGGGCGGGGAACAAGTACCCTTTATTCCGGGTATGCTTGCTCTGTGGGCGGCGGGGGCCGGGACATTGTTTCTGCTGCTGTATCTGATGCTCTGCCACCAGAAGCGGGAGCACAACGCTCGCCTGCGGGCCTTTTTGAGAGAACTCTGTGACTGAAAAACGGACTACGCTTCAGAAAGAGGGATTTGAACATGGAAAAGCAGCAAGCTCCGCTGCCCGGCCTGCGGGGAACCGCTCTACGGGATTTGGGAGCGCTATCTGTTTCGGCGGGAGCGGGAGATTTACTGTTCCGGCTGCGGCCAGCGCATTGAGATTGTCAAGTAAAGACCCGGAGCGTGTTTTCCGGGAAAGCGCGTGCGTTTGGGGGAGGGGGAAAGTGCGGTGAAGGAACCTGTGCCGCCTATCGTGCTCCGGCCTTCCGTTGAGGGGCGGGTGTTGGCGCTGCTGCTGCCGGGCTTCGGCGCGGTGGTGATATTTCTCCTCTCCGCGCTGTTGTCTTGTGTACCGCTGTGCGTGCTGATGGGCCTGCTGCTGGCGGGGCTGGGGCTGAACTTCCTGCTGAGCGGGAAACATTCCATTCGCTTTGAAGCGGAGCAGGCTGTGGAGCAAACTGCCTTTACAGCCTATTGCTATTCCTACGAGGGAGCGGAGGTGCTGCTCCGCCGCAGATGGACCACCACTGTGGGAATTCGCCCCGGCGGCCTGAGCCGGACCGCCATCTCCCTCCGGAGAAAGGGGAAGGTTCTGCTGACCGTTCCGGTGGGCTGGCGTCCTCCGGAGGAGCTGCGCCGCGCGGTGCGGTTTCTGGAGCGTCTGCCCATTTCCAAACGCTATTTGTAGAGATAGAATCCCAAGGAGGTATCCCCATGTCCTTTGTCCACCTGCATGTCCATACCGAGTTTTCCCTGCTGGACGGGGCCTGCCGCATCCCCCTGCTGGTCAAGCGGGTGAAGGAGCTGGGGCAGAGCGCCGTGGCCGTCACCGACCACGGGGTGATGTACGGCGTGGTGGACTTTTACAAGGCCTGCAAGGCGGAGGGGATCAAGCCCATCATCGGCTGTGAGGTCTATGTAGCCCCCCGGGGCCGGGCCGACCGGGTCCACGAGCTGGACGCGGCCATGTACCACCTCATCCTCCTCTGCCGCAACGAGGAGGGCTACCGGAACCTGTGCTATCTGGATTCCTGCGCCTTTACCGAGGGCTTTTATATCAAGCCCCGCATTGACAAGCAGCTGCTGCGGCAGCACGCCGGGGGTCTCATCGCCCTGTCCGCCTGCCAGTCGGGGGAGGTACCCCGGCGCATCCTGGCGGGGGACTACGAGGGGGCCAAGGCCGCTGCCCTGGAGATGCGGGCGCTGTTCGGAGAGGACGGCTACTACCTGGAGCTTCAGGACCACAACCTGCCCAACGACCCCGCCGTCAACCAGGGCCTGATCCGCATCCACCAGGAGACCGGCATCCCCCTGGTGGTGACCAATGACGCCCACTATCTCCGCCGGGAGGACGCCCAGATGCAGGATACCCTGATGTGCATCCAGATGGGCAAGACGGTGGACGACCCCAACCGCCTGAAAATGGAGACCAGCGAGCTCTATGTCAAGTCCACCCAGGAGATGGCCGCCCTCTTCCCGGACTACCCGGAGGCGGTGGAAAACACCCTGAAAATCGCGGATTTGTGCAATATGGACTTCCAGTTCGGCACCTACCACCTGCCGGAATTCAAGCTGCCGGAGGGGTATGCCGACGGGGACGCCTACTTTCAAAAGCTGTGCCGGGAGGGCTATGGGCGCCGCTACCCCGGCGACCCGGCGGGCTACCGGGACCGGCTGGCCTACGAGATGGGGGTCATCCGGCAGATGGGGTTTGTGGACTATTTCCTGATTGTCTCCGATTTTATCGGGTATGCTAAAAGCCGGGGCATCCCGGTGGGTCCGGGCCGGGGCTCTGCGGCGGGGTCCATGGTGGCCTACTGCCTGAACATCACCGACGTGGACCCCATGAAATACTCCCTCTATTTCGAGCGCTTCCTCAATCCGGAGCGGGTCACCATGCCGGACATCGACATCGACTTCTGCATCCGCCGCCGGCAGGAGGTGATCGAGTACGTCCAGCGGAAGTACGGGGAGGACCATGTGGCCCAGATTGTCACCTTCGGCACCATGGCCGCCCGGGGCGCCATTCGGGACGTGGGTCGGGCGCTGAACATTCCCTACGCCGAGGTGGACGCGGTGGCCAAGCAGGTACCCAGCGGTCCCGGCGCCCTCCACATCACCCTGGACGAAGCGCTCAAGCTGTCCAAGCCCCTGCGGGACCTCTACGAGAGGGAGACGCAGGTGAAAACCCTGATCGACACCGCCAAGGCCATCGAGGGCATGCCCCGCCACGCCTCCACCCACGCCGCCGGGGTGGTGATCACCCGCCGGCCGGTGGTGGACTATGTCCCCCTGGCCAAGAACGACGAGTCGGTGGTCACCCAGTACGTGATGACCACTCTGGAAGAGCTGGGCCTGCTGAAAATGGACTTTCTGGGCCTGCGCAACCTGACCATTCTGGACGACACGGTGAAGCTGGTCCGGCAGGGCCGGCCCGGCTTTTCCCTGGCGGATATCCCGGACAACGACCCGGAGGTGTTCCAGATGCTCTCCGACGGGCGCACCTCCGGGGTGTTTCAGATGGAGTCCGCCGGCATGACCGGGGTGTGCGTGGGCTTGAAGCCCCACAGCATTGAGGACATCACCGCCATCATCGCCCTCTACCGGCCCGGCCCCATGGAGTCCATTCCCCGGTTCATCGCCTGCAAGCACAATCCGGACAAGGTGAAGTACAAGCACCCGGCCCTGGAACCCATCCTGTCGGTGACCTACGGGTGCATCGTCTACCAGGAGCAGGTCATCGAGATTTTCCGCCGCCTGGCGGGGTACACCATGGGCCAGGCCGACATGGTGCGCCGGGCCATCTCCAAGAAAAAGAAGGCCCAGATTGAGAAGGAGCGCTTCACCTTCATCCACGGCGACCCGGACCGGGGCATTGCCGGCTGCGCCGCCAACGGCATTCCCCAGCAGATCGCCGAGGATATCTATGACGAGATTGAGGCCTTCGCCCAGTACGCCTTCAACAAGGCCCACGCGGTGAGCTACGCCATCGTGGCCTATCACACCGCCTGGTTCAAATGCCACTACACCAGGGAATACATGGCCGCCCTCCTCACCTCCGTGCTGGACTCCAGCGAGAAGGTGGCGGAGTATATCGCCGAGTGCCGGGACTGCGCCATCCAGCTGCTGCCCCCGGACATCAATGAGTCCGGAGCGGACTTCACCGTGTCGGGGGACCACATCCGCTTCGGCCTGGTGGCGGTGAAGGGCGTGGGCCGGGGCTTTATCAACGCCGTGCTGGCAGAGCGTGAAAAGGACGGAGCCTTTACAGATTTCGCGGACTTCTGCCAGCGGATGTTTGACGCCGACCTGAACAAGCGGGTGCTGGAGAGTCTCATCAAGTGCGGCGCCTTTGACAGCATGGGGGTGTACCGTTCCCGGCTGCTGGACGCCTGCGAGTCTCTGGTGGACACCATTGCCCAGAACAGGCGCAAAAACCTGGAGGGGCAGTTCGACCTGTTCGGCGGGGGCGGCGGCGGGCGGCAGAGCGCGCCGGAGCTCCGGCTGAAACCCATCCCGGAGTTCTCCCGCCGGGAGCTGATGACCATGGAGAAGGAGACCACCGGCCTCTACCTCTCCGGCCACCCCATGGACGAGTACCGGGAGCAGGTGAAGCAGTGGGGGGCGGCCCCCATCGGGGCCATTCTGGCGGATTTTGATCAGGAGGGGGGACCCACCCGGTTCCGGGATGAGCAGCGGGTGAAGCTGGCCGGGGTGGTCACCGCCGCCCGCACCAAGACCACCCGCAGCAACACCCTGATGGCCTACGTGACGGTGGAGGACGACACCGGCTCCATGGAAATGCTGGTGTTTGCCCGGGTGCTGGGGGTGTGCGGCTCCTATCTGAAGGAGAACACCCCCATTCTGGCGGAGGGACGGATCTCCGTCCGGGACGAGAAGGCACCCCAGCTCATGTGCGACCGGGTCACGCCGCTGGAGCAGGTGAAGGGCGGGGCGGAGCCGTCCGGTGGGGAGCGGCCCCAGGCCAGGTGCCTGTATATCCGCATACCGGGGCTGAACGATCCCAGGTGGGAGAAGATCAAGCTGATCCTGACGATGTTTCCCGGCACGGAGCAGCTGAAAGTCCGCTGCGCGGATACCGGTAAGCTGCTGGGTACGCCCTGCGTGGTCCATGACGCCCTGGTGCAGGAGCTGAAGGAGCTGCTGGGGACGGACAACGTGGCGGTGCGCTAGGAGGCAGAGCATGAATATCAAGAAACTGGCATCCATTCTGCTTCAGCGCAGGGTGATTGTGGGGCTGATCATTCTCCTTCAGTCCCTGGCCCTGCTGGCGATCACCCTGCTGTTTTCCTCGGCTTACTTCTATTTGTACTGGGCCTATGTGCTGCTCTCGGTGCTGGCGGTGCTAGTGATTGTGAGCCGCCAGACCGATCCGGGCTACAAAATCGCCTGGATCATCCCCATCCTGCTCTTCCCGGCCTTCGGCTGGCTGGTCTACCTGCTGTGCGGCGGCAACCGCATGTCCGCCCGGCAGCGGCGGAAGATGCGGGGATTGGACCGGACCATGCTGGAGCAGCTGAAGGGGGACTATCAGGCGGAGCGGCTGGCCCGGTTTGGGGAGGACGCCGTGAACCAGGCCCGCTATGTGGAGCAGTACGCCCGCTGTCCGGTCTACTCCAACACCTGCACCCGCTATTTCCCGCTGGGGGACGACGCTTTTCCCGTGATGCTGGAGGAGCTGAAAAAGGCCCAGCGGTATATTTTCCTGGAGTACTTCATCATCGGCCCCGGCCTGTTCTGGGACTCGGTGGTGGAGATTTTGAAGGCGAAGCACGCCGCAGGGGTGGACGTGCGGGTGATCTACGATGACGTGGGCTCGCTGAACACCCTGCCCATGAACTTTGCCAGGAAGTTTGAGGAGGAGACCGGCATCCCCTGCTGCGTCTTCAACCGGTTCCGGCCGGTGATCTCCATCCGCATGAACAACCGGGACCACCGGAAGTTCTGCATCATCGACGGCCACACCGCCTTTACCGGCGGAATCAATCTGGCTGACGAGTATATCAACCGCACCTCCCGCTTCGGACACTGGAAGGACAGCGCCATTCTGGTGAAGGGGGAGGCCGCCTGGAGCATGACGGTGATGTTCCTCACCATGTGGGAGTATGTCCGGGAGGTGAAGGTGGACTATCCCGCCCTGCGCCCCACCGCTCTGCCGCCGGAGGCCGGGCAGGGGAGCGGCTATTTTGTCCAGCCCTACGCGGACAACCCCCTGGACAACGAGCCGGTGGGGGAGACTGTCTACCTGAATGTGATCAGCAAGGCCAAGCGCTATGTGTATATCATGACCCCCTATCTCATCATCAGCGACTGCCTCAATACCGCCCTGTGCAACGCCGCCAAGTCGGGGGTGGATGTGCGCATCATGACCCCCCACATCCCGGACAAGCCCCTGGTGTTCGAGCTGACCCGCTCCCACTATGAGCCGCTGCTGGAGGCGGGGGTGCGTATCTTTGAGTATACCCCCGGCTTTGTCCACGCCAAGAACCTGGTGTCCGACGACATCTATGCGGTGGTGGGCTCCATCAATATGGACTACCGCAGCATGTTCCTCCACTTTGAGGACGCGGTGTGGCTGTGCCACGATCCCACGGTGCTGGATGTAAAGGAGGACTTTCTCTCCACCCAGATCAAATGCCAGCCGGTGACCCTGGAGCAGTGCCTGGCCCACTCCTGGGCCAGGCGGCTGTTTCGCTCCATCCTGCGGGTGATGGGTCCGCTGCTGTGAGCGCGCAAATGGCCTGCCGCTTTTGCGGCAGGCCATTTTCCTTTACAGTACCAGGGTGCCGGACTCATCCTCCAACAGCAGCAGGATGCGAGTCTGCTCGCCGGTGGCGGCGTTGACGTAGAGAAGCACGTGGCTGCCCCCGGCGCTTTGGCACTTGAACTCATGGCAGAGCACCTCGTACTCCCCGCCGGTGGGGATGAGGGCCAGCTGGCTGCTCAGCACGGTAAGGCTGTCCGGCACCGTCTCCGCCGCCTGGGCGGCGGAGACGGCCGGGGCGGACAGCTCCCGGTCTCCGTGGTTCATCAGGTAGCCGTGGGCCTCAAAGCCCACCACGTCCCCGGTATCCAGAGCCACCTGTACCTTGACCAGATCGGGATAGCAGTACACCTCCCCCTGCCGGGAGGCGAAGTGGACGGTGAGCAGGCCGTTCTGCTCCAGAAAATAGCTGGGCTGCATGTCCTGAAAGCCGTGGCTGCCCAGAAAGGCCTCTGCCGCCTGGCAGCCCTCCGCCCGGGTGAGGACCTGCTCCCCCACTGGCCGGGAGGAGAACAGCTGCAGCACCTGCCCCCCCTGGCGGGTCACCTCCACGTACAGTTCCCCGCCGTCCACCAGGGCGGTAAAGCCATAGGTGGGGAGGACCCCCTCTCCGGTGGCGGTGAGGGTGAAAAGCTCCTCCCGCAGCCCCAGGAAAGCGGCGGCGGCCGCCCTGGCGGCGGACTCCTCCACCTGGGGCAGCCCCTCCAGCATTCGGGGAGAGCGGCTGGACAGGTGCTCGGAGAAAGGCCCGTCGTAAATCAGGGCGGGTACCTCGGGAAAATCCGCCTCCACGGTCTGGAAAGCGGAACCACTTTCCACCTGCTGCCCCTCCTGACCCGCGGCCGCCAGCCGCTGCCGCACCTCCTCCAGGCTCTCCGGGGCCAGGTCGCCGGCGCTGAATCCGGCCTCCAGGTCCTGCAAAATCCCGGCCAGCTCCGCCGCCGACTGGGAGAGGGCCTGGAGGGTGTTCCGCTGCTCCCGGGTACACACCTGCCCGCTCTCCGCGCCGCCGGCCAGGGCCAGGGCGTAATCCCCGGCCTTAGCCAGAAAGGCGGCGGTCTGCTCCAGCTCCACATTGCCGTAGGGCAGCTCCCCCAGGGCGGCCTGGGCGGCGGTGGCCTTGGCGTAGGTCTGGGCGCACAGCACGGAGAACAGGGCGGGGGAGGTGGCGTAGGCCGCCTTCTGAAGGGATACGTCCAGCTCTCCCGCCGCCGTGGCCAGCTCGGTAAAGGCATGGCGGTAGCCGTTGTCCAGCAGCCGCCGGTATCGGGCCGCCTGGAGCCGCCCCTGGATGCCAAAGCCCACGGCCACGGCGAAGGCCGCCGTCACAAAGATGATGCCCAGGGCTTTCAACCGTCTTTTGTCCATAAAAACGCCCCCTTTTACCGCTAGGTTGCGTAAAAGGGGGCGTTGTATGCCACACTTATTTTGCCAGCTGGGCCATGCCCAGGCGGATGCGGCGGAGGGCTTCCTCCTTGCCCAGAATGTGGGCCAGCTCCACCGCGCCGCCGGGGGTGACCGCCTTGCCGGACAGGGCGGTGCGCACCGGCCACATGATCCGGCCGTTTTTCAGCTCCAGCCGCTGGGCCAGACCGATGAGCGCGTCGTGAATGGCGCCGTAGCTCCACTCGGTCAGCCCCTCCAGCACCGGCAGCACCTGCTCCAGGGCCTCCAGGGAGTTCTCCTCGTTGGTCTTCATCTTCTTGTGACAGTAGAGCTCATTGGAGTACTCCGGCAGGGCGTCGAAGAAATCCACCTGGGGGGCGATGTCCAGCCAGGTGTCGCACCGGGGCTGCACCAGGGGGGCGATGAGCTTCAAATCAATGCCGGGGGTTTTGATTGCCTGCTTCAGATAGGGCTCGGCTCCCGCGTAGAAGTCTGCGGGGGAGAGGGCGCGGAGGTAGCTGGCATTAAAGTACTTCAGCTTTTCAAGGTCGAAAATGGCGGGGGACTTGGAAATGCCGCCGATGTCGAAGATCTCCGCCAGCTCGGCCAGGGTGAAGAACTCCCGCTCGGCGTACGCCCCCCGGGGAGACCAGCCCAGCAGGGTGACATAATTCACCACCGCCTCGGACAGGTAGCCCATGGCGATCAGGTCCTCGTAGGAGGGGTCTCCCTTGCGCTTGCTCATTTTGTTGTGCTGGTCCCGCATAACGGGGGAGCAGTGAATATAGGTGGGAACTTTCCAGCCGAAGCCCTGGTAGAGCAGGTTGTACTTGGGGGCGGAGGAGAGGTATTCGCTGCCCCGGACCACGTGGGTGATGCCCATCAGATGGTCGTCAATGACGTTGGCGAAGTTGTAGGTGGGCAGGCTGTCCCGCTTGAGGAGCACCTGGTCGTCCAGAGTGGAGTTCTCCACGGTGATCTCCCCGAACACGGCGTCGGAAAAGGTAGTGGTCCCTTCGCTGGGAATCTTCTGCCGGATGACATAGGGTTCGCCGGCGGCCACCCGGGCCTCGGCCTCCTCCGGAGTCAGGGCGCGGCAGGGATCGGCCCCCCGGTCAAAGTCCCCGGAGTCCTCCTCCGACTCCGTCTTTTCGCAGAAGCAGTAGTAGGCGTGGCCCCGCTCCACCAGCAGCCGGGCGTATTTGCCGTACAGGTCCCGCCGCTGGGTCTGGATGTAGGGACCCACCGGGCCGCCCAGGTCGGGACCCTCGTCCCAGGTGAGGCCGCACTTGCGCAGGGTGGCGTAGATGACCTCTGTGGCCCCCTCCACCAGACGGCCCTGGTCGGTATCCTCAATGCGCAGGATAAAGGCGCCGCCGCTGTGCCGGGCGATGAGCCAGGTGTACAGGGCGGTGCGCAGGTTGCCCACGTGCATATAGCCTGTGGGAGAGGGGGCAAACCGGGTGCGCACGCCCCCCTTGGGGATGCGGGCCTCCATCTCCTCAAACCAGTTCAGTTCCATTGGAAAAACTCCTTTTCCGCAGTATTTGCCATAGGTATCATCTTATTCTATTTTTTCTTCTGAGGATTGTCAAGGCCATTTGGATATGATATGATAACTCAATATGGGGCATTGCGCCCCAAGGGCAAAAAATCACGCGTAAGAGGTGTGTTATAGTATGGACAACGAGAAAAAGGTCCTTTTGTCCGGCATTCAGCCCAGCGGGGAGCTCCACCTGGGCAACTACCTGGGGGCCATCAAGAACTGGGCGGAGCTGTCCGAGCAGTTTGACTGCTTCTGGTTCATGGCCGATCTGCATACCATCACCGTGCGCCAGGACCCGGCGGAGCTGCGCCGGCGGACCCTGACCCAGATTGCCACCTATATCGCCTGCGGTCTGGACCCGGAGAAGAACACCATTTTTGTCCAGTCCCACGTCCACCAGCACGCCGAGCTGGGCTGGGTGCTGGACTGCTACACCATGTTTGGGGAACTGTCCCGGATGACCCAGTTCAAGGACAAGTCCGCCAAGCACGCCGACAACATCAACGCCGGCCTGTTCACCTACCCCTGCCTGATGGCGGCGGACATTCTGCTCTACCAGCCCGACTTTGTGCCGGTGGGGGAGGATCAGAAGCAGCACGTGGAGATCTGCCGGGACATCGCCAACCGCTTCAACCACATCCACGGCGAGGTGTTCAAGGTGCCTCAGCCCTACATCCCCAAGGCGGGCGCCCGGGTGATGAGCCTGAATCAGCCGGACACCAAGATGAGCAAGTCCATTCCCGAGGGCTGTGTGTTCCTGATGGAAAAGCCGGAGGATATCCTGCGGAAATTCAAGCGGGCCATTACCGACAGCGACACCCAGCGGTGCGTCCGCTTCGACCAGGAGGAGAAGCCCGGCGTATCCAACCTGATGGGCATCTACTCCGCCGTCACCGGCAAGAGCTATGAGGAGATTGAGGCGGAGTTTGAGGGCAAGGGCTACGGCGCCTTCAAGCCCGTGGTGGGGGAGGCCGTGGTGGAGCTGCTCCGTCCCATCCGGGAGGAGACCCAGCGGCTGCTGGCCGACAAGGCCTATCTGGAGCAGGTGTACCGGGCGGGGGCGGAGAAGGCCTCCTACGTGGCGGAAAAGACCCTGCGCAAGGTGTATAAAAAGGTGGGCTTCCTGGCCCGTTGACATAAAGGAGCATCTTTCCTATGGCGATGAAACTGAACCTTCCCCTCATCGGCATTGTGGCCGCCGCCCTGATGGTGGCCTTTCTGGTGGCGCTGATCACCACGCCGGTGGTGAAGAATCTGGCCTTCCGCATGGGGGCGGTGGACGTCCCAAGGGACAACCGCCGGATGCACAACCACCCCATCCCCCGGATGGGCGGCCTGGCCATTTTTCTGGGTTTTCTGCTCAGCGTGCTGGTGTTTCTGGATCTGACCGATCAGATGCGGGGGATGCTGCTGGGCGCGGTTATCATTGTGGTGCTGGGCATTTTTGACGATATATACAGCCTGCGGGCCATGTTCAAGTTCGTGGTGCAGATTGTGGCCGCCCTGGTGGCGGTGCTGGCCGGAAACGTGATTGAGACCTTGTCCAACCCCAACGTCTTCTCCCAGAACCTCTATTGGGACCTGGGCTTTTTGTCCGTTCCCGTCACCGTACTGTGGATTGTGGCCATCACCAATGCGGTAAATCTGATCGACGGACTGGACGGGCTGGCCTGCGGCGTATCCGCCATCGGCTCCATGACCCTGCTGGTGATCTCTCTGGCCATCAGCGACGGGCCGGTGGCCATCCTGATGGCCGCCCTCACCGGCGGCTGCCTGGGCTTTCTGCCCTACAACATGAATCCGGCCAAGATCTTCATGGGGGACACCGGCTCCACCTTCCTGGGCTTTATTCTGGCGGTGGTGTCCATTCAGGGCCTGTTCAAGCTGTATACCATCATCTCCTTTGCCGTCCCCTTCCTCATGCTGGGGCTGCCCATTTTCGACACCTGCTTTGCCTTTATCCGCCGCATCGCCCACGGCCAGAGTCCCATGCACGCCGACCGCAGCCATGTCCATCACCGGCTCATCGACATGGGGCTGAACCAGAAGCAGGCGGTGGCGGTGCTGTATATGATCAGTGCCATTCTGGGCCTGTCCGCCGTGGTGCTCACCACCAGCGGGCCGGTGAAGGCCATGCTGCTGCTGATGGCCCTGTGCTTTGCCGGGGCCATTGCCGGGCATATTTTCCTGAGCAACAACCGCAAGGAGCGGGAGCGGGAAGAGGACCGGCAGAAGGAGGACCGGTAGTCCCCGGCCTGTCCGCGGGCGGGCCGGTGCAGGGAAGAGGAGGACGCCATGGAACGGAGGAAACGGAATATCGTGGTGGCCCTCATCGCCGTCATCATTGCGGTGGCCATTCTCTCCAGCTTCGGGCTGGGCATTTTCGCCCCGGACACGGCCAAGATCATTCTGCCCACGGCGGAGCCCTCCGGGCTGCCCGCCGGGGAGGGGGATGAGGATCTGGTCCGGGTGGAGGTGACGCCCCAGACGGTGCAGAGCGTCATCGCCACCCTGAACCGGCCGGAGAGCTACGGCCGGGCGGTAACCATCACGGACATCTGGGGCGAGGAGGAGGATGCCCGGGGCGTCACCCAGGTCCAGGTGTGGGTGGACGGCGGGTGGACCCGGACGGACGCGGTCTGGCCCGGCGGTACGGTCCGCCACTCCATCGTGGGGGACGGACAGCTCTGGATCTGGTACGGCGGCGGCCAGGAGGTGTGGAACGGCCCGGCCGACGACGGCTCGGCGGATCTGGAGGGGCAGCGGATTCCCAGCTACGAGACGGTGCTGGAGCTGGAGCAGGCCTCCATCTCGGCGGCGGAGTACCAGGCTCTGGACGGCCTGGGCTGCATCTATGTGGAGACGGCGCCGGACAGCTCCGGCCTGGTGGAGCGCTACTGGGTGGACGACGACAGCGGCCTTCTGGTCCGGGCGGAGCAGCTGAGGGAGGGCGAGGTGGTCTACCTCATGACCGCCAGCGCCCTGGAGCGGCCCGCCCCGTCGGACGCTTCCTTCACCCTGCCGGACGGGACGGTGCTGCACACGGTGGGAGGAACCCTCACGCCTGACCCAGACCCAGCAGCAGGATGAGACCCAGGGCAATCACCAGCTCCAGGTCATCCCCCTCCAGAAACACCAGCAGCAGGATGAGCAGCAGCAGCACATCCCCGGTGTCCAGTCCCTCCAGCCTGAGGGCGCGGAGCAGCCCGGAGAGGGGGCGTTCGCTCCGCTCCGTCCCGCCCTGCGGGGGCGGGGGCGGCTCCGGCTGGGTGATCCGGGTGTAGGCGGTGCCGTTGGGGATGTAGCGGTTATACATCTGCCTCCTCCTCTCTGGCGTCCTGGAAAAGGCGGAGGGCGCTGCGGATCACTCTGGCCAGTTTGGCGATCCGGACGGCCTGTTCCACCTTTCCCTGCCGCTCCGGGCGGAGAAAGGGTTTGAGGGCCTCCAGCAGGGCGGTTCTGCGGTCGTCGCCGCCGGTGTAGTCCGAGAGCAGCCGCAGTCCCGCCTGCACCAGCTTGGGGTCCAGCTGTCCCAGGGCGGACAGGGGGTCGCCCCCATCCCCGGCGGGGGCGCTTTCCCCGGCCTCCCCGGCGCCGTCGGGGGCCTGGCCGGAGAGGGCCTTTGCCGCGGAGAGGATCTGCCCCATCGCCTGGGGATCGTTTAAAATGGCGTTTAATTTTTCCTCCAGCTCAGCCATGGGTTTCCCCCCTTCCTGCCGGAGCGGCGGCCTACTACCTGCCCTGGCTGATGGTCCGGTTGAGCTGCTCCGCCAGCCGGGCGCCCTCCCGGCTGGCCAGCACCTGCTTCACCAGACCGGCCAGGGCCTGGGTATCCCCCTTGGCGGCGGCGCCGGCGGCCTGCTTCAGCCCGCCGTCCGCCGCCTGGTTGAGCAGCTGCATCAACCGCTGGGTGTCGGGGGCGTTGAGGATGGATTGCAGCAGGGCCTTGTCGCCCAGCAGGCCGGCGGCTTTGGGGTCTTTCATCAGATCCTCCAGGTTGGACGGGGAAGCACACATACCATCATCAGCTCCATCTCAATTATTTATAGTGGGTCTCAAGGCATTATATGTGCGAGGAACGGAAGGTGACTGCGTGAAGCTGCTGATTTTTTCCGACTCCCATGGAAATGTAGCCAATATGGCGGATATGGTGCGTCTGGAGCGCCCGGACCGCATCCTCCATCTGGGCGACCTGGTGAGGGACGCCCAGACCCTCCAGGAGAAGTTTCCGGATATTCCGATAAGCTTTGTGCCGGGGAACTGCGACGGCCGGCGGCCCGACCTGCCGGAGGAGCGGGTGTTCACCCTGGAGGGGTGCAGGCTGCTGATGACCCACGGCCACACCTACCATGTGAAGCTGGGGCCGGCCGCCGCCGTCCGGGCCGCCCGGGAGGCGGGGGCGCATCTGCTGCTGTACGGTCACACCCATGAGGCGGCCTGTGAATTCCAGCACGGCATGTGGGTGGTCAATCCGGGCAGTATCGGCAGTCTGGCCCGGCCCACCTATGCCGTGGCCGTCCTGGAGGCGGGGGGCGCGGTCTGCTACATTAGTACAACCTGAAAGGAAGGGAACGTGTGATGCTGCTTGCCATTGATGTGGGCAATACCAATATGGTTCTGGGAATTTTCGAGGGGGCGGAGCTGAAGGGGAGCTTTCGCCTGATGACCGACGCCAACCGCACCTCCGATGAGGTGGGGCTGCTGATCTGCCAGTATTTCCAGCGCTTCGGGGTGTCGCTGGACCAGGTGGAGGACGTGGTGATCGGCTCGGTAGTCCCCCAGGTGATGCACACCCTGAACAATGCGGTGAAGAAGTATCTGGGCAAACGCCCCCTGGTGATTGACGAGGATCTGGACCCCCGCCTGCCCTATGTGGAGTGCGACAGCGATGAGCGGCTGGGTCCGGACCGGGCGGTGGCCGACATCGCCGCCATGGAGAAGTACGGTGCGCCCCTGATTGTGCTGGACTTCGGCACCGCCACCACTCTGGACGCGGTGAGCGGGGAGGGCGTCTATCTGGGCGGATGCATCACCGCCGGGGTCCGGGTGTCCATTGACGGACTGTTTCAGAAGACCGCCCTGCTCCCCCGGGTGGAGCTGCTGAAGCCGGACACCGTCCTGAGCACCACCGCCGTGGGTCAGATCCAGGCCGGGGCGGTGGTGGGGTACATCGGCGCCATGGAGTATCTGATCCGGCAGGCCAAGGCGGAGATGGGGGACGGGGAGATCAAGGTGATCGCCACCGGCGGCCTGGCCCGGATGGTGGCGGACAACACTGAGCTGATCGACGTGGTGGACCCCCAGCTGGTGCTGGACGGGCTGCGGATCATCTATTACCGGGAGAAGGAAAGAAGGTAAGCGGGCAGTCCTGCCGCAGGGAGAAAAACGCCTCCGCATCTGTTTTGTCAGATGCGGAGGCGTTTTGTCTTTTTCACAGGCCGCCCTTCCGGCGGTACCGGCGGGGGAGGAGGGTCAGCACCCCATCTCCCGGATCAGGTTGACCATCTCAATGGCGCCCTCTGCGCACTCGGAACCCTTGTTGCCCGCCTTGGAACCGGCCCGCTCGATGGCCTGCTCGATGTTCTCAGTGGTGAGCACCCCGAACATCACCGGAATGCCGCTGTTCAGGGCCACCGACGCCACCCCCTTGGATACCTCGCTGCACACATAGTCGTAGTGGCTGGTGGAGCCCCGGATGACGGCGCCCAGGCAGATCACCGCGTCGTACCGGCCGCTCTTGGCCATCTTGGAGGCAATGAGGGGAATTTCAAAGGCGCCGGGTACCCAGGCCACCTGGATGTCCTCCTCCTTCACGCCGTGGCGGAGCAGCCCGTCCATGGCGCCGCTGAGCAGCTTGGAGGTGATGAATTCGTTGAACCGGGCCACCACAATGCCCACCTTGATGCCGCCGGATACCAGTTTTCCCTCAAAAGTCTTCATGCCAAAATATCCTCTCTTTCTTTTAATAGGTCAGGATGTGTCCCATCCGCTCCTGCTTGGTTTTCAAATAGAACAGGTCGTAGGCGTTGGCGTCCATCTGAATGGGGACCCGCTGGGTGATCTCCAGGCCGAACTCGGAGAGCTGGTACACCTTGTCCGGGTTGTTGGTGAGCAGACGCATGGTGCGCACCCCCAGATCCCGCAGGATCTGGGCGCCGGTCCAGTACTCCCGCAGATCGGGGGCGAAGCCAAGCTCCACGTTGGCGTCCACGGTGTCGAAGCCCTTCTCCTGGAGCTCGTATGCCTTCAGCTTGTTGATCAGGCCGATGCCCCGGCCCTCCTGGCGCATGTAGAGGACCACGCCCCGGCCCTCCTTTTCAATCTGCATCATGGCGGCGGCCAGCTGCTGGCCGCAGTCGCAGCGGCAGGAGCCGAACACATCGCCGGTGAGGCACTCCGAGTGAACCCGGCAGAGCACGTCCCGGCCGTCCCCGATGTCCCCCTTCACCAGGGCCACATGATGTTCGCCTGTGAGGTCGTTGACATAGCCGTAGATCTGGAAGTCCCCGTAGCGGGTGGGCATCTGGGCCACCGCCTCCCGCACCACGTGCTTGTCGTGGAGGCGGCAGTAGTCCTGGAGGGCCTTGATGGTGATGATCTTCAGCCCCCACTCCCTGGCCTTCTCCAGCAGCTCGGAGGTGCGCATCATGGTGCCGTCGTCCCGCATGATCTCACAGCACAGCCCGCACTGGGCCAGGCCGGCCAGCCGGCACAAATCCACCGTGGCCTCCGTGTGGCCGTTGCGGGTGAGCACGCCCCCCCTGCGGGCCACCAGGGGGAACACGTGGCCCGGGCGGCGCAGGTCCCCCGGCCGGGTGGCCGGGTCCACGCACATGCGGCAGGTGTAGCCCCGCTCCTGGGCGGAGATGCCGGTGGTGGTGTTTACATGGTCAATGGATACGGTGAAGGCGGTCTGGTGGTTGTCGGTGTTCACCTTGACCATCTGCTCCAGCTGGAGCCGGTCGGCCAGCTCCTGACTCATGGGGGTGCAGATGAGGCCCTTGGCGTGCATGGCCATGAAGTTCACGTTCTCGGTGGTGGCAAACTGGGCGGCGCAGATCATGTCCCCCTCGTTTTCCCGGTCCGGGTCGTCGATGGAGATGATGATGCGCCCGGAGCGCAGCTCCTCCAGCGCCTCCTCCACCGTGCAGAATAATTCTTCCATGTCAAACTCCTCCTTGCTAAAATCCGTGCCGTGCCAGAAAATCCATGGTAATCCCGCCGGTCTGCTCCTGGGCCGGGGCGGGAGTCAGCAGCTTTTCCACGTACTTGCCGATGAGGTCGGTCTCCAGATTCACCAGATCCCCCTCCCGCCGCTCCCGCAGCACCGTCTGTGCCACCGTGTGGGGAATGGCGGAGATGGAAAACCGGTCGGCCTCCACCCGGGCCACCGTCAGACTGATGCCGTCCACCGCCACGGAGCCCTTTTCCACAATGTAGCGCAGCACCTGGGGGGCGGCCTGGATGGTGTACCATACGGCGTTGTCATCCCTGCGGATCTCAGCCACCCGGCCGGTGCCGTCAATGTGTCCGGCCACCATGTGGCCGCCGAAGCGGCCGTCGGCGGCCATGGCCCGCTCCAGATTCACCGGGCTGCCCCGGCGCAGCCGGGCCAGGGCGGAGCGGTCCAGGGTCTCGTGCATCACGTCGGCGGTGAACCGGCCGCCGGCCAGGGAGGTGACGGTCAGGCACACCCCGTTTACCGCAATGCTGTCCCCGATTTTGGTGCCTTCCAGCACCTGTTCCGCCCGGATGGTGAGTACGGCGGACTGCCTGCCCCGCTGGAGGTCCTCCACCTGGCCCAGTTCCTCAACAATCCCCGTGAACACAGGGACCCACCTCGCTTTCTATGAGAAAATCCGTACCAATTTGGGTGATGGTACTGTTATTCAGCAAAATGGCCCGGGCCATCCGGTCAATGCCCAGCCCCTCCACCGGGGTTTTGGCATCCCGGCCCCCCGCCAGCTTGGGGGCGATGTAGGCCAGCACCTTCTGCACCACGCCCTGCTCCAGGGCGGACCAGTTCAGACTGCCGCCCCCCTCCAGCAGGACGCTGTCAATCTCCCGCCGGCCCAGCTCGTCCATCAGGGCGTTCAGATCCACATGTCCCTCCCGCTCCGGCAGCACCAGCACCCGGCACCCGGCATCCTCATAGGCCGCCCGCCGGTCCGGGTCGGGGCAGCAGGTGGCCAGCAGGGTGGGGAACTGCCGGGCGGTGGCCACCACCCGGGCGGTGAGGGGGGTGCGGAGGCGGGTATCGCAGAGGATGCGCACCGGACTGCGTCCGCCCGGTATGCGGCAGGTGAGCAGCGGGTCGTCGGCCAACACGGTCCCCACCCCAACCAGAATGCCGGTGTACCGGTGGCGGAGCTGCTGGACGTGGTTCCGGGCCGCCTCCCCGGTGACCCACTGGGAGTCCCCGGTGCGGGCGGCGATTTTGCCGTCCAGGGTCATGGCGTACTTCATCACCACATAGGGCCGCCTGGTGCGGATGTAGTGGAAGAATACCTGGTTGAGCCGGTCGCAGTCCTCCTCCAGCACATGCTGGGTGACCTCCACCCCCTGCGCCCGCAGCTGGGCAATGCCCTTGCCCGCCACCAGCGGGTTGGGGTCGCCGGAGCCCACCACCACCCGGCGGATGCCCGCCTCCAGAATGGCCTGGGTGCAGGGGGGCTGCCTGCCCTGGTGGCAGCAGGGCTCCAGGGTGACGTACAGGGTGGCCCCGCCGGGGTCCTGCGTACAGGCGGCCAGGGCGTTGCGCTCGGCATGGGGCTGGCCGCACTTCTCGTGCCAGCCCTGGCCGATGATCCGGCCGTCCTTCACCACCACCGCCCCCACCATGGGGTTGGGGGAGGCCCAGCCCACCCCCCGCTCCGCCAGAGACAGGGCCAGAGCCATATACTCCCGGTCCTCCATACCATCATCTCCGAAAAAACAAAACTTGCCCCGAACGGCCGTTCAGGGCAAGGAAAAGGGAGAGGGGAATCCCCTCCAAACAGAAAAAGCTCCGGCATGTCCGCACACACCAGAGCAATCGCAGCCCGCGGGAGCACGCCTCCCGCCCCATGACGATCTTCTTCCATCCAGACTGTGACTGTCGGCTTCGGAATTGCACCGAATCATACCTGTTACGGCTCGTGGGCTATACCACCGGTAGGGACTTGCACCCTGCCCTGAAGACCTGATTCACTTGACAAAGGTAAGTATACGCCGCCGGCAGGCCGTTGTCAAGCGTGCCGGCGGCAAATCTCCGGTCAGCGGAGGGCCTTTTTCACGTTGTCAGTGGCGTCCTTGGCCGCCTCCCCGATGTCGTCGGCGATGTCCTTGCCCGCCTCCCCAATGTCATCCAGAATGCCCTCCGGAGTGGAGGTGACCGCCGGCGCAGGCGTGGCGGTGATCCAGGGGGTGGGGGAGACCGTCTCCGGCACGTTGGGCGTACAGGCCGCCAGCGAAAGAACCAGGGCAGCCGCCAGAACAAGAAAGGTCAGGTTTCGTTTCATATTTCTCCTCCTGTTGTTTCAATGGGCTGTAAAAGTTAGTGTGGGCGCAGAGAAAAAAACTATGCAAAAAATTTTTGGCCTTTTTGAAAAAAACACTTGCGCGGCGCAGGAAAATCTGCTATTATATTAATAACAATAATGATTACTGTTATAGAGAAGAGAGAAAGCGAGGTGGATCATGAACGGAAAGCGCTACTCCAGGCAGCGGGAGCTGATTTATGAGGCGCTCAAGCACACCCAGGAGCATCCCACGGCGGAGATGGTGTACCAGTGGCTCAAGCCGGAGAATCCCAGTCTCAGTCTGGGGACGGTGTACCGCAACTTGAATCTGCTGGCGGACGAGGGGAGCATTACCCGAATGGCCTTTCCGGTGGAGCGGTACGACTACAATACCGCCGCCCATCCCCATTTCTGCTGCCAGGTCTGCGGGGCGGTGTACGATCTGGACCTGCCCTATGACGCCGGGCTGGACGAGCAGGCGCTTTTGGCCAGCGGCCATGACGTGACGGGGCATGAGGTGCTGTTCCGGGGGACCTGCGTCAAATGTAAAAACCTCCAGTGAGACTCTGGAATCAAAGACCCGAAAGCGGGAATAAAATAAGATTTTAAGAAAGGTGGTTCGAAAAAATGGAGTTTAAGCTGTATCGCTGCGCGCACTGCGGCAATATCGCGTTCAAGGTGGTGGACAAGGGGGTGCCTCTGTTCTGCTGCGGCCAAAAGATGGAGGAGCTCACCCCCAACACCACCGACGGCGCGCTGGAGAAGCATGTGCCTGTGGTGGAGAAGACGGCCCACGGCAGCGGCGCTTCCGTCACCGTGAAGGTGGGCAGCGTGGAGCACCCCATGCTGCCGGAGCACTATATCCCCCTGATTGCCGCGGTGGGTGAGGACACCGTGGTGATGAAGTTCCCCAAGCCGGGCGACAAGCCGGAGCTGAAGACCTTTGCTTATGGAGACGGAAAGGTGACGGCCTATGAGCTGTGCAACCTCCACGGCTTCTGGAAGGGCGAGGGCTGATTGAAGGTTCCATCAAACCATTCATATAAAAATTAAGGGAAGGAAGGCGTTTCAAATGGAACTGAAAGGCAGCAAGACCGAGGCCAATCTGTGGAAGGCGTTTGCGGGGGAGAGCATGGCCCGCAACAAGTACACCTATTTTGCCAGCAAGGCCAAGAAGGAGGGCTACGAGCAGATCGCGGCCATCTTTGAGGAGACCGCCGGCAACGAGAAGGAGCACGCCAAGCTGTGGTTCAAGGAGCTGAACGGCATCGGCGACACCGCGGCCAACCTGAAGGCCGCCGCCGCCGGCGAGAACGAGGAGTGGACCCAGATGTACCGGGAGATGGCAGATACCGCCCGGGAGGAGGGCTTTGAGAAGCTGGCCTTCCTGTTTGAAGGTGTGCTGAAGATTGAGAAGGAGCATGAGGAGCGCTACCTGACCCTCCTGAAGAACCTGGAGGAGGGCATGGTGTTCAAGCGGGGCGACGAGTATATGTGGAAGTGCCGCAACTGCGGCCACATCCACTTCGGCAAAGAAGCCCCCGGGGTCTGCCCCGTGTGCGCGCATCCCCAGGCCTACTTTGAGCTGCGTGCGGTCAACTATTAAGAGCCGTTCCGGGGGCTTCTTGGGGTCCCCATCGCAGATGGGGCGGCGGTAACGCCGTACAAGCGTTTTTGTCTGCAAAAACCTTGTGTCCGGGTGGATTCACTCCACCCGGACTTTTTATAAGGGAAGGGGTCCCCGTCCGCCATGGCGGACGGGGGCAGCCCCCGGGGTCTGCCCCGTGTGCGTGTATCCCCAGGCCTATTTTGAACTGCGTGCGGTCAACGATTAGGAAAATCGAAGATCCAGGGCATACTGCTGCGCCCGCCTGTCTCCGGACAGGCGGGCGCAGCTCAGCTTGTGGAAAAGCTCCCAGCAGCCGCGCCCGCAGTGAAATCTGTGTTCCGCCGCGACAGGCGCGCGGCGGAACACCCCGCTCAGGCTGCAAGTGCAGGTTTTGCGCGGGCGGCTAAAAAGCGGGAATAGTGGTTGAGTATGGGGGAAAAGCGTGCTATAATATACCATTAGCGCATATCATATGGTATACTTGCAACAATGGAATGGCGCGGACGAGGTGTAGCTGTATGAAGATTGTTGTATTGGCCGGCGGCCTTTCCCCGGAGCGGAACGTATCCCTGTCCACAGGGGCCATGGTGACTGACGCCCTGCGGGAGCTGGGCCATCGGGCGGGGCTGGTGGACCTGTATTTTGGCACGGAAGGGGCGGCGGAGGCATTTTTTGACGCCCCGGTGCCGGAGGCCTTTAAGCGGGTGAGCCGGGAGGCCCCCGATTTGGAGCAGGTGCGGCGCAGCCGCCCGGGGGAGAGCCGGAGCATGTTCGGCCCCCATGTGCTGGAGCTGTGCCAGATGGCGGATCTGGTATTTCTTGCCCTCCACGGCAGCTGCGGGGAGGACGGCAAGGTTCAGGCGGCCCTGGAGCTGATGGGCATCCCTTACACCGGGGCGGGCTATCTGGGCAGCGCCATCGCCATGGACAAGGATTTGACCAAGCGTCTGGTGGCCGATGTGGTGAATACGCCCGGCTGGAAGACGGTGACATACGGGGCGGAGGACGTTGAGGAGCTGGTGCGCACCGCCCGGCTGCCCCTGGTGGTGAAGCCGGTGGCCAGCGGGTCCTCCATCGGGGTGTCCATCGCCCACACCGCCGGCGAGCTGCGGCAGGCGCTCACCGACGGCCTGGCCCTGGGGGGCCGGACGGTGCTGGAGGAATATATCAGCGGCCGGGAAATCCAGGTGGGCATTCTGGAGGACAGAGCGCTGCCCTCCATTGAGATCATCCCCAAGGAGGGCTTTTACGACTACGCCAACAAGTACCAGCCCGGCGCGGCGGTGGAGGTCTGTCCGGCGGAGATCCCGCCCCAGACTGAGGAGAAGCTGCGCTCCGCCGCCCTGCGGGTGTACGAGACCCTGGGGCTGAGCGTCTATTCCCGGGCGGACTTTATTGTGGATGCCGGGGGGGAACCCTGGTTCCTGGAGATCAACACCCTGCCCGGTATGACCCCCACCAGCCTGCTGCCCCAGGAGGCGGCGGCGGTTGGCATCGACTACCGGCAGCTGTGCCGCCGGATTGTGGAGGCCTCCCTGGAGGCCCGCCGGCAGGGCCGGTAAGGGACAGAAGAGAAGAGAGAGGAAGCTAGCAGTTATGGAACCCATGACCATAGGAGAGATTCTGGAGGCGGTACACGGCAGCCTGCTGGGGGAGTTTGGAGACCTGAAGCGCACCGTCGGCCGGGTGGAGACCGACAGCCGCACCATCCACCCCGGATCTCTGTTCATTCCCCTGGTGGGGGAGCGGTTTGACGGCCACGCCTATATCAACGCCGCCCTGGAGGGGGGCGCCGCCGGATGCTTCACCCAGCGGGAGCGGGAGAGCTATCTGCCCGGAAAGTTTTATATCAAGGTGGAGTCCACCCACAAGGCCCTGCGGGACCTGGCCAAGTATTACAAAAGCAAGTTCCCCGTCCCGGTGATCGCCATTACCGGCTCGGTGGGCAAGACCACCACCAAGGACATGGTGGCGGCGGTGCTGGGGGAGAAGTACAGCGTGCTCAAAACCGAGGGCAACCTGAACAACGACATCGGCGTTCCCCTCACCCTGTTCCGCCTCCGGCCGGAGCACCAGATGGCGGTACTGGAGCTGGGAATGAACCACGCCGGAGAGATCGACTACCTCTCCGCCCTGGTGGAGCCGGACGTGGTGCTGATGACCAACATCGGGGACTCCCACATTGAGCACTTCGGCTCCCGGGAGAAGATCCTGGCGGCCAAGAGCGAGATTTTCCACCACGCCAAACCCCACGCCCTGGCCGTCATCAACGGAGACGATCCCCTGCTGAACACCTTGCCCGGGTCGCTGCCCTTCCCCTTTGTGCGGGTGGGGGCGGGGGAGGGCCTGGACTTCCGGGCCACCGAGCTGAGCAGCGATGGCAAGAGCCGGCTCACCTGCCGGCTCACCACCCCCAGGGGGAGCTTCCGGGCGGAAATCCCCGCCCTGGGGGAGCACATGATCTACCCCACCCTGATGGCCGCCGCCGTGGGGGAGCACTTTGGGCTGACCGCCCCGGAGATTGCCGCCGGGGTGCTCCACTTCGCCCCCACCAAAATGCGGATGAACATCCTCAACCGGCAGGAGGACATCACCATCCTCAACGACACCTACAACGCCAATCCCCAGTCCATGCGGGCGGCGGTGGAGGTACTCTCCAATACCGACGGAGCGTACAAGATCGCCGTGCTGGGTGACATGTTTGAGCTGGGTCCCCTGGCCCCCGCCCTCCACGCCGGCATCGGGGCCTATCTGGCCAAGGCGGGCATCGGCTGCCTGGTGGCGGTGGGTCAGCTGGCCCACCACATCTATACCGCCGCCCGGGAGGCCGGGGTACCCCAGTGCTGGTACTGCCAGAACAAGGAGCAGGCCAAGCCGGTGCTGGATGAGCTGGTGCGGCCCGGCGCCACCATTCTGGTCAAGGCCTCTAGAGGCATGGCCATGGAGGAGCTGGTGGAGTACCTGCTCACCATCACCAAGGAGGTGTAAAAAAGGCCGCCGGACCTTTGTCCGGCGGCACGTGGGGCGCGCACCGCGCGCCCGCCTTTATCCAAACAACTTTTGCAGATTCTCCCGGAAGGGCGGGTAAATGACCCCCTTTTCGGTAATGATGCCGGTGACCAGGCTGTGGGGAGTCACGTCGAAGGCGGGGTTGTACACCTCCACCGCCGCCGGGGCGGTCTGCACCCCGTAGAGAGTGCGCACCTCCTCCTTGTCCCGCTCCTCAATGGGAATGCCCGACCCGTCCGGGATGGACAGGTCGATGGTGGAGCAGGGGAGGGCCACATAGAAGGGAACCCCGTGGTAATGGGCGTTGACCGCCACGGAATAGGTGCCGATCTTGTTGGCAAAATCCCCGTTGGCCGCCATCCGGTCGCACCCCACCACCACCAGGTCGATGTTCCCCTTGGCCATCAGACTGGCCGCCATGTTGTCGGCGATGAGGGTGGCGGGAATATGGTCCGTGACCAGCTCGTAGGCGGTGAGCCGGGCGCCCTGGAGGAGGGGACGGGTCTCGTCGGCGTAAACCAGTTCCACTTTCCCCTGCTGGTGGGCCGCCCGGATAACTCCCAGGGCGGTGCCGTAGCCGCCGGTGGCCAGGGCGCCTGCGTTGCAGTGGGTTAGAATGCGGGCGCGGTCCGGCACCACCGCAGCGCCGGAAAGGCCGATCGCTTTACACATTGCCACGTCCTCCTGATGGATGGCTACGGCCTCGGCGACGAGGGCCGCCGGGTCTCCGCCGCAGGCGCCGGCCTTGCCCGCCATGCGCTCCAGCGCCCAGAAGAGGTTGACCGCGGTGGGGCGGCTGGCGGCCAGCTCGGCCCTGGCCTGCTGCAAATCAGCCCCCTCCAGGGCGGCCAGGCAGTAGGCGTAGGCGGCGGCGACGCCGATGGCGGGGGCGCCCCGCACCACCATGGTGCGGATGGCATCAATGACCGGCCGGTAGTCGGTATAGGACAGCCAGACCTCCTCCACAGGCAGTCTGGTCTGGTCCAGCAGAAACAGGGTATTTCCTTCCCAGCGAATTGCGTCCATATGCAGGACCTCCTTTTTCTGGAGCAAATTGTACCACACATGCAATAGGGAGACAAGCCATGATAGATATCTCCGTCTCGAACCTGTCCAAGGAGTTCGAGGTAGGCAAAAAAATACTGGACGGCCTCACCTTCCAGGTGGACCAGGGGGAGCGGGTTGGCCTGCTGGGCAGGAACGGCGCAGGCAAGACCACCCTGTTCCGAATGCTCACCGGGGAGCTGGACTGGGACGAGGGGGAGATCCGCATCGCCCCCGGCAAGGGCCTGGGCCTCATTTCCCAGATTCCGGTGTATCCTCCGGCGTACACGGTGGAGGACGTGCTCCAGACCGCCTTCCGGCGGCTGCACGAGATGGAGGGGGAGCTGAAGGAGCTGGCGGGGCGGATGGCGGGGGACAGCGACCCCGCCCTGCTGCGCCGGTACGACGCCCTCTCCGCCGCCTTTGAGGCGGGGGGCGGGTACGACACCGCCACCCCTCTGAACAAGGTGTGCAGCGGCCTGCAAATTTCCCGGGACATGCGGGGCCAGCTCTTCTCCTCCCTGTCCGGGGGGGAGAAGACCCGGGTGAACCTGGCCCGGCTGATTCTGGAGGACACCGATATCCTCCTGCTGGACGAGCCCACCAACCACCTGGACCTGCGGGCCACCGAGTGGCTGGAGGAGTACCTGGACAAATACAAGGGGACCGTGCTGGCCATCTCCCACGACCGGTGGTTTCTGGACCGGGTGGTGGGCCGGGTCATTGAGATTCAGGACGGCAAGGCGGAATTTTATTCCGGCAACTACTCCTTTTATGTGGAGGAGAAGGAGCGCCGCTATCAGGAGAAGCTGAAGCAGTACGAGAAGGAGCAGGCCAAGATTGAGCAGCTGGAGAAGGCCGCCGCGCAGCTGCGGATCTGGGCCTACTCCGGCAACGACAAGACCTTCAAGCGGGCTCAGTCCATGGAGAAGCGCATGGAGCGGCTGCGCACCACCGACAAGCCCACCCGGGAGCGCCGCCTGGACATGAAGTTCGGGGAGCGGGAGTTTCGGGGGGACGAGGTGCTCACCATCAAGGAGTTGAAAAAGTCCTTTGACGGGCGCACCCTGTTCGACCACGTGAATCTGGAGGTGGTGGGCGGGGAGCGCATCGCCCTGCTGGGGGACAACGGCACCGGCAAATCCACCCTGCTGAAGATCCTGCTGGGGGAGGAGACGCCGGACGGAGGAAAGCTTCGGATGGGGCCGACGGTAAAGGTGGGTTACCTGCCTCAGATCATCCACTTCGACCGGCCGGAGCGCAACCTGGTGGACACCATGCTCTACGCCCAGGACTGCTCCACCCAGACCGCCCGCAACCGGCTGGCCGCCTTCAACTTCCGGGGAGAGGACGTGTTCAAGCCGGTGTCCGCCCTGTCCGGCGGGGAGCAGAGCCGGCTGCGGCTGTGCATGCTCATGGACGAGAAGATCAACCTGCTCATTCTGGACGAGCCCACCAACCACCTGGACATCGCCAGCCGGGAGTGGATTGAGGACGCGGTGGCGGAGTACGAGGGCAATCTGCTCTTCGTCTCTCACGACCGCTACTTCATCAAGCAGTTTGCCAACCGGATCTGGATGCTGGAGGACGGGCATATCACCGACTTCCGGGGTACGTTCGAGGAATTCCGGGCGGCCCGGGACCGGGCCAAGGCCCAGGCCCCCGCCCCGGCGAAGGCGGAGCCGGAGAAGAAGGAGAAGCCCCGCCGCCCCGGCGGCACCAAGGAGCTGGAGAAGCAGGTGGCCGCGGCGGAGCGGGCGGTGGCCAAGGCGGAGGAGAAGCAGTACGAGCTGTCCCTGAAGGCGGAGGAGGTCTCCTCCAACTACCTGGAACTCCAGCAGGTGTATGAGGAGCAGAAGGCCCTGGAGGAGGAGATCGCCGCGCTGTATACCCGGTGGGAGAAGCTGGCGGCGGAGCTGGAGGAGGCCAAGGGGTGAGAAGAAAAAACAAGCGGTCATATCACCCCTATGGGGGGAAGCGGAAGCCCCTGTGGCGGAAAGCCCTGCTGGGGCTGCTCCTGACCGGGGCGCTGGCCTTCGGCGCCCTGTTCGGGGCGGTGCTCTACGGCTCTTACGACCACATTCGGGGGGAGCCTCAGGTCATGGTCATCCTGGGCTGCCAGGTGAAGCCCTGGGGGCCGTCGGTGCTTCTCCAGGACAGGCTGGACAAGGCCCTGGAGTACCTGGAGGACCACCCGGATTTGACCATTGTGGTCTCCGGGGGCCAGGGGACGGACGAGCCCATCAGCGAGGCCCAGTGCATGTATGACTACTTGACGGAGCACGGGGTGGATGGGGCGCAGATTCTCCTGGAGGACCAGTCGGGCAGCACGGTGGAGAACCTGCGCAATTCCATGGAGCTGCTGACTCAGGAGGGATATGACACCACCGCCGATATGGTGGTGGTGTCCAACGGCTTCCACCTCACCCGGGTGCGGATGCTGTGGGACAGGGTGTGCGGGGGAGACGATAATCTGTCCACCCTGGCGGCGCCCAGCTCCCACCTGCCCTCCCGCCTGAAAATGTACATCCGGGAGCCCCTGGCCCTGGTAAAATCCTTTGTATTCGACAGGTGATCAATTTTGGATATGCAGGCAAAGCTGAGCGCGCTGGAGCTGCGCTTTTCCAACCTTGAGGCCCAGCTGGGGGCGGGGGAGACCTACGGGGACCCGGCGCTGGTGGCCAAGCTGAACAAGGAGCAGCGGGAGCTGGAGCCGGTGGTCACCGCCTACCGGCGGTATCTTCGCCGCAGGCAGGACATGGCGGAGGCAGAGGCCCTGCTGAGCGACCCGGAGCTGGGTGAGATGGCCAGGGAGGAGTTCCAGCAGGCCAGGGAGGAGCTGGCCCGGCTGGAGGGGGAGATCCGCATCCTGCTCCTGCCCCGGGACCCCAACGACGGCAAGAGCGTGATCGTGGAGATCCGGGCCGGCGTGGGCGGGGAGGAGGCGGCTCTGTTTGCCCACTCCCTGTTCCGCATGTACTCCATGTACGCCGACGCCCGCCGCTGGAAGGTGGAGGTGGACTCGGTGAACGAGACCGAGCTGGGCGGGATCAAGGAGATCTGCTTTACCATTGAGGGGGACGGGGCCTACTCCCGGCTGAAATTTGAAAGCGGCGTCCACCGGGTCCAGCGGGTGCCGGAGACCGAATCCGGCGGACGGATTCACACCTCCACCGCCACGGTGGCGGTGCTGCCCCAGGTGGACGAGGTGGAGTTTGAACTGAACCCCGCCGATATTGAGATGCAGGTCTTCCGCGCCTCCGGAGCGGGGGGCCAGCATGTGAACAAGACCTCCTCCGCCGTGCGGCTGATCCACAGGCCCACCGGCACGGTGGTGGAGTGCCAGCAGGAGCGCAGCCAGTTCCAGAACCGGGACAAGGCCATGCAGCTGCTGCGCGCCCGGCTGTATGAGGAGAAGGTCAGGGAGCAGGAGCAGGCGGTGACCGACCAGCGCCGCAGCCAGGTGGGGACGGGAATGCGCAACGAGCGCATCCGCACCTACAACTTTCCCCAGGGCCGGCTCACCGACCACCGCATCGGCCTGACCCTGTACAAGCTGGAAAACGTGATGAACGGCGACCTGGACGAGATTATCGACGGCCTGATCACGGCGGATCAGGCGGAGCGCTTGAAGAACAGTCAGGACACGTAAGGAGGAGCGACCATGGAACTGATCATTCATTTTACCGCCGTGCCGGAGGCGTTGACTCTGGACGCGGTGCGGTCCGATCTGGCGGAGCTGCTGGAGGACGACGGCTGGCTCACCGGCTCGGGCGCGGACTATCTGGAGCTGGAGCTGGAGGATGAGAAGGTCAATCCCAAATACGGCATTCTCACCGTGAAGAACTATCTGCAAAAGGCAAACTTTGCCCCCGACACCACCATTGAGCTGGCCGGTACGCCGGTGGGCATTTATGAGTAAAAAAAGGAGGCATCTTCCATGAAAACAGCCATTGGTATCGTGACCATCGTAGCAGGCGCCGCCCTGGTGGCGGCGGGGGTCCTCACCATCGCCCAGCCCGGCTATGTCCGGCGGGTGCGCCGCAGCCGCCATTTCTGAGGAGCGAGGCGAGAACATTGCACACACAGCGACTGACCGCCGCCCAGACGGAGCAGGCGGCGGACATTCTGCGCCGGGGAGGGCTGCTCGGCATCCCCACCGAGACGGTGTACGGCCTGGGGGCCAACGGCCTGGACGGGGCGGCGGTGGAGCGCATTTTTGCCGCCAAGGGCCGGCCCCAGGACAACCCCCTCATCCTCCATATCCCGTCGGCGGACTGGCTGGAGCGGTACTGCGAGGACATTCCGGAGACGGCCTACGCCCTGGCGGAGCGGTTCTGGCCGGGGCCGCTGACCATGATCTTAAAGCACAAGCCCCTGGTCCCCGTCCAGGTGACCGCCGGGCTGGACACGGTGGGTATGCGCTGTCCGGCCCATCCGGTGTGCCGGGCCATCCTGGCCGCCGCCGATGTGCCGGTGGCAGCCCCCTCGGGGAACACCTCCGGCCGGCCCAGCCCCACCAACATGGCGGACATGCTGGAGGACATGGAGGGCAAGATTGACGGCATTGTGGACGGCGGCCCCTGCGCGGTGGGGGTGGAGTCCACCATCATCGACCTCACCGAGCGCCCTCCCCGGCTGCTGCGCCCGGGCGGCGTCACCCTGGAGGAACTGGAGGGGGTGCTGGGGGAGGTGGCGGTGGACCCGGCGGTGACCCGGCTTATGGGGGCCGGGGAGCAGCCCCGCGCCCCCGGCATGAAGTACCGCCATTACGCCCCCAAGGCCCCGGTGACGGTGGTGCGGGGTGCGCCCGCCGACGCCGCCCGGTACATCCGCCGCCATCTGACCGACGGGGAGGGGGTCATCTGCTTCAACGAGTTTGTCCCCCTCTTTGAGGGTCATCCTGTGGAGCCCATCGGCCCCAAGGACGACCCGGCGGAGCAGGCCCGGCGGGTGTTTGACGCCCTGCGGTACTTTGACGGCACCCATGTCACCCACATCTGGACCCAGTGTCCCGACCCGGCGGGCATCGGTCTGGCGGTATCCAACCGGCTGAACAAGGCCGCCGGCTTCCACATTGTGGAGGCGGAATAAAAAATAATTCCTCCGCTGAATGGATGGGCCGCGCTCCGTCGTATTATAGATGAGACGGGTTAAGAAGCCCTTATTTCAAAGGAGGAACCACCATGAAGAGAATCAGAATCGCGGTCCTGGCCGCCGCCCTTGTGCTGGCCCTGGGGGTTACCACCGCCTTTGCCGCCGGCGGACACCATAGCTGGACGGGCGGGGACTGCTGGAGCCGGTCTGGCGCATGTTACGTGGACGCCGACGGAGACGGGGTGTGCGACAACTGCGGTCGGCTCCAGGGCGCCTGCTATGTGGACGCCGACGGAGGCGGCGTGTGCGACAACCGGGGCGCAGGTCTGGGCTGCCAGTCCGGACGCGGCTGCCGCGGCGGCCGCTGGTAAGAGAACAGGAGAAGGAATGAGGCGCGAATGCGAAGCGAGGCGGAGACCAGCGAGGCCATTGAGCGGTACGGCGATACCGTCCGGCGGCTGTGCATGCTCCATTTAAAAAACGAGGCGGATACCCAGGACATCTTTCAGACGGTGTTTTTGAAGTATCTCCTCCATACCGCCGACTTCGAGAGCCGGGAGCATGAAAAGGCCTGGTTCATCCGGGTCACCGTCAACGCCTGCCGGGACGTGCTGAAAAGCATGTTCCGCAGGCGTACCGTTTCTCTGGAGGAGGCGGGGACCCTTCCCGCCCCGGAAGGGGAGAGCGGCGAGGTGCTCCAGGCCGTGCTGTCCCTGCCCCGGAATTTCCGGGAGGTGGTGTACTTACACTATTACGAAGGGTACACCGCGCCGGAGATCAGCCGGATTTTGGGCCGGAAGGTAAACACCGTATATACCGAGCTGACCCGGGCCAGGGCGCGGCTCAAGACCATGCTGGGAGGTGAGGGCGATGGATGAGCGGATCAGAGCGGCCTTTGACGGGGTGCGGGCCACCGAGGCACAGAAGGAGCAGACCCGCCGCTTCCTGGCCCGGGCCAGGCGACGCCGGGCCGCCCCGCGGAGGAGCCTGGGTACCCTGGCGGCCTGCGTGGCCCTGCTGGCCGTCCTGGTGGGGGGCTATTGGGCCTGGTTTGTCCCCACCTCCGCCATCAGCGTGGCAGGGAGCGACACCCTGGAGCTGGCAGTCAACCGGTTTGACCGGGTGGTGGAGGTGCGCTGCGGGGACCGGGAGCTGGCGGATGCCCTGCGGGGCCTGGACTATGAGCAGGCCCTGACTCTGCTGCTGGACCGGCTGGCGGAGGATCAGACGGTGTCCATCACCGTGACCGGGGAGCAGCGCCAGTGTGGCCGCCTGCTGGCGGGAGCGGAGGCCTGCGCCGCCGGCCGGGAAAATGTCCACTGCGGCCAGGGCCAGGGGAATGCCGGTCAGGGCCAGGGCCATGGCTACGGACACCACGGCGCGCACTGAAATTTACAAATTCCTCACACACAATACCTCTGATGTGGTATACTACCTGCTGGAGGCGAATGGCATGAAGCGGATCGGCATCACCGGCCCCACCGGGGCGGGGAAAACCACAGCGCTCAACGCCCTGACCAGTCTGGGCGCCCACGTCATTGACGCGGACCAGGTGTATCACCGGCTGCTGGCGTCCAGCGGGGCCATGCGGCAGGCGCTGACGGACCGGTTTGGTCCCGGCATTCTGGACCCGGGCGGCGGCATCGACCGAAAGGCCCTGGGGAATGTGGTGTTTGCCGACCCGGCGGCCCTGGCCGACCTGAATGAGATCACCCACAGCTTTGTCCGGGCGGAGATTGACCGGCAGGTGGCGCAGGCCAGGCGGGAGGGCCGGCCCGCGGTGGCCATTGACGCCATCGCCCTCATCGAGAGCGGCGCGGCGGAGGGCTGCGATGCGGTGGTGGGAGTGCTGGCGCCCAAGCAGGTGCGGGTCCGCCGGATCATGGCCCGGGAGGGGATTTCGGAGGCATACGCCCGCAAGCGGGTGGAGGCCCAGCGGGAGGACGGATTTTTCCGCGCCCACTGCACCCACATTCTGGAGAACGGCGGGGAGGACCCGGCGGCCTTTGAGGCCCAGGCCCTGGCGCTGTTCGCACCCTGGCTGGAAGAACAAGAAAATTGAGATACAGGAGGAACCACATCATGGAAGAGAAGCAAAAGACCCAAGGGGAGCTGCGGCGGGAGGCCCTGCTCTATCAGCCCAAGAACGGCTACGACCGGCTGAGCGCCCAGGAGGAAGCGGATCTGAACGCCTACTGCGAGGACTATAAGAAGTTTCTGGACGCGGGCAAGACGGAGCGGGAGTGCGTGGCGGAGACCGTCCGCCTGGCCCAGATGCACGGCTTCAAGCCCTATGTCCGGGGGACCGCCCTCAATCCCGGGGACAAGGTGTACCGGGTGAACCGGGGCAAGGCGGTGATGCTGGCCGTCATCGGCAGCCGGTCCCTCAGCGAGGGCGTGAACATCGGCGCGGCCCATATCGACTCCCCCCGGCTGGACCTGAAGCCCAACCCGGTGTATGAGGACGCCGAGCTGGCCTTCTTCAAGACCCACTACTACGGCGGCATCCGCAAGTACCAGTGGGTGACCATCCCCCTGGAGCTCCACGGCGTCATCGCACTGAAGGACGGCACCACCGTGACGGTGGCCATCGGCGCCGGGGAGGACGAGCCCCGGTTTACCATTGACGACCTGCTGCCCCACCTGGGGGCCGAGCAGTCCAAGAAGCCCCTGGGGGAGGCCATCCCCGGCGAGAGCCTGAATCTGCTCATCGGCAGCCGCCCCTTCAAGGATGACGAGGGCAGCGACCGGGTGAAGCTGGCCATCCTGGACCTGCTCAACCAGAAGTACGGCATTGTGGAGGAGGACTTCATCTCCGCTGAGTTGTCCGCCGTCCCCGCCTTCCGGGCCATGGACATCGGCTTTGACCGCTCCCTCATCGGCGCCTACGGCCATGACGACCGGGTGTGCGGCTTTGCCGCCCTGGCCGCCCTGTTCACCCTGTCCACCCCCAGCCGCACCGCCGTGTGCATGCTGGCCGACAAGGAGGAGATCGGCTCCACCGGCGTGTCCGGCATGAAGGCGGCGGCCTTCGACACCTTTATGAGCGATTTGTGCGACGCCCAGCGGGTGCCGCTGAAGGCGTGCTACGAGAAGTCCTTCTGCCTGTCCGCCGACGTGACGGCGGCCTTTGACCCCAACTTTGCCGACGTGTATGAAAAGCGCAACAGCGCCCGGGTCAACTACGGCATGGGCCTGTGCAAGTACACCGGCTCCCGGGGCAAATCCGGCGCCTCCGACGCCGCCGCCGAGCTGGTGGCCTACACCCGGAAGGTGCTGGACGAGGCCGGGGTGGCCTGGCAGATGGCCGAGCTGGGCAAGGTGGACGCCGGCGGCGGCGGCACCGTGGCCTGCTATATGGCCGAGCGGGACATCGACACCATTGACGCCGGCGTGCCGGTGCTCTCCATGCACGCCCCCTTTGAGACGGTGGCCAAGCTGGACTGCTATATGACCTACCGGGGCATGAAGGCGGTCTACGAGGCCCGGTGACCGGGCTGCGCGCCAGACGTTTGCCCCATAAAAAACAGCCCCTGTGCCGGTTCCCGGCACAGGGGCTGAGGCTGTCGAAAAAGTCCAGCTTAGGCTGGGCTTTTTCGTTTATAAGCGGTAAAATAGCAGAAGGTGGTGAG
>NZ_CALXFV010000004.1 GCF_944387675.1 uncultured Flavonifractor sp. | reverse complement strand
CAGTACCGGTCCGCCGGTACCTGCACCTCGCCCATGGAGTCGTGTTCCACGCGGTACTCCATTTCTTCTGCTCCTTTGCATTGGGATAAATTTGATTTTATCATGGTTTTAGAAAAAGGGAAGGGCCACCGGAAAAATTTCCGGATATACCCCTCTGAAAACCTTCCCGCGGCACTTGCGTGGGCCGGATTGCTGTGGTAAAATAAAAACAAATAAGTGAAATTATTTTTATGGGTGGGGTGTGGAATGCCGAAGGTGTCGTACTCGGAGGAAGAGCGGGAGCGAATTCGCGGGCTGCTGCTCACCGCCGCCCTGGAGCGGATGGCGCGTCAGGGAATTCAGCACACCACAGTGGAGCAGATTTACAGGGCGGTGGGGATTTCCCGCACCTTTTTTTATACCTTTTTTCCCACAAAAGAGGATCTGATTGTGGAGGCCCTGTATCTTCAGCAGCCCCGGATTTTGTCCTATGCCAGACAGCTGATGGCCGACCCGGCCCTGACCTGGCGGGAGGGGGTGGAGGAGTTCCTTCGCGCCTGCTGCTATGGGGAAAAGCACGGAATTGCCGTCCTGAGCGTGGAGGAGCAGCAGCTGATTTTCCGCCGCCTGTCGGCGGAGGGGAACAGGATCTTTCGGGAGCGGCAGCTGAAGCTGTTCGGCGATATCCTGACCTGTTTCGGGGTGCCGGCGGATCGGGAGACAATCAGTCTGTTCATCAACCTGAGCCTGGCGGCCATGGTGATCCGCCGGGCCATTCCACACACCATGCCCTTTCTCGTGCCGGAGGCGGCCGATGAGACGGTGCGCTTCCAGATTCGGGCCATTGCGGATTGCCTGGAGGAGCTGCGGGCTTCCGGCTCCGGCGGATAGCGTGCCGTTCAATCTGCCCGAAACCGGCGGCTGGATTCGGGCGGATTATTTTCCCCAAAATAAAGATAATTAGACGAAATAGTTTTTATTTTGCTCCTGCCATGGAGCGTATTTGAAAATCAGGAGGAGACGGCTATGGGATTGTTCAGCAAGCTATTGAAAGGACCGGAGGTAGACATGGAAAAGAGCAGCGCCAACGCGGCAAAGATGCGGACGCTGTTTGATCAGGTGGTGGAGGACGGAGAGCGATACCGGCTGATTTTTGGCTACACCGAGGATGTGAGCCGGTTCAACTTTGGGTTTGTCCACGGCAGCAGAACCAAAATCGGCAATCTGATTGTGGGCTGGGATGAGGACAGCCGCACCATTGTGGTCGTCCCCACCGTGCCTGACCTCTCCGGCTGCGGTGAACCCACCTACTATCGCCGGGATCAGATTCTCAAGGCCTATCGAAATAAGTATCCCACCGAGGCCTTTATCATCTATCCAGACCGGAAGGGCTACATCGGCATCAACGCCTACGACTGGCTGGAGGACGAGTCCCTGTATGTCTATGTCGCTCAGAAGGAGGAGCTGGCGGCCTTTACTGACTTCTTTCTGAACCGGTTTGCCACCAAGTAGGGCGGTTTTTTTGAAGAAGAGGCGGACAGAGAAACGGAGACCGCGCAAACGGCCCAACTCCGCGTGCGGAGTTGGGCCGTAAATCCGGGGTGCCGTTATTGGGCAGTGAGCAGCAGCAAGTCCTTGGCGGGCAGCTCCAGCCACAGGGGATCTCTGCCTGCCAGGGCGGGCCAGGCGTCCTTTTCCAGCTCGATGCGCAGCCGGGAGAAGCCCTGGTTGCCGCCGGGGGTGGACAGCATCACCACCGTGGAAAATACGTTCTCCACCACCCGCTCTACCCGGCAGGGCAGCCGGTTGGGACCCGGCCCATCCACCGGGCAAATGTAGTGCGCCCGTACGCCCAAATGGGTGAGATGCTCGGGCAGGGGCCGGCCGGGGTTCAAAACCACACCCCAGTCCAGGGCCTCCACCTGGCCGTCCCCTGCGGCCCTGACCCGGGAGATGTTCTTGCACCCGGACAGCAGGCAGGCGGAGAGGGTATGGGGCGCCTCAAAGAGTTGGTTCACCGGCATCACGGCCTGGGAGGTTCCCTGGTCCAGTACGCACACCCGCTGACACAGCCGCCGCACCTCGTCCCGGCTGTGGGTGACAAAGAGCACCGGACCGGGGAAAGTGGTGAGCAGGTCGGCCAGCTCCAGCTCCACCTGCCATTTCAGATAGCTGTCCAGAGCGGAAAAGGGTTCATCCAGCAGCAGCACCTCCGGCGCACTGGCCAGAATCCGGGCCAGAGCCACCCGCTGCTGCTGGCCCCCGGAGAGCTGTCTGGGGTATTTGTCCTCCTGCCCCTCCAGATAGAGGGTGCGCACCAGCCGTGCCACCGTCTCCGCCCTGGTCTTCTTGTCCGCCACCCCCACGGCGATGTTCTGGGCCACGGTCATGTGGGGGAAGAGGGCGTAGTTTTGGAATAAGTAGCCCACCCGCCGCTTCTGGGGCGGGAGATTGATTCCCCGTTCCCGGTCGAAGAGCACCCTGTCGTCCAGGGTGATGCGGCCCAGATCGGGTGTTTCGATGCCTGCGATGCACCGCAAAGTCATGCTCTTGCCGCAGCCGGAGGCCCCCAGCAGGCCGGTGAGCTGTCCCCGCTCCGTCTCAAAGGCCACGTCCAGCCGGAAGGTGCCGAAATCCTTATGGATATCCACCGACAGGGCCATCACGCCACCTCCCCGGATACGGGAACCGCCGTACGGCGGCTGCGCCGGTCCTTTTTCTCCAGCATATTGACGCTCAGCAGCACCACGGCGGAGATGGCCAGGTTGACCAGCACCCATTTCATGGCCCCCGCGTCGTCCCCGGTGCGCCAGAGCTGGTACACCGTGGTGGAGATGGTGGCGGTTTTGCCCGGCGTATACCCGGCGATCATGGCGGTGGCGCCGTATTCTCCCAGCGCCCGTGCAAAAGCCAGCACCGTTCCGGCAATGATCCCCTGCTTGCAGCATGGCATCATCACCCGCCAGAAAATCCAGGTGTTGGAGCGGCCCAGGGTGCGTCCGGCGTGAGCAAGGGTGTGATCAAAGGACTCGAAGGCGCCGCGGGCGGTGCGGTACATCAGGGGGAAGGCCACCACCGCCGAGGCAAAGATGGCGGCATACCACACCATGGTGAGCCGCAGATCAAATACCTCCAGAAACCACAGGCCAAGCACCCGCTTGGGACCCATCAGCCGCAGCAGAAAGTAGCCCACCACTGTGGGGGGGAGTACCAGGGGCAGGGTGAGCACCACGTCCAGCACGCCCTTCACCAGCCGGGGCAGCTTTGCCACATAATAGGCGGCGAAGATCCCCAGGAAAAAAATGATGAGGGTGGAGATGGCGGCAATGCGCAGAGAATTGAAAAGAGGATACCAGTCCAAGACCATTCACCGTCCTGTCAGATAGGTGTAAGGCATGGCCCGTTTACAGAACGGTAAAACCAACGCCCTCCAGCACCGCTACAGCGCTTTCATCGGTGTGCAGATAGTCCAGGAAGGCCTGGGCGGCGGTCTGGCTGGTCTCGCTGCCGCCGCATTTCATCACGGCGGCGGGGTAGATGACCTGGTCGCACATGTCGGCGGTGGCCTGGTCCACCACATTGAGCTCATAGGTAAAGGCGTCGGTGGCGTAGATGATGCCGCAGTCCACCGCCCCCTCCTTCACCTGGGTAGCCACCTCGGACACGTTGGAGGCGTAGGTCACTTTTCCGTCGGCCTCCAGACCGGCGATGTCAATGCCCAGGGTATCCAAAATCTGGAGGGAGTAGGCCCCTACCGGCACGTCGTCGTTGCCCAGGCAGAGCAGCTCCAGCTTATCGCTGCTCAGATCCTGGAAGTTCTCAATTCCTTTGGGGTTGTCGTCCGGCACTGCCAGCACGACTTTATTCTCCACAAAGTCGATGCGGGTGTCGGACAGCACAAAGTCCAGCCCCTCGTTGGTGCCGGTGGTGTCGGCGCTGTCCAGCTGGTTCATCTGTTTCTGAGCCGCCGAGATGAACAGGTCGCACACCGCCCCCTCCTCAATCTGGGTTTTCAGAGTACCTGAGGAATCAAAGGTGAAGATCAGGTTTACATTGGGGGCCACATCCTGGTAGAGTTGGGCGATTTGGGTGAGGGTGGCCTCCATGGAGGCGGCGGCGAACACCACCACGTCCACGGTTTCCGCCTGAGCTTCCGGGGTCTCACTGCTCTGGGCTGCCGGGGTGTTGGCGGTACCGGTGTTACCGCTTCCGCAGGCGGCGAGACCCAGAGCCAGTGTCAGGGCCAGGGTCAGGGACAGTACTTTCTTCATGGTGAAAACTCCTTTACAAATACGGTAGGCATATCCGTTTCCAGATATACCCCGGCCCGCCGCCGTAGGCGCGCCGGACAGGCGCGCCCTTAGGCGATACGGGCTCGAAGTGAGCTTTACGGGAAGTTAGTCGTCTACAGCCATCATGACTGAAGTGGCTTTGATGACGGCGTAAGCTGTGCAGCCAACCTTTAGGCCAAGCTCTCGGATAGAGGCCATGGAGATGGTAGAGGTGATCACATTTCCACCGCCGATATCCAGCTTGACAATGCCGTTGACTGCGCCTTCCTCCACGGATACGACTGTACCCTTCAGCTGATTGCGCGCACTGAGCTTCATTTTGACCCTCCTTTCTTTGGGGTGATTATTCCAAACCCCGATATTCCGGGGGCGGAACCAAATCTATCGGGCGCAGTTGTGGGCCGTCTCCCTTAAAATCTCCAGGCCGTGGCCCAGGGCGGGGAGTGCGTATTCCAGGCATTCCCGCACCGCCTTGGGGCTGCCCGGCAGGTTCACGATTAGGGTGCGTTTGCGGATGCCCGCGGCGGCCCTTGAGAGCATGGCTCTGGGAGTGATCTGGAGGGAGCGGTACCGCATGGCCTCGGCGATGCCGGGAGCGGGGCGCTCCGTCACGGACCGGGTGGCCTCCGGGGTCAGGTCGGTGGGAGAGAAGCCGGTGCCGCCGGTGGTGAGAATGAGGTCGGCGATATCCCCGTCGCACAGCCGCTTCAGTTCGGAGGCCAAGGGTTCCATCCCGTCGGGCAGCAGGGCGGTGTACACCACCCGGTAACCCGCCGCCTCCACCAGTTTCCGGATGGCCGGGCCGCTTTTGTTCTCCCGGACCCCGGCATAGCCGGAGTCGCTGAGGGTGAGAATAGCCACTCGCATACTTATTATCTCTCCTCCACAATGTCGAGGGTATCCCCCACAGAGATGGTACCCCCGTGGAGCACACGGGTAAAGACCCCCTCCCGGGGCATAATGCAGTCTCCCATTACCTTGTAAATTTCACAGTGGCTGTGGCACTGTTTTCCCACCTGGGTCAGCTCCAGCACCACATCGTTGCACCGGAATTTCGTCCCGATGGGCAGGGTCTTGAAGTCGTACCCCGTCACCACCAGGTTTTCCCCAAAGGCACCATCATCTACCACGGCCCCTCTGGCCCGGAAGGCCTCCACCTGTTCGTGGGAGAGCAGGGATACCTGCCGGTGCCACTTGCCAGCGTGGGCGTCTCCCTGGATACCCCAGTCCTCCACAAAGTGGGCCGAGCCTACGTTTTGCTTTTGGGTACCCTTTTCCCTGCTGACGCAGACGGCAAGTACCTTACCCATAGCATTAGCCTCCAATTTGATTCATATTCCGGCCCTCGTCCCGGCGGGTGGGGGCCTGCCCGAAGTGATGCCCCTCCGGCTTTTGGGCAATGGCCCTCCGAATGGCCGCCGTGAGGGCGCCGTTGTCGGCGCCGGCGTCCAACAGAGCTTTCAGATCCACCCCGCAGTCGTATTGCAGGCAGGTTTTGAGAAATCCCGCGGCGGTAAGCCGCACCCGGTTACAGCTCTGACAGAACTGGTGGCTCACCGCACTGATGAAGCCCACCTTGCCCTGGAAGCCGGGAAAGGTGACATACCGGCCCGGCCCGCCGTCTCCCTCCTGGGAACAGGGGAGGGCGGGGCCGAAGGCCTGCTCCAGCATGGTCAGCACCTCTTCCTCGGTACGGCGGGGGAGGGCGGACCCCAGACCGATGGGCATCAGCTCGATAAAGCGCACCGACAGCGCCCGGTCTCTGGCCAGGGCGGCCAGGGGGACCAGCTGACGGTCGTTTTCCCCACAGGGGACACAGTTGACCTTTACCCGCAGGCCGGGGGCGGCCAGGGCGGCCTCCAGCCCCTCCAGCGCCCGGGGCAGCTCATCCCGGCGGGTAAGGGAGGCGTACTGACTCCGGTCCAGGGTATCCAGACTGAGGTTGACCCCGTCCAAACCCGCTGCCAGCAGGCCGGGCAGCTGCCCGGCCAGCAGCAGGCCGTTGGTGGTGAGGTATACCCCTTTGATGCCCGCTACTGCCTTGATGCCCGCCACCAGCCGGTCCAGTCCCCGGCGCACCAGGGGTTCCCCGCCGGTGAGGCGCACCTTGTCCACGCCCAGGGCGGCGAACAGGCCGGTCAGGCGCACCACCTGCTCGTAGGTGAGAATGGCGGTGTGGTCCACCCAGGCCACCCCCTCCGCTGGCATGCAGTAGCGGCAGCGCAGGTTACACCGGTCTGTGACGGAAATGCGCAGATAGCGGATGTTCCGCCCCAGGGCGTCAAGCATGGCGTTTTCTCTCCTTTTGGATATAATCCAGCAGCAGGCCGGCAGCCGCCTTCGGATTCCCCAGGGGCAGGGTGGGGATGCCGGGCAAATGCAGCTCCAGGTCGGTGACCAGGGCCAGCAGGGTGGCGGGATCGGATATCGGGGCCTGGGATACCGCCCCCCGCACCACTTCCACCTTGGGCCAGGCGGTGTGCTTGAAGCCCTCCAGCAAAATCAGGTCGGCTTCCGGGAATTGGCTGATAAGCATATCCGCCGCCACCGGCTGCTTTTTCACAATTTTGAATTTCTCGCCGTCAAAAATGGCAGTACCCGCCGCCCCGGCGGCCATAAACCGGCCGGTATCGGTGCCGGGCGGGTCCGGGTCAAACTGGTGGCCGTCATGCTTGATGACTGCCACGGTAAGCCCCGCCTCTGTCAGCTGCGGGAGCAGAGCCTGGATCAGGGTGGTTTTGCCCGCATTTTTCACCCCGGAAACGGCGACTACCACGGGCCTATTCACGGTCATACACCCCCGACTTGCCGCCCTGCTTGTGAACCAGGTGAATCTCCCCCAGCTCCATGCCCTTACCCATGGCCTTGCACATATCGTAGATGGTGAGCAGAGCCACAGAGACTCCGGTGAGAGCCTCCATCTCCACCCCGGTTTTACCGGTGAGCTTGGCGGTGCAGGTGGCCTGGACGGCACATTCCGCCTCCAGAACTTCAAAGTCCACCGACAGATGGCTGAGGGCCAGGGGGTGGCACAGGGGGATGAGCTCGGAAGTGCGCTTGGCGGCCAGGATGCCGGCCACCCGGGCCACACCCAGCACGTCTCCCTTGGCGGCGGCGCCTCCGGTGATGGCATCCAGAATGGGCCGGGTGACGAAAATTTTCCCCTCAGCCACCGCGGTACGGAAGGTGGAGCTTTTCTCGGTGACATCTACCATAATGGCGTTGCCCGCCTTGTCAAAGTGATTGAAACCAGGTTCCATAACAACCTCCAGATTACAGCAGCAGGATTCGTACCCGCGTACCCGCCTCCGCCGGCGGGGACCCCGCCGGCAGCTCCGCCAGGCAGTTGCATCCCACCAGGGAGGAGAGCATCCCGGAGGCATGACCCTCCGGCAGGGTGACGTGTCCATGCACATATGTTCCCCGGACAAACCGCCGCCTGGGGCTGGCCTTGGGGAATGGGGTGTCCAGCACCCCCTCCGTCCACCGGGGACCCTCCTCGCCGGACAGGGCGGCCAGCAGGGGCCGGGCCAGCAGTTCAAAGGTGGTAAAGGCGGCAAAGGGATTGCCGGACAGGGATAAAATGGGCTTCCCCCGCCAGGTGGCGTACATGGCTGGGGTACCCGGCTTCAGGTCCACCCGCCAGAACACCCGCTCCGCCCCCAGCAGGGGGAGAGCCTGGTGGAAGATATCCCTGTCCCCCACCGAAACGCCCCCGGTGGTGATGAGCACGTCGCAGTTTTGCAGCAGTTCCCGCATGGCCTCCGCCACCATATCCGGATTGTCTCCTTGATGGGTGGCCTGTACGGGAAACCCAAGCTCCGACAGCCGGGCGGCCAGCAACACCTGGTTGGCCCCGTAAATCTTTCCGGCGGGGCGGGGACTTCCAGGGGAGATCACCTCGTCGCCGGTGGTGAGCAGACCCACTTTGGGTCTGCGGCAGACCTCCACTTCTGTGAGTCCGGCACCGGCCAGCACCCCCAGAGCGGCGGCGTCCAGACGGGTGCCTGCCGCCAGCAGCAGGGCGCCCCTTCGGTAGTCCTCGCCTTGGTAGACATAATTCTGAAAGGGTTTCAAGGAGACAAACACCGACACCGGGCTGCCCCGGTCGGTGTCCTCCTGGGCCGCCACGCAGTCACAGCCGGGAGGCAGCATGGCCCCTGTCATAATGCGGATGGCCTGACCGTTCTCCAGGGGCCGGCGGGCCTCGTCTCCAGCGTATAGAGTGTCCACCACCGGCAGGCGGACCGGATGCGCCCGGTCCGCCCCGGCGATGTCGGCGGAGCGGAGGGCGTAGCCGTCCAGGGGAGAGCGGTCAAAGGGGGGCTGATCCAGAGGGGCGGCAAGATCCACCGCCAGGGTGCGGCCCAGGGCCTGCCCCACCGGCACGGCCTCTGTCCCCAGAGGGGAGAGGGGGGCGGTTATCCGGGCCACCGCCTCTTCCAGCGAAATCCCGGTGACCACTTACACACCCTTCCCGAAGGGGCAGATGGGATAGCGGCACTCCCCGCAGCCCAGGCACAGCCCGCCGTGGCCCAGACCCCGCAGCTCCGCTCGGCTCACCCGCACTCCCGCGGCGATTCGGGGGAGCATCAGGTCGAACACCGTGGCCTTGGCGTACATGACGCAGCCGGGCAGGCCCAGAATGGGGGTGCCGTCCTGAAAATAGCCCAGCAGGAACATGGCCCCCGGCAGCACCGGCGCACCGTAGGACACGATTTCCGCCCCGGTATCCCGGATGGCGCCGGGCGTACGGTCGTCCGGGTCCACACTCATCCCCCCGGTACACAGAATCAGGTCCACGCCCCTGGCCTTGTAGTCCAGGGCGGCGGCGGTGATAGCGGCCCGGTCGTCCCCGGGCAGGCAGTGCTCTGTCACTTCAATGCCGTAGGATGCCAGCTTCTGGACAATAACCGGGGTGAAGCTGTCTGCAATCAAGCCCTTGGCCACCTCGCTGCCGGTGGTAATAAGGCCGCAGGTTTTCAGCTTCCAGGGGGTGAGGGTGAGCAGGGGGGCCTCCCCCGCCAGCGCCTCCGCCGCCCGCAGCTTCTCCTCAGCAATGACCAGGGGAATGATCCGGGTGCCGGCCAGCTTGTCCCCCTTGTGAACGGCGGTATTGGTGTGGCGGGTGGCAATCATCAGCTCGTCCGCCCCGTTGACGGCATTGAGCCGCTCCACATCCACCTGGAACAGGCCGTCGCAGTCGGCGATGAGTTCAATCTTGCCCTCCTTCACCGCCGTGGGGTGCATGTGCTCATTTTGGCACAGCGCCCGCAGCCGCTGGGCCGCTTCGTCCTCATGGAGCATGCCCGGCTGCTTTTCCCACACATAGAGGTGCTCCTTCCCCATGCTCAGCAGCACCGGAATGTCCGCCTGGGTGACCACATGGCCCTTGCGGAACCGGGCGTCCTTGGTGACGCCGGGGATGATCTGAGTCAGGTCGTGACAGAGCACATGACCCGCCGCCTGCCGGGTTTCAATCAGCTTCATGGATGAAGATACCTCCTTATCACGATCACGTCAAAAGGGGAGCGCCGCTCTCAAAACGGCGCTCCCCCTGAGGAGGGCATACGCCCCCCTGGCAGATGAAAGCGGCCCCTTTTCAAAGCGGAAGGTCGGCCCGTTTCCAGGCCGGCCCAGGCGGCGCGTCATAGGCGACAGCCCTTAGACGGAGCCGCTCGGAGCGGATATGGATCTGATGTTGTCTAGTATATCAGATATGGAGGAAAAAGCAACTGAAAACGTTCAGTTCTGATACACGGAGGGATAAAGTGCCATCACCGCCTCCGCCCGGTCCGCCATCAGGGCGGGCCACACCTCCGGGTCCACAAAGGGGGTGAAGTCCATAGGGTCCTCCGGCAGGTTAGCGGCCAGATTGATCTGGTTCAGATGGCTGGGCAGGCAGATGTCCACCGGCTCCCGGGCCAGCTCCCGGCAGGTGCGGACAAAGGTGTGGGCCAGGGACTGGGGCAGGTCCAGCGCCGCCAGGGCTGCGGGACGCATGGTGTCAATTCCCACCCCGCCGTGCATGGCCAGCCGATAGGTCCGTCCGGTGGTCTCATCGGTATCCGTAAAGAAAAAGGAAGTGGTGCCGGGGGTGTGGCCCGGAGTAAAGCGGGTGCGGATCTGAAACCGGCCCAGGGAGAAGCAGCCGCCGTCCGTATAGTGGTGGTGGACGGGGAAGGGGACCACGCCCAGCTCCGCAATGGGATGCTGCTGATAGAAGCGCTCATCCACCGCGCTCAGCCAGATTTCCGCCCCGCTGAGGGCGTGGAGCGGCATGGCCCCGTTGCAGTGGTCCCCATGTCCGTGGCTGAGAAGAATGGCCCGGATGTCTCTGGGGTCAAAGCCCAGCCGGTGGATGGAGTCCACGATCAGATAGAGCAGCTCCCGCATGCCGGTGTCCAGCAGGATCAGTCCTTCTCCGCTGTCCAGCAGATAGACGCTCACATCGTTGTTGCCGCCCACTCCGTAGACATGGGGTGCCATGCGATAGGGGGGCAGGGCATAGTTCCAGATATGCTCCAGGTCGTGGATCGCCCCGGAGGGGGGTACCCGGGAAAACTTCATAGGTCTGCACCTCCTGTCCGGTCAAGCCGGTCTGTGTCCAGTATGGCGGAACGGGGAACCCTGTGGTAAAATAGCGCAAGAAGGAGGGAGCGGTATGAAAAAGCTGCGGGGACGGTTTGCCCCCAGCCCCAGCGGGCGGATGCACCTGGGCAACCTGTTTTCCGCCCTGCTGGCCTGGCTGTCGGTGCGGGCCGCCGGAGGCGTCATGGTGCTGCGGATGGAGGATTTGGACCCGGACCGGTGCCGGGAGGAGTACGCCGCTCAGTTGGCCGACGATCTGCGCTGGCTGGGCCTGGATTGGGACGAGGGATATGAAAGGGGAGGCCCTCACGGCCCGTACCGCCAGAGCCAACGCACCCGGCAGTACGCGCAGGCCTTCCAAAACCTGGCCAGCCAGGGGCTGGTCTACCCCTGCTTCTGCACCCGGGCCGAGCGCCTGGCCGCCTCCGCCCCTCATCGCGCCGACGGACAGGCGGTTTATTCCGGAAAGTGTAAATACTTGACAGATGGAGAGCGGAAGGTGCTGTCCAAAACGCGCCGCCCCGCCTGGCGTTTGAGCGTACCAGACAAGGAAATTTGCTTTACAGATGGAGTGCAGGGAAACTTTGGGGAAAACCTGCTGCGGGACTGCGGGGACTTCATCCTCCGCCGCTCCGACGGGGTATATGCCTATCAGCTGGCGGTGGTGGTGGACGACGGCGCCATGGAGATCAATCAGGTGGTGCGGGGCGGGGACCTGCTGGACTCCACGCCCCGGCAGCTTTACCTGTATGGGCTGCTGGGGCTGACCCCGCCCGCCTTTTGCCACGTTCCCCTGCTGGTGGCCCCAGACGGGCGCCGGCTGTCCAAGCGGGAACGGGATCTGGATCTGGGCGCGCTGCGGCGGCGGTACACCCCCCAGGCCCTCACCGGGCTGTTGGGGTATTGGGCCGGCCAGCTGGACCGGCCGGAGCCGGTGGAACCGGCGGCGCTGGCAGCGGCCTTCTCCTGGTCCAAGGTTCCCAGGGGTGACGTGGTGGTGGGGCCAGAGATCTGAGGGGGAAGAACGGTTCAGCCCGGATAGGTGTGGGTGCAGCACTCCCGGATTTTACGCTGGAGGATTTTCAAGTCCACGAAGGCGTCGGGCCGCTTGGACGGATCCCGAAGCAGGGCGGAGGGGTGGTAGGTGGCCATCATCCACACCCCCGCCTTTTCCATCCACTGGCCGTGCTCCCGGGTGATTTTAAAGTCCTCCCGCATCAGCTTGAGGGCGGCGATGCGGCCCAGGCAGACGATGATTTTGGGCCGGATCAGGGCCACCTGATTGCGCAGGTAGCCGATGCAGGCCTCCTGTTCGATATTCAGCGGGTCCCGGTTTCCCGGCGGGCGGCATTTGACAATGTTGCCGATGAATACCCGCTCCCGCTTCAGGTCGATCATGGTGAGCATGTTGTCCAGCAGCTGGCCCGCCCGGCCCACAAAGGGGCGGCCGGTCAGGTCCTCCTGCTCGCCGGGACCCTCCCCGATGAACATGACCTCCGCATCCCTGGCCCCCTCGCCGAAGACCACATGGTGTCTGGTGTCCGCCAGGGCGCAGTTTTTGCAGTTCATGCACGCGCTGTACAGCGCATCCCAATCTCTCATCGTGTTCACCGCCTGTTTGCCCTTTTTTGACATTGTACCATAGGCGGCCCCAGGATACAATGCGGGGATTCTGTCAAAATTGACAGTTGCAATTTGACGGGAAAGCGCATATACTACCCACATCAAAGGCAATGAGAACGACCGCCCCCCGTGAGAGCCGCCAGAGAATCCGGGTCACCGACTGAGAGCCCGGTTCGGCAGGATGGGACGGCGCAACACGTTTGAGCCGGCGGCCCGAGTCCCGCCCGGGAGGTAGGTCCGCCCGTCCCGCCTGCGTTAGGGGCTCCGAGTGGCGCGCGTTGCACACGACGGCGCAATTTTGGGTGGTACCGCGGAGTTTGTTCCGTCCCGAAGTCGTATTGTACGGCTTCGGGATTTTTTATTTTACTCGGAAAGGTTGTGAACGGTATGGTATTCTTGACCAAGCAGAAAAGCGTGCGGGTGGGGGGCCGGAATAACCAGGCCGTCACCCTGCACGGGGCGGTACACGCCCTGCGGGATATGGGAGGCATCACCTTTTTCACCCTGCGCACCCGCTCTGGACTGGTCCAGTGTGTGTGTACCCGCCGGGAGGCGCTGGACGGCGCCGCCGAGGGCTGCGCCGTGTCTGCCGCTGGCCACTGGCGGGCTGAACCGCGGGCGCCCGGGGGGCGGGAACTGGCCGACGCGGCCGTTACCGTGCTCTCCCGCCCCGCAGCCCCCGCTCCGGTGCCGCTGTCCAGGCCAAAGCTGGAACTGCACCTGGACACCGAGCTGGCGCTACGGCCGGTGGTGCTGCGGACCCCCCGGCAGCAGGCGGTGTTTCGGCTCCAAGCCGCCATCTGCCGGGCCTTCCGGGACTATCTCCAGGCGGAGGGCTTTACCGAAATCCACACCCCCAAAATCGTACACGCCGGGGCGGAGGGGGGCGCCAACATCTTCCGCCTGGACTACTTTGGGAAAAAGGCCTTTCTGGCCCAGTCCCCCCAGTTTTACAAACAGACCATGGTGGGGGCCTTCGAGCGGGTGTACGAGGTGGGTCCGGTGTTCCGGGCGGAAAAGCACGCCACCCCCCGCCATCTGAACGAGTACACCTCCCTGGACTTTGAGATGGGCTATATCCAATCCTTCACCGACGTGATGGAGATGGAGCAGGGCTTTCTCCAAAATCTGATGGGACTGCTGAGACGGGAATACGCCGCCGAGCTGGACCTGCTTGGGGTGGAGCTGCCCCGGGCGGACAAAATTCCCGCCGTCCGCTTTGACGAAATCAAGGCTATGGCGGCGGAGCAGTACGGATACTCCATCCGGGACCCCTACGATCTGGAGCCGGAGGAGGAGCAGGCCATCGGCCGGTATGTCAGGGAGCGGTGGGGGAGCGAGTTTGTGTTTGTCACCCACTATCCCAGCAAAAAGCGGCCCTTCTACGCCATGGACGACCCGGAGGACCCCAGGTTCACCTTGTCCTTCGACCTGTTGTTCCGGGGCATGGAGGTGACCACCGGCGGCCAGCGCATCCACGACTATGCCGCCCAGGTGGCCAAAATGGAGCGGCTGGGCATGGACCCGGCGGAATTTGAGAGCTATCTGATGATTCACAAATACGGTATGCCCCCCCACGGGGGTCTGGGTATCGGGCTGGAGCGGCTGACCATGCAGCTGTGCGGGCTGGACAACATCCGCCGGGCCTGCCTGTTTCCCAGAGACCGCACCCGGCTGGAGCCATAAGGAGGAAGAAAAATGAAAATTACCGAAGCATTGGTGGACTATATCTCCCAGCTCTCCCGACTCCGGCTGCCGCCGGAGGAGAAACGGGCCATGACGACGGAACTGGAGGGTATTGTGGCCTATATGGACGTACTGGACGGCCTGGACACCGCCGGGGTGGAGCCCATGAGCCACGTCTTCCCCCTGAAAAACGTCACCCGGCCCGACCAGACCGCCCCTTCTCAGGATGGGGAAGAGCTGCTGGCCAACGCGCCGGCGTCCAAGGAGGGGGCCTTCCTGGTCCCAAAAGCGGTGGAATGAGGTGAAAAGCATGGAACTGTGGAAGCTGACAGCCCTGGAACTGGGGGAGGCGCTTGGCTCCGGCTCAGTGACCCGGGCGGCGGCGGTGCAGGCCGCCCAGGCCCGGATTGCCTGGATTCAGCGGAGCTGCAACGCCTTTCTCACCGTTACCGATCCCCAAACTCCCCAGAAAGCGGGGGACTCCCCCCTGGCGGGGGTTCCCATGGCCTATAAAGACAACATCTGCACCAAAGGGGTCCGCACCACCTGTGCCAGCCGGATCCTGGAGAATTTCATCCCCTGCTATGACGCCACAGTGGTGGAGCGGCTCGCCGCCGCCGGGGCGGTGAGCCTGGGCAAGCTGAACATGGACGAGTTCGCCATGGGCTCCACCTCCGAGACCTCCTGCTTCGGACCGGTACGCAACCCCTGGGATCTGACCCGGGTAGCGGGCGGCTCCTCCGGCGGGGCGGCGGCGGCGGTGGCAGCCGGAGGGGTGTGGTACGCCGTCGGATCGGATACCGGCGGCTCCATCCGCCAGCCCGCCGCCTACTGCGGGGTCACCGGAATGAAGCCCACCTACGGTACTGTGTCCCGGTACGGCCTTGTGGCCTACGCCTCCTCCCTGGACCAGATAGGTCCCATCGCCCGCTCCGCCGCCGACTGCGCCGCCGTACTGGACGTAATGATAGGGCGGGACGCTCGGGATTCCACCAGCCTGGATCGTCCGGCGGACGGCCTGCTGGCCGGCCTTACCGGCGAGCTCCGAGGGAAGCGGATCGGTCTGCCCGCCGACTGCTTTGGAGACGGTCTGGACCGCCCGGTGGCCTCTGCCGTGCTGGCCGCCGCCGATGTGCTTCGGGCGCGGGGGGCGGAGGTGGAGGAGTTTCACCTGCCGGTGATGAAATATGTGGTGCCGGCCTATTATATCATCGCCTGCGCCGAGGCATCCTCCAACCTGTCCCGGTTTGACGGGGTGAAATACGGCTGGCGGGCGGAGTCCTATGGGGATCTGGGAGAGCTGTACACCAGCACCCGCACCCAGGGCTTCGGTACCGAGGTGAAGCGGCGGATTTTGCTGGGTACCTTCGTGCTCTCCTCCGGCTACTACGATGCCTACTACAAAAAGGCCCTTCAGGCCAAGGCGGTAATCAAGGCGGCTTTTGACCGGGCGTTTGCGCGGTACGACCTTCTGCTCACCCCCGTAACGCCCTCCACCGCCCCCCGGCTGGGGGAGAGCCTCAGCGATCCGCTGAAAATGTACCTGAGCGATATCTACACCGTGTCGGTGAATCTGGCGGGGCTGCCCGCCCTGTCCATGCCCTGCGGCTTTGATCCCCAGGGACTGCCCATCGGCGCCCAGCTCATCGGACCGCCCCTGGGGGACGGGGAGGTGCTGAACGCCGCCCACGCCTTCCAACTGGAGACCGACTGGCATCGCCGCCATCCGGGCGGACAGTATGCGCCCGCCGCGGCGGAAGGGGGGATTTAAATGACCTGGGAAACCGTGATCGGCCTGGAGACCCACGTGGAGCTGGCCACAAAAACAAAAATCTTCTGCTCCTGCACCACGGAATTCGGCGGCGCGCCCAACACCCACTGCTGCCCGGTGTGCATGGGCATGCCCGGCACCCTGCCGGTACTCAACCAGAAGGTGGTGGAGCTGGCGGTTACCGCCGGACTGGCGCTGAACTGCGCCATCACCCCCCACAGCCGGTTTGACCGGAAGAACTATTTCTATCCCGATCTGCCCAAGGCCTATCAGATCTCCCAGCTCTATCTGCCCATCGCCCGGAACGGGCGGGTGGACATCGGCGAAGGCAAAACCATCCGCATCCATGAGCTGCACATGGAGGAGGACGCGGGCAAGCTGGTCCACGACCCCTGGCTGGATCAGACCCTGGCCGACTACAACCGCTGCGGAGTCCCCCTCATCGAGATCGTCACCGAGCCGGATTTTCGCTGCGCCGAGGAGGTCATCGCCTACCTGGAAAAGCTGAAGGAGACCCTGCAATACCTGGGGGTGTCCGACTGCAAGATGCAGGAGGGTTCCCTGCGGTGCGACGTAAACCTGTCGGTGCGCCCGGCGGGTTCGGCGCAGCTGGGCGTCCGCACGGAGATGAAGAACCTCAATTCCTTCAAGGCCATCTCCCGGGCCATCGTCTACGAGGCCCGGCGGCAGATCGAGCTGCTGGAGGAGGGAAAGCCGGTAGTACAGCAGACCCGCCGGTGGGATGAGAACAAGGACGCCACCTACGCCATGCGCTCCAAGGAGAACGCCCAGGATTACCGCTACTTTCCCGACCCGGATCTGCCCCCGGTGGAGTTGAGCGGAGCATATCTGGACCGGCTGCGGGCCGCCCTGCCCGAGCTGGCGGAGGCCAAGCGGGTCCGGTACCAGACCCAGTGGGGCCTGCCCGCCTATGACGCCAAGATGATTACCTCCCAAAAGCCCCTGGCGGACTTTTTTGAGGCGCTGGTGAGCCTGGGGACCAAGCCCAAACAGGGGGCCAACTGGATTATGGGCCAGGTGCTGGGCCAACTCTCCGCCCACGGCCTGGAGGCCGGGGACATGGCCCTCACTCCGCCCACCCTGGCCCGGCTTATCGCCCTGGTGGAGGCGGGAAAGCTCAACCGCAACACCGCCGTCAAGGTCTTTGAGGCGGTGTTTGAGACCGATGGCGATGTGGACGCCTACGTGGCGGCGCACGGGCTGGAGCAGGTCTCCGATGCCGGACTGGTGGCGGAGGCGGTGGAGCAGGTGCTCGCCGCCAACGAAAAATCCGTGGCGGACTACAAGGCGGGCAAGGAGAAGGCCTTCGGCTTTTTGGTGGGCCAGGTGATGCGCCGGCTGAAAGGGCAGGCCTCCCCGGCGATGGTGAATCAGGTTCTGCGGGACCGGCTGGGCTGACCGCCGCTGCATAGCTTTTCCCAAACTGGGAAAGCTGTGGGTAAAAGGAGGCGGAAGCATGACCAATGAAGAATATCAGCGCCTGGTGGATGCCAAGGCCAGGCCGTCCCCCATGGGGAAAAACCTGCTGTGGGCCTTTCTGGTGGGAGGCGCCATCTCCACCCTGGGCCAGGGTCTGCTGAATCTGTACCTGGGCTGGGGGCTGGACCGGGATCAGGCTGGTACCGCCGTGTCGGTGACGCTGATCTTTCTGTCCGCCCTGTTCACCGGACTGGGTTGGTTTGACAGGCTGGCCAAGCACGCCGGGGCGGGTACCCTGGTACCCATCACCGGCTTTGCCAACGCGGTGGTGTCCCCCGCCCTGGAGTTCCGCAGCGAGGGCCTGGTGATGGGGGTGGGCGCCAAGCTGTTTGTCATCGCCGGTCCGGTGCTGGTGTATGGCATTTCCGCCAGCGTGGTCTACGGCCTGCTGCTGGTACTCTTCGGCGGCTGAACGAAGCAGCAGCGCCCGTCCCGTTTGGGATGGGCGCTGCTGCTTCTGCTCAGGAAAACAGTCCGGCGGGTACCGCGTAGAGGTCGGCGTAGTCCGGATAGAGGGCGGTGAGGGTGAGGGAGATATCCTGGTATTCCGCCTGGGTGAGATCCCGGGTCCGCTTATAGACGTAAACGGTGACCCCGTCCTCCAGAGGGAAGGATGTCTCCAGCCGCCTGTAGGCGGTGCCGATCCCCGTACCGTCCAGCACCGGCTGGGCCAGCACGGTGAGGATGTGCTGGTTGTCCGCCCCCAGATGGGTCTGCACCGGGTCGGCCACGATGAGGTAGTCGGCGGTAAGGCAGGACCAGGAGAATCCGTCCCGCTTGTCCACCGTGGCGAAGTAGAGCAGGGAAGTGGCGGGTCCGCCGGAGGAGGGAATATTCAGAGAACGCAGGGTATTGTCATAGATGCTGGAATTAAAGGTAAAGGAGGAGGCGATCACCGCCGCCGTCTTCTGTTCCTCCGCCGACAGGCTGTCCACATACACCCGCAGGGCCACCAGCTGGGCCAAATCAGTGCGCTGGCCGGGGACATAGGTGAAGGCGGGCAGGGGGTCTGGTACCGCGATTTCCGAGGGATGGGAAGGCTGTGGACGGGGCAGCAGGGAACTGACCAGTGCGCTCAGAGCCAGCGCCCAGGGGACCCACCTCACCGCCGCCCTTTGGGGCAGCAGCTCCGCGCCCCCCGCCAGGGCATAGCAGAAGGCGGGCAGGTAGAGCAGCAGGTGCTGCTGCCCGTGGGACTGGATGCGGGTGAAGAGGAACAGGCACAGCACCGGCTGACACAGGCAGAGCAGGGCGCCGTACCGGCTTTTGGGCCGGAGCAGCAGACAGATGACGCACACCAGGGCGGCGGCCAGCAGCACATAGCCGTAGTAACGGCACAGCATCACCAGATCAATCCACCGGCCCTGGTTATAGGCGGAGTAGGTGTCGGCATAGTTGGCGGAGAGCACCTGACTCACCACAAAGCTCTGGCCGAAGAAGAGACTGAACCCCAGCCCCGTCACCGCCAGGGCGAGAAAGGACTTCCACTGGCTGCGCCGGACCGCAAGGGCCAGCAGAGCCGCCAGACCGAAGGAGACGGTAAAAAAGAAGAAGTACCGCCGGAGCAGAAAGACCAGGGTGAGCAGACCGCCGGCAAGGATGCCCCGGGCGGTCTGGGGCCGGGACTCGTCCGTATAGAGGAGAAAGGCCCAGATTCCCGCCCCGGCGGCGGCCACATCTACAAAGCCGGTGAGGGCGGTGTAAAGCAGCATGGGGGTGGCGCAGCACAGGAGAATCCCGCCCTGGCGGGTCCGTCCGCCCAGCACCAGCATACCCAGCAGAGTGGGCAGAACATACAGGTTGACCGCGGCGAAGAGGAAGACGTAGCGGTTGGTTCCCAGTACCCGCATCACCAGGGAGAGCGGGAAAGAGAGCAGATAGTTGTACTCCTGGGTGATGACGCTCTCCGCCACCAGCCGCAGCTGGGCCAGGCCCAGGCTCTGCTCCGCCAGCATGGTGCTGGAACTCCAGTAGATATTGGTATCCCAGTAATACACCGTGGCACTGCCGGTGCAGTAGAGGGCGGTGACGATGTTGACCACCAGCGCGATGGTCAAGAAAACGGTTCCCCGCGGCATGGACAACCTGCCGAAGGACCTGCCCGCCTGTATCAGCGCCAGAACCGCGCAGGCCAGAAACAGTCCGCTGCCCGCGCCGCACAGCAGGCGGAAGGGGAGATGCCCAATGGCCATGTCCCCCACGGAAAACAGCTGATAGCTGGTGTCCAGCATCAGGCCGGCGGCAAAGGCGGCCCCGGCCGGCAGGGCGGTTTTCCAGGTGGGACCAAAGGGGAGGAGAAACCGGCGTACCACCCCCAGACGCCGACCGGCCAGTAGCGCCGCCCCGGTCAAAAGGGCAGCCAGAGCCGGAATGGCCAGGCTGGGGACGCGGCCGTAGAGCAGCGCCCACAGCCGCACCAGGACAAGGCCGGACAGACAAACCCAGGCCCCTCCCCAAGCCAGGCATGGGAGGGGCCGGATGGAGAAGCCGCGCTTGTTCATCAGCCGGGAGGCCAGGTCATATCCCGCCCGGCCAGGACGTGGAAATGGAGGTGGGGGACGCTCTGCCCCGCCTGAGGACCGCAATTGGAAACCACCCGGAAATCAGTGATGCCCATCTGACGGGTCACCTGGGAGATGATCTCAAAGGCATGGGCCACCACCGCGGAATTCTCCGGGGTAATCTCCCCGCAGGAGCCGATGTGGGCCTTTGGAATCACCAAAAAATGGGTGGGCGCCTGGGGATCGATGTCCAAAAAGGCATAGACTAAATCATCCTCATAAACCTTGCTGGACGGGATTTCACCCGATGCAATCTTGCAGAACAGACAATCGCTCATAAGCAGCCTCCTTTTACCGGAATTGGGGAGAAAAAAGCCCCGCTTTTTTTATTTTATACCAAATCCGGCCAAAGAGCAAGAGCAATAAACAAAAAGGGATAGGAAGAAAAAATAAGTAAATTCATACAAAAAGGTATTGACAAACCAGGAGCAAGGTAGTACAATATAGCCAGAAAGAAAGAGAAAGAGGTGTCCCCGATGTACTAAGAAATCTGAGCTCCCAAATGAGAGAATGGAGTTCATCTCTTGTGAAAGGCAGACCGGTTGCATCTTTTCAGGAAACAGCCAGTGGCTCAGTTCAAATGAAAGAATCATTCAGGAACCTTTCAAAAGACAATGAGTTAAATCTCATATTGGGCAAGCAGATTTCAAACCTCGATCTCCTTCTTTTTTATATACCGGATCGCGGCGGTCGGAGAAACCTGAAGTTCCAGTTTCCCACGTATTCCCAACCGATTCATTGAAGAGAAGCGCACCAAAGGAAAACCTCTGACGCGAAGTTTGCTGAAGACGGAATCCAGTGCCAAGGCGTTGTGAGAAACAAGAGAACCGTGGAAATTTCAAGGAATCTCAACCAAAGCGCGGTAAATCTGCAGAAAGTAAGAGGTAGCAAAAGTGATTGAACCCCAGGTCGAAAAGTAACCCCCCGGTCACGTTGGATGGCCGGGGGGTTGTGCTGTGTATTGGGAGTTTGCCGGGGGACACTCGCTTTTTATAGAAGGGCCAGACCGTTGATGTCCAGCTTGAAGGTGAGCTTTAGGTGGGCGGCGGCCCGGCGGCACAGGAGCATCCGCTCCAGAAAAATTTCGAAGTAGTCCATCACGGCGCAAAACTCGGTATTGATGGACAGGGAGAGGGTGATGGTGCGGGCGTCCGGGTCCAGGGTGAGCTGGGAGCGCTCGGCGGCGAAATTCACCCGGTCGTGGATGTCGAAGCTCTTGTGGTCCTTGTTGCGTACCCGGCTGCGGCGTACATCGGTCTTGTCGGCCAGAATGAGGGCGGCGGCCACCGGGTTGACCGGGAAGGCGGTGGGGTCGTCATGGTGTCCGATAGCGGTGATGACAGCGGCCACCCCCGCTGGTTCCATGCCCATCTTGTCCAGGATGCGGAAGGCCATCACCGCGCCGGTTTCGGCGTGGTCGTGGCGGTTGACCACGTTGCCGATGTCGTGCATAAAGCCGGCGATGCGGGCCAGCTCCTGCTCCTGCGCGCTGTACCCCAGCTGCTCCAGAATGTGGGCGGCCAACTGGGCGCAGCGGGTGACGTGGGGAAAGCTGTGCTCGGTAAAGCCCAGAGCGGAGAGAGACTGGTCGGCCTGGGTGATATAGGTGCGGATCTCTTCCGACTGGCGCACCATGTCGTAGGTTACATGCAAGGAACGGCCCCTCCTTTTTTGGTGGTTGTGTATTCTATGATAGCGAAACCCGTCCTGCTTTGCAACTGCTTTTAGGGGAAAAACAGCACTTGCCAGGGCGGGGAGAAGCTGGTATAATAAAGCTCTCAGCTGAAGCTGGGAAGGGGATCTGAAGATCCCGCGGCAGAAATTTAAAATGTGATTGTTGCTTGTATCCGTCTGGAACGGCGGGTGTGATGCCAGAAGGCATACCGGATTTTGGTATGCCTTCTTTTTTTGCAAAGGAGCGGCGCGATGACGTTAGAGGAATTTTTTGTCCGCAATTCCAAGGCGGCGGTGGCCTTCTCCGGCGGGGCCGACTCCGCTCTGGTGCTGTGGGCGGCCCGGCAGTACGGCCGGGAGGTGGGGGCCTACTATGTGCATACGGCCTTCCAGCCTGCCTTTGAGCTGGCGGATGCCCGGCGGCTGGCGGCGGAGCTGGAGGTCCCCCTGAAGGTGGTGGAGGTGGATGTACTGGCGGTGCCGGAGGCGGCGGCCAATGGACCCGGACGCTGCTACTACTGCAAGCGGACGCTGTTTAGCGCTCTGCGGCAAGCGGCGGAAGCGGATGGATACACGGTGCTGCTGGACGGCACCAACGCCTCCGACGACGCCGGAGACCGACCGGGGATGCAGGCCCTCCGGGAGTTGGAGGTGCGCTCCCCTCTGCGGGAGTGCGGCCTGACCAAAGACCAGGTGCGGCAGCTGTCCCGGCAGGCAGGGCTGTTTACTTGGGACAAGCCGGCCTATGCCTGTTTGGCCACTCGGGTTCCCACCGGCACGGCCATTACGGCGGAGACTCTGGCCAGGGTGGAGCGGGGGGAGGAGGTCCTGTTCCGGCTGGGCTTTACCGACTTCCGGCTGCGCCTGCTGGGGGACGCCGCCCGGGTCCAGGTGCCGGCGGACCAACTGGAGCGGGCCGCCCGGCTGAACCAGGAGATCACCCGGGGGCTGGCGGCGGACTTTTCCGCCGTACTGCTGGATCTACAGGGGAGGTAGCGAGATGGACAACAAGCATGAGATTCTGGAGCTGCTCCGGGGGGTGCAGCGGGGGACGACCACACCGGAGCAGGCTCTGCTGGAGCTGAAACGACAGCCCTTTGAGGACCTGGGCTATGCCAAAGTGGACTTTCACCGCACGGTGCGCCAAGGGGCGGCGGAGGTCATTTACGGCGCGGGCAAGACGGCGGAACAGATCGCGGGGATTGCCGCCGCCATGGGGGCGCGGGGATGCAAAAACATCCTCATCACCCGCATGGGGGAGGAGGCCGCCCAGGTGGTGGAGCAGTCGGTCCCCCTGGACTACCGGCCCATCCCCAGGCTGGGTATCGCCTTCCCTGGGGAGCGGACGGAGCTGGGCCACATTGTGGTGGCCACCGGCGGTACCAGCGACATGCCGGTGGCGGAGGAGGCCGCCCTCACCGCCCAGGTGATGGGGAACAAAGTCACCCGCCTGTATGACGTGGGGGTGGCGGGACTGCACCGGCTGCTGAGCAACCTGGAACCTTTGATGAGCGCCCGGTGCGTGGTGGCTGTGGCAGGCATGGAGGGGGCGCTGGCCTCGGTTATCGGGGGCCTGGTGGACTGTCCGGTGGTTGCGGTCCCCACCAGCGTGGGCTACGGAGCCAGCTTCGGCGGCCTGTCCGCCCTGCTGGCCATGCTCAATTCCTGCGCCTCCGGGTGCAGTGTGGTCAACATCGACAACGGGTTCGGCGCCGGCTATCTGGCCAGTATGATCAACCAAATGGAGGGGTTACAGTGAAAACACTTTACATCGAATGCCATATGGGCGCGGCGGGGGACATGCTCCTGGCCGCTTTGTATGAACTACTGGAGGACAAGCAGGGTTTTCTGGACACCATGAACGGCCTGGGCCTGCCCGGGGTGAGGGTGGAGGCGGAACGGGGTGCCTCCGGCGGTATCGCAGGTACTCATATGCGGGTGAGCGTCCACGGCCTTGAGGAACTGGAGCACGAACACGGCCATGAACACTCCCACGATCATGAACATCCCCACGATCATGAACACCCCCATGGCCATGAACATCCTCACGATCATGAACACCCCCATGATCACCAGCATCCCCACCACCATGCCACTCCCGGTCAGATTGGCGGACTGATTGATACCCTGCCGCTGCCGGAGGAGGTGCGGGCCAATGCCCGTGGGGTATACGACGCCATTGCCCGGGCGGAGGCCAAGGCCCACGGCTGTCCGGTGGGTGAAGTCCACTACCATGAGGTGGGGGCGCTGGACGCGGTGGCGGATGTGACGGGGGTGTGCTATGCCATGTATCTGCTCCGGCCGGACCGGGTGGTGGTTTCACCCGTCCACGTGGGCAGCGGAACAGTGCGCTGCGCCCACGGGATCATGCCGGTGCCTGCCCCTGCCACCGCCAATCTGTTGGCTGGCGTGCCGGTATACGGCGGGGAGGTGATGGGGGAGCTGTGTACGCCCACCGGGGCGGCGCTGCTCACCCACTTTGCCCAGTCCTTCGGCCCCATGCCCTCCATGGCGGCGGGGGCAGTGGGCTGCGGGGTGGGCAGCAAGGTGTTTGCCGGCCGGGCCAACTGTGTTCGGGCTTTCCTGGGAGAGGAGGAGGGCGAAGCCAACGGCCGGATCAGTGAGCTGGTGTGCAACATCGACGACATGACTCCGGAGGCCCTGGCCTTTGCCGCCGCCCGTCTGCTGGAACTGGGCGCCCTGGATGTGTACACCATTCCAGGCACCATGAAGAAGGGCCGTTCCGGCCACCTGCTCACTGTGCTGTGTGAGGTGGAGAAGGAGGGAGAGCTGGCCCGGGCAGTGCTGGCGCAGACCACCACCAACGGCCTGCGGGTGCGCCGGTGCGGCAAGTATTTTCTCACCCCCGGCGCCCGGACGGCGGAGACCCCCTGGGGTACGGTACAGATGAAAACCGCCAGCGGCTTCGGCGTGAACCGGGTAACCCCTGAGTACGAGTCGGTGGCCGCCCTGGCCAGGGCCAACGGCCTGCCCATCCAGACTGTACTCCATGAAGTGAACAAGAGCCTGTGAAAGGAGCTGCTGTGAGACGTTTTTTTTCGCTGAGCCTGGCCGCTCTGGTTGCCCTTGGCCCGCTGTCCGGCTGCGGCGGCGGACCTGCGCAGGAGCAGGAGGGCGGAGTGGGGAAGGATCAGGTGGTCATCGCCATGCCCACCACCTCCGAACCGGAGGCGGGCTTTGACCCAGCCTACGGCTGGGGGGCGGGGGAGCATGTCCACGAGCCTCTGATCCAGTCCACCCTGACGGTGACCAACGCCGATTTGACCATCGGCTACGATTTAGCCACCGGGGTGACGGCCAGCCAGGACGGCCTGACCTGGACGGTAACCATCCGGGACGACGTGGTGTTCACCGACGGTGTTCCCCTGACCGCCGCCGACGTGGCCTTTACGTACAACACCGTCAAGGAGGCCAGCTCGGTGAACGACTTCACCATGCTGGATTACGCTGAGGCTGTCGATGACACCACCGTAATCTTTCATATGGCAACCCCCTTTTCCATCTGGCCCTACACCATGGCCAATGTGGGCATTGTCCCCGAGCACGCCTATGACCCCGCCACTTACGGCCAGAATCCCATCGGCTCCGGACGCTACCTCCTCAAGCAGTGGGACCGGGGCCAGCAGGTGATTCTGGCGGCCAACCCGGACTACTACGGCCAGGCCCCTCAGATGAAGCAGGTGACCATTCTCTTCCTGGAGGAGGACGCCGCCTTCCTGGCGGTCCAGGCGGGCCAGGCGGATGTGGCCTACACCTCCGCCACCTATTCCGAACAGGACCCCGCCGGGTACGTTCTGGCCGCCTATACCAGCGTGGACAACCGGGGCTTCAACCTGCCGGTCATCCAGGGCGCCCTCACCGGGGATGTGCTGGTGCGCCGGGCCATCAACATCGGGATTGACCGGCAGGAGATGATTGACCATGTTCTAAGCGGCTACGGCACTCCGGCCTACAGCGTGTGCGACGGCCTGCCCTGGTACAGCGAAGCCTCGGAGGTAGCCTATGACCCCGCCGCTGCCGCCGCGCTGCTGGAGCAGGCTGGGTGGGTGCTGGGGGCCGACGGGGTCCGGGAAAAGGACGGGGAGAGGGCGGAGCTGAATCTGCTCTATCCCACCGGAGACTCCGTGCGCCAGGCCTTGTGCGCCGACTTCGGCAACCAACTGGGGGAGCTGGGCATCTCCTGCACCATAGAGGGGGTGGGCTGGGACACCGCCTATGACCGGGCGCTGACTCAGCCGCTGATCTGGGGCTGGGGCGCCCACACCCCCATGGAGCTGTATAACCTCTACCACACGGAGGAGGATACCGGCTCCGCCCGGTACTCCCCCTACGCCAATGCCGCCGTGGACGAATGGATGGACCAGGCCCTGGCCTGTACCGATTTGGAACAATCCTACGCACTGTGGCAGAAGGCCCAGTGGGACGGCACCGCCGGTGTCACCCAGGACGGGGACATCCCCTGGGTGTGGCTGGTGAATGTGGACCATCTGTACTGGGTACGGGCGGGCCTCCAGGTGGCCCAGCAGAAAATCCACCCCCATGGCCACGGCTGGTCCATCGTCAACAATGTGGACCAGTGGAGCTGGACCTGATATCCAACCGGAAAGAAGGAATCTCCTTGAAACACCGCCTGCTCTTTACAGGCAAAAAGTTCTTCCGTATGGCGCTGCTGCTGCTGGGCGTCAGTCTGGCGGCCTTTCTGCTCATGTCCGCATCTCCCCTGGACCCGCTGCAAACCAACGTGGGCCAGGCCGCCCTGGGGACCATGAGCCAGGAGCAGATTGCCCGGCTGGAGGAGTACTGGGGGGTGAACGAGCCGCCCCTCCGGCGCTATCTGGGCTGGTTGGGGGACGTGATCCGGGGCGATCTGGGCGTCTCCCTTCTCTACCGCCAGCCGGTGACTCAGGTGATCGGCCAGCGGCTGCAAAACTCCCTGTGGCTGATGGCCGCCGCCTGGGTGCTCTCCGGGCTGTTGGGCCTGACTTTGGGGGTGTTGGCGGGCGCCCGCCGGGGCAGGGCGGTGGATAAGCTGATCCGGGGCTGGTGTCTGCTGCTCTCCAGCACGCCGGCCTTCTGGCTGGCGCTGGTGCTGCTGATGATATTTGCGGTGTGGCTGAAGGTGCTGCCCAGCGGTCTGGCGGTTCCCATCGGGGTGGACGCCGCCAGCGTCACCCTGGGGGACCGGCTGTATCACGCCGTACTTCCCGCCCTCACCCTGAGCATGACGGGGATGCCCGGCATCGCCCTCCACACCCGGGAAAAGATGATTGACGTGCTGGAGTCGGACTACGTGCTCTTCGCCCGGGCCAGGGGAGAGTCGAACCGCTCCATTCTTCTGCGCCACGGCCTGCGCAACGTGGCTCTGCCCGCCATCACCCTGCAATTTGCCGTCATCAGCGAGATCTTCGGCGGCTCGGTGCTGGTGGAGCAGGTGTTTTCCTATCCGGGTCTGGGTCAGGCCGCCGTCACCGCCGGACTGGGGGGCGATCTGCCCCTGCTGCTGGGGATCACGGTGGTGAGCGCCGCCATCGTCTTCAGCGGCAATCTGATTGCCGACCTGCTGTACGGTGTGGTGGACCCCAAGATCAGAAGGGGGGCGGCCAGAGCGTGAACGGCTTCAACCGCAGGCGGGCGGCCCTGTGCCTGCTGGTCCTTACCCTGGGACTGCTGTGCGCCGTGACGGCGGCAGGGACGCTGCTGGCCGGACAGGCCATGGTCACCGACTTTACCCGGAAAAATCTTCCTCCCTGCGTTCCCTTCCTCTTCGGTACCGACTGGATGGGCCGGGATATGCTCTCGCGCACCCTGACGGGCCTCTCCCTGAGTATCCGCATCGGCCTGCTCACCGCCGCGGTGAGCGCCGGGATCGCCCTGCTGGTGGGGGCCTGCTCCGCCCTGCTGGGCGGGTGGGTGGACGGCGCCCTCTCCTGGTTTGTGGATCTGGTGATGGGAATCCCCCACATTTTGCTGGTCATCCTCATCTCTCTGGCCTTCGGCAAGGGCTTTGCCGGAGTGGTGGCAGGCGTGGCCCTGAGCCATTGGACCTCCCTGGCCCGGGTAGTGCGAGGAGAGGTTCTCCAGGTCCGCGCTATGCCCTATGTGCAGGTGGCGGAGAAGCTGGGGCTGTCCCGGTGGGCCATCCTCCGGCGGCACCTGCTGCCCCACCTGCTGCCCCAGTTTCTCACCGGGCTGGTGCTCCTTTTTCCCCACGCCATTCTCCATGAGGCCAGCGTCACCTTTCTGGGCTTCGGCCTGCCGCCGGAGCAACCCGCCATCGGGGTTATTCTGTCGGAGAGCATGGGCTATCTCACCACCGGAAAATGGTGGCTGGCGGTCTTTCCCGGCCTGTCCCTGGTGGGGGTGGTGGTCCTCTTCGCCCTGCTGGCCGATCAGCTCCGCCGCCTGCTGGACCCTGCCAGCGTCCATGAATAGGAGGGAAGTGTGATGCAGCCTGTTTTGGAGGTCAGGGACCTGTCAATTTCCTTTACCCAGTATCAGGGCGGCACCCGCCGCCGGGTGCTGCCGGTGATCCGCCGGCTCTCCCTCACCGTGACCGCCGGAGAGGTGGTGGCGGTGGTGGGGTCCAGCGGCTCGGGCAAGAGCTTGCTGGCCCACGGCATCCTGGGCATCCTGCCCTACAACAGCCAGATGGAGGGAGAGCTGATCTATCAGGGTCAGCCCCTCACGCCCCAACGGGCGGCGAGACTCCGGGGCCGGGAGATTGCCCTGGTTCCCCAAGGCGTAACCTATCTGGACCCGCTGATGCAGGTGGGTCCCCAGCTCCGGCGGGGCCGGCGGGACGCCGGGGCCAGGGCGGAGAGCCGGGCGGTGCTGGAGCGGTACGGCCTGGGCCGGGAGACCGAGGAGCGCTATCCCTTTGAGCTGTCCGGCGGTATGGCCCGGCGGGTGCTTATCGCCTCCGCGGCCCTCCAGGCCCCAAAGCTGCTCATCGCTGACGAGCCCACTCCCGGTCTGGACGCCAGGGCAGCCGGGCGCATTCTGGGCCACTTCCGGGAGCTGGCTCAGGAGGGGGCGGGGGTGCTGCTTATCACCCACGATTTGGAGCTGGCCCTCACCATCGCCCACCGGGTGGCGGTGTTTTACGCCGGGGAGACAGTGGAGGAGGCCTTTGCCGCCGACTTTCCGGCGGGCCGGCTGCGCCACCCCTACACTCAGGCCCTGTGGAACGCCTTGCCCGGCAACGGGTTCACTCCCATTTCCGGTACCCAGCCCGGGCCGGGGGAGGAGGGGCCGGGCTGCCCCTTTGCTCCCCGCTGTCCCCGCCGGGCGGCGGATTGCGCCGGGGACATCCCCTTGATTGAGGCGGCGGGAGGCCGGGTCCGCTGCCTGCACCCGGAGGGAGGGAAGACGCCGTGAGTCTGGAAGGAAAGAATCTGTCCTTTGCCTACCGCAGACAAGGGCGGGTGCTGGAAAAGCTGTCCCTGACCTTGGAGCCGGGGGAGCGGGTGGGGCTGACCGGCGCCAGCGGACGGGGCAAGACCACCCTGTGCAGGCTCCTGGCCGGCTACGAGCGGCCGGACAGGGGGGAGGTGCTGCTGGACGGCCGCCCGCTGGGACGCTGGCGGGGGCTGTGTCCGGTGCAGATGATCTGGCAGCACCCGGAGACGGCGGTGGACCCGCTGCTCAGGCTGCGGGATACCCTGTCCGAGGCTGGAGGGGTGGAGGCGGGCCTGCTGGAGGCCCTGCACATCCAGCCCGGCTGGCTGGACCGCTACCCCGCCGAACTCTCCGGAGGAGAACTCCAGCGCTTCTGCATCGCCCGGGCGCTGACGCCGGGGGTGCGGTACCTGCTGTGCGATGAGATGACCGCCATGCTGGACCCCATCACCCAGGCCCAGATCTGGAAGCTGCTGCTGGAGCAGGCGGAGGGCCGCAGATTGGGTCTACTCATCGTCAGCCATGATTCCTCCCTGCTGCAGCGGCTGTGCACCCGCGTCCAGACTTTGTGAGGGGGATTGACAAAGATGAAATCTCTGTATATAATTTGATTACAAACTGTTTGTATACAAATTATATGCGGAGGCAACCATGGATCAAAGTTTTCATTATCTCCTGATGGCCGCCCAGGGGCTGTTTCAGCGGGCGGTGATGGGGGAATTGAGCGCAGCAGGGCTGACGGCGGGCCAGCCCAAGGTGCTGGACTATCTGGGACTCCACGACGGCAGCATGCAGAAGCACATTGCCGCCGGGTGCCAGATTGACCCGGCCACCCTCACCGGTCTGCTGGGGCGGATGGAGGAGAAGGGCCTGATCGAACGGCGCAGCCGGGACGGAGACCGGCGGTCGCTGCATGTCTATCTGACGGCGGAGGGCTGGGAAAAGCAAAGGCTGGTCCGTTCCACATTGGAGCGGCTGGAGGGAGAGGTACTCCGTTCCATGACGCCGGAGCAGGGCGCCGCCCTGTCGGCGGGCCTGCTGCAAGTCTGCCTTATTCTGGCGGAGAACCAGGAGGTTTTGCAATGAGTAGACGCGAACTGGTCCGCCGGTATGTCTTTTTTATTGCGGGGCTGTTTGTCAACTCCCTGGGTATTGCCCTCATCACCAAGGGGGATCTGGGAACCTCTCCCATTTCCAGTATTCCCTATACGTTGAGCATCGGTTTTGCCCCCACGCTGGGGATGTTTACACTGTATTACAGCCTGCTGCTCATTGTGCTTCAGCTGGTCATTCTCCGGAGGCGGTTTCCAAAGGCCTTCTGGCTCCAGATTCCGGTGTCCCTGGGCTTTTCCTATTTCATTGACCTGTCTATGGCCATGCTGGGTTTTCTCTCTCCCCAAAGCTATCCCGCCAAGGCGGCTCTTCTGCTGGTGGGCTGTCTGGTGCTGGGCCTTGGTGTATTTATGGAAATGGCGGCCGATGTGGTTATGTTGCCCGGAGAGTGTACGGTAAAGGCCATTTCCACCACCTGGCATACCGATTTCGGCAAGACCAAGGTGGCGGTGGATGTGACCATGGCGGCCACGGCGGCGGTGCTGGGCCTGATTCTCTATCAGCGGCTGACCGGCGTGCGGGAGGGTACCTTTGTCTCCGCCCTGCTGGTGGGTGCCATTGCCCGCGCTGTCAATCAGCAAGTGGGCGGCGATATCCAGATTCTGCTGAAGGGCCGCTCCACGGTTGACATCCCCCAGAGGACACGGTAGAATAAGAGCCGCGCCCGACCCATAGGGGCCGGGCGCGGCTTTTCCACATCGGTTAGTAAAAACTAATTTTTGATATAGAGGTGATCGGATGACAGTTGATTGGGTTGTATTTGCAGGGCTGATGCTCCCGCTGGTGGGAACCAGCCTGGGGGCGGCCACCGTGATGCTGATGCGGGGTGGACTGCGGCGGGAGGTGCAGCGGGGACTCACCGGCTTTGCAGCGGGGGTGATGACGGCGGCCTCGGTGTGGAGTCTGCTGCTCCCCGCCATCGGCCAGTCGGAGCATTTGGGCCGGTGGGCCTTTCTCCCCGCCGCCGGAGGAGTGTGGGCGGGGGTGCTCTTCCTGCTGCTGCTGGACCACGCGATACCACACCTCCATCTGGGCAGTCAGGAGGCGGAGGGACCCAGAAGCTGCCTGGCCCGAACCACCATGCTGGTGCTGGCAGTGACCATCCACAACATTCCGGAGGGGATGGCGGTGGGGGTGGTGTTTGCCGGCTGGCTCTCCGGCGAGACTGCCGTTACCTTTGGCGGGGCGCTGGTATTGGCCGCCGGCATTGCCATCCAGAATTTCCCGGAAGGGGCCATTATTTCTCTGCCCCTGCGGGCGGAGGGCATGCGTCGCGGGAAGGCTCTGCTGTGGGGCGTGCTGTCCGGGGTGGTGGAGCCTGTGGCCGCGGTTCTGACCCTGTGGGGTGCGAGCCTGCTGGTGCCGGCGCTGCCTGTTCTGCTCAGCTTTGCCGCCGGGGCGATGCTCTACGTGGTGGTGGAGGAGCTGATTCCCGAGATGTCGGAGCCGCCCCACTCCAACGTGGGGGTACTTACCTTTGCTCTGGGCTTTACCGTGATGATGGCCCTGGACTCCGCTCTGGGCTGACCTACCCAACAGAAAGCCGGGACCCCGCATACCGCGGGGTCCCGGCGCGTTTCAGTCCTTGTGATCCTCCACAATCTCGCCGCTGCGGAAGGCCTGCACCAGGGCCGTCAGGTCGTCGATCTGTTCCTTGAGCTGGCGGCCCACATCGGTGCTGGCAATTTTCAGCCGGGACTCCAGCCGCTCGAACACCACCGAGGAGGAGGCGATGTCCTGATTTTCCCGAATGGCGTTGGCCCGGCCGGCGAAGGGTTCATGGGATACCAGGCGGAAGCAGGCGGAATTGTAGATCAGGGTATATCCGGCAATGCCGGTGGTCTTCTGATAGGCCTTGCAGAACCCGCCGTCGATGACCAACAGCTTGCCCCCGGCCTTCATGGGGCTCTCCCCCTTCTTGGACTTCACCGGCACATGGCCGTTGATGATGTGGCAGTGGGGACCCTCCAGGCCGAACTCCTTCAGCAGGGCCTCGCACACCGCCGGGTCGTTGTACAGCTGGTAATAGGCGTTTTTGGGTTCCGTCCAGGTGGACTCGTCGGCGATGAGCCGCCGCTCGAAGGTGGTCATCCGGTCCCGGCCGAAGATGGGGCTGTTCCGCCCCGCCCACAGGAACCAGAGGAAGTCCATGCCGAACTCCCGCTCCTCGGTCCCGCGCTTGTTGTAGTAGGCCTGGCGGGCGTTCAGGTCGGCGTAGTCCAAAAAGGCCTTGCCAGACAGCTCCTTGCCGCCGATGGAGAAGCTGAGCAGAGAGCCGTCCTCCGCCATGGGGATGCAGCCGTGGAAGAGCAGGTTGCCGTTGTAGATTTTGTACAGGCTTCCCTTGGAGTAGAGGAAGCGGACGTGGCGCTGGAGTTTTTCACTGTGAAGGAAGGAGGCGGTGAGCTGATTGATGAGGGCGCTCTCCTCCTCGGTCAGGGTATAGGGGTCCCTGGGGTCCACGGTGGGGAAGTCGGTGTCCTCCAGGGGATAGGTCTTCTCCCCGATGGTGATGCACTTGTTCTCATAGTCGATCTTGTCCAGCAGCAGCCGGTCGGACATGTTGAAGCAGGGGTTGCGGAGGATTTTCTGCCCCTCCAGTTTGAAGAGGATGACGGTGATGGCCTTGTGCATCCGTGCGGAGAGCAGCTTGTCCTTCTCGGTGTAGTGGGCGGCGTCCTCATTGGTGAGCTTCACCTCAAAGCAGTGGGTGTCGCAGTCCTTGTACACCTCGTTGGCAAACACCGACAGGGGCCGCAGGGAGATGCCGTAGCCGGTCTCAATGACCTCCAGGTTGTTGTACCGCAGGGAGTTGGCCAGCACCGTGGCCACCAGAGTGCGGGAACCGGAGGCCGCCCCCATCCACAGCACGTCGTGGTTGCCCCACTGAATGTCTACGCTGTGGTATTCCATCAGGGAGTCCAGAATGATGTCTGCCCGGGGTCCCCGGTCAAAGATATCCCCCACCAGATGGAGGTGATCCACCGCCAGACGCTTGATAAGCTCACACAGCTGGGTGAGGAAATTGGAGGCCCGGTCAATGTCAATGATGGTGGAGATGATGTTCTCGTAATAGTCCCGCTTGTCCTTGTCCTCATAGTGGGTGTGAATCATTTCGTCGATGATGTAGGCGTATTCCGGGGGCATGGCCTTGCGGACCTTGGAGCGGGTGTATTTGGAGCTGACCAGTCGGCATATCTCAATGAGCCGGTGAAAGGTGATGCGGTACCACTCCCGCATGTCGGCGGTCTCCCGCTCGATCTCCTCCAGTTTCTCCTGGGGGTAGTAGATCAGGGTGGCCAGCTGGTCCAGATCGGATTTGGAGACAGTGGTGGCAAACAGCGTGTCCAGCTTCTCCCGCACCACGCCGGAGGCGGAGTTGAGGATGTGGAGGAAGGCCTCATACTCCCCGTGGACGTCGGAGATGAAGTGCTCCGTGCCTTTGGGCAGATTGCGGATGGCCTGGAGGTTGATGATCTCGGTGCTGGCGGCCTGTACGTTGGGATACTGGCGGGCCAGCATTTTTAAGTAGTGCAGGTTTTCCGGGCGATAGGCCTTGGTGGACTCCATGGCGGGGGACCTCCTTTTTTATCCTGTGCAGTTTATCTTTTCCCATTATCCCACGTTCCGCCTCCGCTTGCAAGGGGAAAAGCTGCGGGTCGGGAAAGCACTTGACAAGGGAGGGGAAATGGATATAATTGACGTGTCAATTGTTGATATATCAAAGGAGGCGAGGGAATGGAGCGCACCTTTCACATGCTGCTCTACCGGGCCTTTCACGCCCAGCGCAACGCCCTGCGGCCCCATCTGGGGGAGCTGGGGCTGGGGTCGGGTCAGCCCAAGGTGCTCAATTACCTGATCCAGAACGGGGCCAGCCGGCAGCGGCAGCTGGCGGACTACTGCGAGATTGATCCGGCGGCGGTGTCCCGGATGCTGGACTCCATGGAGAAGGGGGGCTTTGTGCGCCGTCAGGCGGACGCGGACAACCGCCGGTGTGAGCGGATTGTGGCGACGGACCGGGGCCGGGCGGTCTATGAGCGCTGGCAGGGCTTCTGCGGCGAAATGGAGGAGAAGATGCTTGCCGGCTTTTCCCCGGAGGAGCGGGCGCAGTTTGCCCAGTATCTGCTCCGGGCCTACCGCAACCTCAAGGGAGAAGGGGAGGCCGGAGTATGAGGGATTTGAGGTGCCTGTTCCGCTATCTGGGACCCTATCGGAGGGATCTGCTCATCGGCGGACTGCTGGTGCTGGTGGAGACGGTGTTCGAACTGACCATTCCGGTGTTTATGGCCGACCTCATCGACGTAGGGGTGGCCCGGGAGGATGTGGCGTACATCGTATATAAGGGCGTGCAGATGGGGATCTGCGCCCTGCTGGCCCTGGTAACCGGCCTGCTGTACGCCCGGTTTGCCGCCCGGGCGTCCTACGGCTGGGGCGCCCAGGTGCGCCAGGCGGAATTTGAACGGGTGCAGGAGTATGCCTTTTCCAACCTGGACCGGTTTGAGACGGCCTCCCTGGTTACCCGGATGACCACCGACGTGACGGTGCTGCAAAACGCCGTCAACGGCGGCCTGCGGCCCCTGGTGCGCAGTCCGGTGATGCTGGCCATGGGCCTGGGCCTGTCCTTCTGGATGAATCCCCGGCTGGCGCTGGTGTTTGTGGTGTGCGCCCCCGTGCTGGCGGTGATTCTGCTGCTGGTGGTGCGGCAGGTGGCCCCCATGTACGGCCGCCTCCAGAAGGCGGTGGACGGCCTGAACAATGTGGTACAGGAGGGGCTGACCGCCATTCGGGCGGTGAAGGCTTTTGTCCGTGGGGAGTACGAGGAGGAGAAATTCCGCACGGTGAACGGAGAACTGCTGTCCGCCAGCCAGCGGACCTTCCACTTCGCGGTACTCAACCTGCCCGCCTTCCAGCTGGTGATGTACACCAGTGTGGTGCTCATCTTCTGGTTCGGCGGGGGCATGATCCTCCGGGGCGAGCTGCTGGTGGGGGAACTCACCGGATTTCTCAGCTATGTGCTCCAGGTGATGAACTCCCTGATGATGATTTCCAATGTGTTCCTCCTGCTTACCCGGTCTCTGGCCAGCGCCCACCGCATTGTGGAGGTGCTGGAGGAAAAACCCGCCCTGACCGCTCCGGCCCGTCCGGTGGAAGAGGTGGCCGACGGCAGCGTGGACTTTGAAACTGTGTCCTTCAAGTACCATGCCGACGCCCGGGAGTACGCCCTGGCCGGAGTGGAGCTGCATATCCGCTCGGGGATGACGGTGGGTATTCTGGGGGGGACCGGTTCGGCCAAGACCACCCTGGTACAGCTCATCCCCCGGCTGTACGACGCCACGGAGGGTACCGTGAAGGTGGGGGGCGTGGATGTGCGGGATTACGATCTCACCGTCCTGCGGGACGCGGTGTCCATTGTGCTCCAAAAAAACGAGCTTTTCTCCGGTACCGTGCGGGAAAACCTTCAGTGGGGCGCCCCCGGCGCCGATGATGAGACCCTGTGGGCGGCCTGCCGGGCGGCCCGGGCAGAGGAGTTCCTGCGCAGCATGCCCCACGGCCTGGACACGGATCTGGGTCAGGGAGGCGTCAACGTCTCCGGCGGCCAGAAGCAGCGGCTGTGTATTGCCCGCGCCCTGCTGAAGCGGCCCAAGATCCTGATTTTTGACGACTCCACCTCCGCCGTGGATACCGCCACCGAGGCTGGAATTCGGGCCGCCCTGGCCGAGCTCACCGGGGTGACCAAGCTGATTATCGCTCAGCGGGTGACCTCGGTGATCAACACCGACCTTATTGTGATTCTGGAGGATGGCAGAATCCACGCCGCCGGCACCCATGCCCAGCTGCTGGCCTCCGATCCCATTTACCAGGAGATCTATACGTCCCAGATGAAAGGAGGGGAGGAGCATGGCGGCCCGACAGCTCAGTGCCAAGAAGCCTAAGCATCTGCGGTACACCCTGCGCACCTTCCTGTCCTACCTGGGGCGGCACAGGCTGCTGCTGTTGGCGGTGGCGGTGCTGGTGAGTATCAGCGCCACCGCCAACCTGCTGGGTACCTACATGATCCGCCCGGTGGTCAACAGTCTGGCCGCCGGGGACTGGGACGATCTGCGGGCCGGTGTGGCCCTCACCGCGGGGATCTACCTGGTGGGAGTGCTCACCGCCTACGGCTACACCCAGGCCATGGTGAAGGCGGCCCAGAAGGTGCTCTACGACATCCGCCGGGACCTGTTTGCCCACTTGCAGACCCTGCCGCTGAAATTTTTTGACACCCACCGCCACGGCGAGGTGATGAGCTACTTCACCAACGACGTAGACACCATCTCCGACGCGCTGAACAACAGCTTTGCCATGGTGATTCAGAGCTTTATCCAAGTGGTGGGTACCATGACCCTGCTGTTCATTCTCAACTGGCGGCTCAGCCTGGTGATGGTGGTCTGCTATCTGGTGATGTTTCTTTACGTCCGTTTCAGCGGGAAGCGGAGCAAGGCCTATTACAATAAACAGCAGGCATGTCTGGGGGAGCTGGACGGTTACATCGAGGAGATGATGGGGGGCCAGAAGGTGGTAAAGGTCTTCAACCACGAGGGGGAGTCTCTGCGTGCCTTCCGGGAGAAGAACGAGGCCCTGCGCCGGGCGGGAACCGGCGCCCAGGGCTATGCCGCCACCATGATTCCCGCCGTGGTGAGCCTGTCCTACATCAACTACGCCCTGGTAGCCGTCCTGGGCGGCATCATGGCCATGAAGGGTATGACCGACGTGGGCAGCCTGGCCAGCTACCTGGTGTTTGTCCGGCAGTGCACCATGCCCATCAATCAGTTTACCCAGCAGACCAACTTCATGCTGGCCGCCCTGGCGGGGGCGGAGCGGGTGTTTGAGGTGCTGGATCTTCCCGCCGAAACCGATGAGGGTACGGTGGATCTGGTGGCGCTGGAGGGCGGCGGCTGGGTTTGGGAGCGGCCCGACGGGACGCGAACCCTCCTGCGGGGTGATGTGCGGTTTGAGGACGTGGCGTTCGGCTATACCGACGGACACCCCATTTTGAAAGGCGTCAGTCTCTTCGCCAAGCCGGGGCAGAAGATTGCCTTTGTAGGTTCCACCGGGGCGGGAAAGACCACCGTTACCAACCTGATCAACCGCTTTTACGACGTACAGAAGGGGCGGGTGACCTACGACGGCATCGACGTGAAGGACATCAAAAAGAGCGCCCTGCGCCGCTCCCTGGGCATGGTGCTCCAGGACACCCATCTCTTTACCGGCACCATTGCCGACAACATCCGCTTCGGCAAGCTGGACGCCACCCAGGCGGAGGTGGAGCGGGCGGCCCGCATCGCCAACGCCGACTCCTTTATCCGCCGCCTGCCCCAGGGCTACGACACCATGGTGACGGCGGACGGGGCCAACCTCTCCCAGGGTCAGCGGCAGCTGCTGGCCATCGCCCGGGCGGCGGTGGCCGACCCGCCGGTTCTCATCTTGGACGAGGCCACCTCCTCCATCGACACCCGTACCGAGGCGCTGATTGAAAAAGGTATGGACCAGCTGATGGAGGGCCGGACGGTGTTTGTCATCGCCCACCGGCTGTCCACCGTCCGCAACGCCGACGCCATTCTGGTGTTGGAGCACGGCCAGGTGGTGGAGCGGGGCAGCCATGAGGATCTGCTGGCCCAGAAAGGAGAGTATTACCAGCTCTACCACGGCATGTTTGAGCTGAATTGAGGAGAAAGAGGCTGTCGAAAAAGTAGCAGAGCCACTTTTTCGAGTAGGATGCAGGCCGCTGTACACAGGATTTGTCCGCCTGCGGGCGCGAACTCTGCGAGGCTTTTTCGACAAGCTGAGGCAAAAGCACCGGGCCTGCCGCGCATCGCGGCAGGCCCGGTGCTTTTGCCTGAAAATGTCTTGGTCCGGCTGTAAGTGCGCCTCAGATCCCGGCCCCGCCGTTCCACTTCCACTCCCGGATTTCGGGCAGATCACAGCCGTGGGCGGTGATATACTGGTTGTGCTCCACCAGCTTATCCTTCATCAGCTGGATGAGGAAGGCACCCCGGTTGCCCAGCTGAGGCAGGCGCTTGACCACGTCGATCACCAGGTCGAACCGGTCGATGCAGTTCTGCACCCGCATGTCAAAGGGGGTGGTGATGGTTCCCTCCTCAATGTAGCCCCGGACGTGGAGATTTTTGTTCCGGCGGCGGTAGGTCAGCTCATGGACCAGGGAGGGGTAGCCGTGGAAGGCGAAAATGATGGGCTTGTCCCGGGTAAAGAGCACGTCGTAATCCTCATTGGTCAGGCCGTGGGGGTGCTCGGTGTGGGGCTGGAGCTTCATCAGGTCCACCACATTGATGACCCTTACCTTCAGTTCGGGCAGATAGCGGCGGAGGATGGTGACGGCGGCCAGAGTCTCCAGGGTTGGAGTCTCCCCGCAGCAGGCCAGCACCGCGTCCGGCTCCGCTCCCTGGTCATTGGAGGCCCACTGCCAGATACCAATGCCGTGGGTACAGTGCTTGATGGCCTCCTCCATGGTGAGCCACTGGGGACGCATATGCTTGGAGGTGACCAAAACGTTGATGTAGTTGCGGCTTTTGATGCAGTGGTCGAAGCAGGAGAGCAGGCAGTTGGCGTCCGGGGGCAGATAGAGCCGCACCACGTCCGCCTTCTTGTTGGACACATGGTCCAGGAAGCCGGGGTCCTGATGGGTGAAGCCGTTTTGGTCCTGCTGCCACACGTTGGAGGAAAGCACGTAGTTCAGGGAGGCGATGTCCTGCCGCCAGGGGAGCTGGCCCGCCACCTTCAGCCATTTGGCGTGCTGGCTCACCATGGAGTCCACAATGCGGATAAAAGCCTCATAGCTGTTGAGAAACCCGTGCCGGCCAGTGAGCAGATAGCCCTCCAGCCAGCCCTGGCACATGTGCTCGGAGAGCATGCCGTCCATAATCCGCCCATGGGGAGAGAGGGCCTGGTCGGTGGGCAGCGCCGCCGCGTTCCAGCGGCGCCCGGTGACCTGGAAGGCGGCATGGAGCTTGTTGCTCATGGCCTCATCCGGGGCGAAGACGCGGAAATTTCTGGCCTTTTGGTTGAGCTTGAGCACGTCCCGGACATAGTTGGCCAGCTCCGCCATATCCTCCGCCTCCACCGCTCCGGGTGCGGGGACCTCCACCGCGTATTTGGAGAAGCTGGGGGTGCGCAGGTCCCGGAGGAGCAAGCCGCCGTTGGCGTGGGGATTGGCGGCCATGCGCCGGTCCCCCTGGGGGGCCAGCCCCCGGAGAGCGGCCACCGGCGCGCCGGTCTCGTCAAAAAGCTCCTCCGGCCGGTAGCTGCGCAGCCAGGTCTCCAGTTCCGCCAGCTGCTCCGGATGGGCCTCGTCAATTGCCAGGGGCAGCTGATGGGTCCGGCAGGTTCCGTCAGGCTGGATGGGTCCGGTCCAGCCTTTGGGGGAGCGGAACACCACCATGGGCCAGCGGGGCCGCTCCGTCTCCCCCAGCTCCCGGGCGCCCTGCTGGATACGCAGGATCTCCCGCACCGCCCAGTCCAGGGCGGCGGCCATTTTCTGGTGCATCTGGGCCGGGTCCTCCCCCTCCACAAACCTGGGGGTCCATCCGCAGCCCTTGAAGAAGTCCTCCACCTCTTCCGTGGTGATCCGGGCGAAGAGGGAGGGGGTGCCGTTTTTGTAGCCGTTGAGGTGAAGAATGGGGAGCACCGCCCCGTCGCCCACCGGGTCCAGAAACTTGTTGGAGTGCCAGGCGGTGGCCAGCGGCCCGGTCTCCGCCTCTCCGTCCCCCACCACACAGGCGGCGATCAGGTCCGGGTTATCCATCACTGCCCCAAAGGCGTGGGCCAGGGAGTAGCCCAGCTCCCCGCCCTCGTTGATGGAGCCGGGGGTGTTGGGGGCGCAGTGGCTGCCGATACCGCCGGGGAAGGAGAACTGCCGGAAGAGCTTGCGCATCCCCTCCTCATCCTGGCTTACGTTGGGGTAGACCTCACTGTAGGTCCCCTCCAGATAGGCCTGGGCCACCACCGCACTGCCGCCGTGTCCGGGGCCGCATACATAGATCATGTTCAAATCGTACCGGGTGATGACCCGGTTGAGGTGGGTATAAATAAAATTCTGCCCCGGCACCGTTCCCCAGTGGCCCACCGGCGTGGGCTTTAAATTGCTGGGGCGCAGGGGCTGGCGGAGCAGGGGATTGTCCCGCAGGTAGAGCTGCCCTGCGGCCAGATAGTTGGCCGCCCGCCAGTAGGCGTCGATCTTGCGCAGCAGCTCCGGGGTGAGCGGGCCTTTTTTGGACATGCGGGTGGAGGTCTTGATGACTACCTTGGTTTTTTCGTTGGATTGCTTTGCCACGCTGGCACCCTCCTTACGGCAAACTCAGGATAAAATATATGATGGTATGTCCCATTATATCGGAATGGGGTAAGGTGTCAAGAGAAGGGGGAGTAAACCGGTCAGTTCTGTTGACATAAGAGAAAAGGATGGAAATCTTCCGCAGCCTGTGATAAGATAACACTGTATGTCCAAACCTATCGTTATGGAGGGAATTACATTGACCTATCTGTTGTCTGTTCTCATGGGAATTATCCAGGGCGTGGCAGAGTTCCTGCCCATCTCCAGCTCCGGCCATCTGGCTCTGTTTCAGACCTTTTTCGGCATGGAGAACATGGAGGAGAAGTACATGCTCTTTACCGTCCTGCTCCACTTCGGCACCCTGATTTCGGTGTGTGTGGTATACTGGCGGGACATTGTGGAGATGATTCGGGAGTTTTTTCTGGGCATTGCGGCCCTGGCGGGAAAGAGGGACACCGGTGTGGCCCCCCCACCGGCCCGGCGAATGGTGATGCTCATCATTGTGGCCACCCTGCCCCTGTTTGTGATGGTGCTGCTCCAGGATGTGATCAACCAGCTGTTTTCCAATTCCATTATGGTGTCCTGCGCCCTGCTGGCCACTGGCTTCATCCTGTTCTTCTCCGACCGGCTGGCCAAGGGACACAAGACAGCCAGAAACGCGACCCTGGTGGACGCCCTCATCGTGGGCTGCGGCCAGGCGCTGGCGGTGATTCCCGGCCTGTCCCGCTCCGGCACCACCATTTCCGTGGGGATGCTCCGGGGCTTTGACCGTTCCTTTGCCGTGCGCTTTTCCTTCCTCATGTCCCTGCCCGCCATTCTGGGGGCCAACATTCTGGAGGTCAAGGACGCGGTGGACGCCGGTTTCAACGTGGAGGAGCTGCCCATGTACCTGGTGGGAGTGGCGGTGGCCGCCGTGGTGGGCTACTTTGCCATCCGGCTGGTGAAGAGCCTGTCCGACAAGGGCAAGTTCGGCAAGTTCGCCTATTATTGCTGGGCGGTAGGTCTGGGCAGCTTGATTGCCGGCGTGGTCAAGCTGGCCATGGCCTGAGGCTGTCCGGCGAAGAAATACCCTGGAAAGGATTTGATCGAGTTGGCCACAGCACCGAAAAAAACAACAGGCGGGAAGCGCGCCTCCGCCGGAAAGGGGAAAACCGCCTCTTCTGCCCGCACCTCCGGCAGCCGCAAAAAAGCGCCCGCACCCAAGCCGATCCGGCGGGAGGTGGGGGCGGTGATCTGCCTGCTGCTGGCGATCTTTTCCACCTTCGGATACTTTCACATTCAGGCCATTTTCATTGACTTTTTCTGCGGACTGGTGAAGGGCCTGATCGGATACGGCTATTGGCTGCTGCCCCCCATGCTGCTGGCAGCCAGCGGCATTCTGCTCTTCCACCGGGGCCGGCCGGTGCGCTTCCGGGTGTGCTGCGCCCTGCTTACCCCGGTGCTTTTCGGGTGCCTGCTCCACCTGATCCTGGCTAAGGGGGCCTACGCCTGGAACCTGGAACTGGTGAAAACCCTGTGGAGTCAGGGAGAGGCGCTGAACAGCGGCGGTGTGGTCAGCGGTGTGCTGGCCCTGGGACTGACGGCGGTGTTCAGCAAAATCGGGGCGGGCGTTGTTCTGGCGCTGATCGCCGTGATTATGCTGCTGGTGGCCTTCCGCATCTCCCCGGTGGAGCTGGTGGACCAGCTCCGCGCCCGGCCCAGGGCGGAGTATGAGGAGGAGGAGCTGCCTGAGCCCCGCCCCAGAGAGCCGCGGCGGCGGCCCGCCCCTGAGCCGGAGCCGGCTCCCGTATCCAGACGGCAGGAGACCCCGCAGATCGACATTCCGGTGGACGACGGTCCGCTGGTGGGCAAGCGGGCGGAACCCAAGCCGGTGGAGAAGAAGGAGCGCTTTTTCAACCGCAAGCCCTCGGTTCCCACGCCCGACCAGGTATTGGCCGGAACGGTGGAGAAGCAGGAGGAGGCGCCCCCCACTCCGGCGGAGACAGCGCCGGAGGTCCCGGCGGAGCAGGCCGCCGCCCCGGCACTTCTCGCCGCCCCGACGGAGCCGGAGGTTCCCCCCGCCCCCCTCCCGGAGATCCAGCGGGAGCCGGCGGTGTCCACAGCCAAGGCCAAGCGGGAGGAGACCGCCCAAGCCGCTGCGGAGGTGGCGCAGGATATTGCCCGGAATCTGGAAGAGGGGCCGGTGGCCTATCAGTATCCTCCCGTCTCCCTGCTGAAGGAGGGAGAGGGGTTGTCCGGGGCCGATGTGGCGGGAGAGCTGCGGGCCAATCAGGCCCGTCTGTCCGACACCATCCGCTCCTTCGGCATCGACGCCGCCATTGCCAACGTCACCCGGGGACCCTCGGTCACCCGGTACGAGGTGGAACTGGATCAGGGAGTCCGGCTGAACAAGCTGACCAACCTGGCCGACGACATCGCCCTGGCCCTGGGGGCCACCGGAGTGCGCATCGCCCCCATTCCGGATAAGATCTCCATGGTGGGCATTGAAGTACCCAACAAGCTGGTCTCTCCGGTACACATCCACGAGGTGATTGATTCCCGGGAGTTCCGGGACAATCCCTCCAAGGTGTCCTTCGCCGTGGGCAAGGACATCGGGGGCAACAACATCGTGGGCAACATCGCCAAGCTGCCCCATCTGCTCATCGCCGGTACCACCGGCTCGGGCAAGTCGGTGTGTACCAACTCCCTCATCATCTCCCTGCTGTACAAGGCCACGCCGGAGGAAGTCCGGCTTATCATGGTGGACCCCAAGATGGTGGAGCTGGGCATCTACAACGGCATCCCTCATCTGCTCATCCCCGTGGTCACCGACCCCAAGAAGGCCGCCGGCGCCCTGCAATGGGCGGTGGTGGAGATGATGAAGCGCTACCGGGCCTTCTCCGAGGTGGGAGTGCGGGACCTGGCCAGCTACAATGCCCACGCCACCAAGACCGGGGAAATGGAGAAGATGCCCCAGATCGTGGTGGTCATCGACGAGCTGGCCGACCTGATGTTGGTGGCGGCCAAGGAGGTGGAGGAATCCATCTGCCGGGTGGCCCAGATGGGCCGTGCCGCCGGCATGCACCTGATTATCGCCACCCAGCGGCCCTCCGCCGACGTGATCACCGGCCTGATGAAGGCCAACATCCCCAGCCGCATCGCCTTTGCCGTGGCCTCCTCCCTGGAATCCCGCATCATTCTGGACACCACCGGCGCTGAAAAGCTGGTGGGCCGGGGCGATATGCTCTACTTCCCCCTGGGTACCGGCAAGCCCCAGCGGGTCCAGGGCTGCCTTATCTCCGATGAGGAGGTGGCCGCTGTGGTGGGCTTCATCAAGCAGAACAGCGGCACCGCCGAGTACGACCAGGAGATTATCCACGACATCGAGCAGCACGCCGCCGAGAAGGAGAAGGGCGCCAAGGGCGTGGGCGGCTCCGCCCCGGAAGAGGTGGGAGACGAGTACGACGAGCTGCTCCCCTCCGCCATCGAAGTGGTGGTGGAAACCGGCATGGCCTCGGTGTCTATGCTCCAGCGGCGGCTGAAGCTGGGCTACTCCCGGGCCGCCCGTCTGGTGGACCAGATGGAGGAAAAGGGCGTGGTGGGTCCTTTCGAGGGCTCCAAGCCCCGTCAGGTGCTCATCACCAAGGAGCAGTGGCAGGAAATGCAGTTCAAACAGGACATGGCGCCCGGCGGACCGCCGGAGCCGGTACCTGACGAGCTGGAGTTTGAGGGGGACGCCATCCCCCAGAGCCGGGACCTGCCCCCCTTTGACATGGATAGCTGACAAAAAGGCGTCCGGCCATGCGGCCGGACGCCTTCCACGTCCCTTTATTCCGGTTCCTCCAGCAGGGCCTCCAGCACCCGGT
>NZ_CALXFV010000003.1 GCF_944387675.1 uncultured Flavonifractor sp. | reverse complement strand
GTTCTCTGCTTGCCGTTCTCTTCTGTTGTCACATTCTCCCAGGCAATCGGAAGGTCGCGGAAGGTTGGCTCGGCGGCAGCTTCTTCCAGCGCGGCGGAAGTATCCTCTTCGAGCGGTAGCGGGACTTGTGGCTCTTCTGACTTTACCTCTGGAACCCAAAGGGGCGGAGAGGCTTTTGCAGCTTCATAGAGGGCCAGAAACTTTTCCTTCCCCTTGTCCACGGGCGCGTCCTTGTGGTCGAGCGGAACCCCGGTGTTTGGCAAATCAATGATACGGCGGATTTCCATTCCGCCAATATCCCTGATTTTTTCGGCCATTCCCTTGGTTCTCTTATCATACAAATACCAATCGTGGTCATATTCTGATTGCTCTTGATATTGTTTGTCAAATGCAAAATATATCTTTCTGGCTCCGCACTCATAGAGCATGTTAATGTGGTTAAGATTGCAGCCAAAGGTGTGCGACGCCACGGTGTTCTTAATGCCCCATTGGTGGGCCAGCATAACACTCTTTGCGCCCTCAAAAATAATCGCCTCGCCGCTTTCCTTGATGTATGGAGCGGCGATGTGTAAGCCGTAGAGGTTTAGGCTATTGGGGAAGCTCCATCTATTTTTTCCTGGAATTCTATCCTTGTATTTATCGGCAATCAAAAGTGGAAGATATTTAGCTGTTGGGAAAAATAGAGTTTGTTTGTAGTCAATCTCTGGGTAGAGCTTGCGAAACTCTTTCCGCAGCATTCGGAAACTTCGTTCATACAGGCCGACAATTTCGCCGTTGATATTGTGGTGTGGAAAAACAATGGAACCGTTCTCCGGGTAATAAGCTACTTGGTATTTTTGGAGCATTTCAACTGAAATGCCATCTTCCGTGTGCCATTTGAGGCGTTCAAGAATATCTGGTGTGTACTGAAAATCTCTGTAAAGATCAGCAACAATGTCTTGAGGAATACCACAAACCGGCTCAATGTGTTCCAGTTCAAAAGGCCGCTCTTTGTAATCAAAATCCACTTTGGCTGGACGCCGATTTGATAAGTCAATCGGTTTTCTGCGTTTTCCAGGTTGATGCCGCTCTCCATCAATCCAATCTTCGATGTATTGTTTTGCGCGGTCAGGGTCAGGCAAATCCAATGTTCGCTTTACCCATGTGTGGAGCAACATACCGCCGCCGCACTCACTGAAACAGTTGACCTTTAGCGTGGTAGGGTCAAACAGTGCTGAATGATTTTCGCCGTGGTGACAAAGGCCCAAAACTTGAATAGACTGTTTACCTCTGCTATTTACCCATCGTGGTTCTGCATGAAGGTCTTCAAACAGGGAAAAGAACTCTTCTGGATTAAGGCGAGTGATTTTATCCTCATAGGTCATGCTATCCCCTGATGGCGGCAGGTTCTAATTTTCCATCTTTTGGCTTCCTTTCTTTGTAGATTTAAGCAAACAGTAGGAAGCGTGTTGCCAGCACTTGGCGTTGCTGCCCGGAAGCATAGAACGGAAGCGCTCTACAAGATGGAAGGCCGCAACGCCTTCATCCTACTGCTTGTTTAAGCCTACAAAGGGAATGATGAATTACAATTCTCTTTTTCCTTTTTCTGTAAATATTATAACATAAAAATTTTTTTGTGTCAAAGAAACGGTTTCGGCCTAAAATTTGCCTCATTCTGCAACAAAGTTGTTGCCTTTACTCTAAAAGTTGTTGCTGGATAATTAGAAGTTGCCGCTACTTCTCAAAAGTTGTTTCGGAGTTGTCGGTTTTTCTCACAAGTTGAATTCTTGCGCGTGGAGATCCGTTTTTGAAAGCGCATTTTCAATTTGGAGCGGAACCCTGATTGCGAGCGGGTGAAGGAATTTCCCTTACAAGAAGGTTAAAGGGTAGGCTGGGAGTACCCCAGGTGGAGCAGAACAGGGAAACGCCTCGCGGCAGCGGGGGATGGTTCCGGGAAAATACAGTTGTAATTTCTGGCGGCGGCTTTTTCCGGGTGTTTTCCCGACCGCTGATAAATTACGGAGAACACGACCGGGAACGGAAACGACGAAAATAGCAACAGGGACAGCTCCGGCTGTCCCTGTTTTTACTCTTCTACTTTTACAATCTTTATAGCTGCGTCCAGCAAAAGATTGATAAGCTCATTACGTGACCTGTTTGTCTTGGAAGAAAGTTCGTCTAACTGCTCAATCATTTCTTCTTTCATGCGTACAGATACGACTTTATAGCCATCGTCGCCTCTGCGGGCGGCCTTCTTTGTGATTTTGATTTCCTTTTCCATGCTGCCACCTCATTTGTAGTTTTAGTTTACCTTGACAGCATTAGTTTTTATATATTATAATATTGTAGTCAAAATAGACTATAAAAATATAGTCTTAAAGAAGGGGGAACAAGATGAAAAAAATACTGGCACTTATGCTTTCAGCAGCGTTCATAGTATCCCTGGCGGCTTGTGGGGGCGGGGATACCGAGGCATCCGAAGAATTGTCTATTAGCGATACTATCACTACCGATATTATGGAATTCACATTGACCCGCGTTGAATTTGCAGACCGATTGAAATATGCACAATTTATAAGCGGCCAAACACCAGACCAAGAGTATCTTCTTCCTATTGATGAACCGCAGACAAATACCTCTTATACCTTTGAAGCTGATGACGGCTACAAGTTACTTTCCTATTCATATACTCTGAATTACACAGGCAAAGAAGAGATTGAAGTTGAAACCGCCATGGGAATTTCTGCCGTGTATGATGATGGCTATACTTTTGAAATTGCATCAGACGCATATCTGTGGAGCGATTATATTTCTATTGACGGAACGACTATTTTACATCCGCTTGACCCTCAGGGAGAGGGGCGCGGCTACATGAGGGTGCCTTCCGAGGTGGAGAGTAACACCGCTGCTCCCTTAAAAATAACAGTATCCATACCAAATGGTGACGGAAGTACTGTTGACGCTGTTTATACTATTCGTTAAATCTTAAAGCAAGAGAGGACGGTACACCAGCAGTACCGTCCTCTCGCATTTTGTATTCCATTGTTATCAAGCGTCCTTCTTTTCCAGTTGCTCGGCCTGGGCCTTCTTCTCTTCCTGCTTCTTCTGGAAGGCCGCAAGGTCAATCACCTTGGTGGCATTGTTTCCGAAGTCGGGCAGCTCCTTGTACTTGGGGAACTGCTTCTTGAACCAATCCAGCACATACATGTAAGGATTGGACTGTCCCAGGGAACATCTCTTAACCGCGTCGAACTGGGCCAGCAGCTCGTCAGCGTTCTGAAACACGCTCATGTACTGCTCCATGTGCTTGTAGGTCAGGTTCTTGTTGGGACGGGCCTTCTTGGGGGCGCGGCGGGTCTTGCGGATAATGGTCAGGCCGGGGAAGTCGGCGCGGAGTTGCAGAAACAGCTTGTATTCCTCGGAGTTGGGATTGTTGAGGGCTTCCTCGAAAGCCTTGCTCATGGTCAGGGTGTTGTTCACAAAATCAATCTTGTAAGTGTTCTTCATGGTATTTTCCTCCTTAAAATTCTGAATTTGAATGTTGAGTTGTCTTAAAAGTCCAGGTAGAGGTCGGGGGTATCGCCTTCGCAGAGGGGATGGCTGGGGCGGGCACCTTGCAGACTGTTGTATTGGGCTGTGAACTCCGCTTCCAGCGCTTCATCGGTCAGGCCAGGCAAGCGCTCTTCCTCTTTCTCGTACTCTTCCTCGGTGGTGCAGAAGAGCAACAGATAGCCAATCATGTAGTTACGGGTGAATTCCATAGTATCAAGCTCCTTTTCTGATTTTTGAAAAATACACTTCAAGTAGTGCTTACAGATTAGCAGCGAGTTTGAGATCGGCGGCGGCTTCGCTGGCGGGGGCGGTTTCCTCGGCGGCGGTGGCCGCGAAGAACTCCTTGTATTCGTCATACTTGGGGAACTTGGAGAGGAACCAGGCCAGTACGGCGCGGTAGGGGTTCTGCTGAATGGCGGCGATAGCCTTCTGGTCGTTGAACTCCTTGATAAGCTCCTTGCTGGTGGGCTGCATGGTCAAGAAGCGCTCCATGTTGGCATAGGTCAAATTCTTGTAGGTGCGCTTGCTGGCGTTCTTCTTGATGGTCTTGGTCACCATCTGGGCGCTGGGGAAGTCCTGGCGGTAGGCTCTCCACTCTCTGTATTCGGGAGTGCCGAAGATACGGGCCTGCTTTTCAAAAGCCTTGGTGACCTGGGCGTGGGTATCGTCGATGTAGATGATAGCGTTCTTTTTCATGGTGGTAATCTCCTTTTTCATTTTATTTTTTGTTTTGAGGGGCTTTGTTTTTTTCTTGTTCTCTGTCCCTCTTTGTGCCTTAATTATAGCAGAGATGAAAAAGAGGGGCTGGCACATAAACAAACCATGTGATATAATAAAAGAAAATAAAAAGCGGCCTCGAAAGGCCGCGAAAACGCAAAAGTAATGGCAAAAGTTCTTCAAAGATGATAAAATTTGCTTGATACTTCTCGAAATTCACCTATTTCTGATCGAAAGCAAGCAAAAACTACTTAAAAATCGCCATTTTCTTCTGATTTTTGATGTTAGGAGGAAGAAAACCACAAAATTCAGTTCATGGAGTAACGCGGGAAACCGCTGCTCATATTTCCACTTTTTCAAATTCCACTTTGCTTCATTTAGCTCTAACAGCGCGGCGGAAGTTCCACCTTTTTTCCACAAAAAAGAGGGCGGGCATTTCTGCCCACCCTCTCGGATGACGATTTCTGGTTGAAATCCTGGCTTTTTCTTAGCCGAAGTAGCGCTTCAGCAGGCCCTCGAAAGCCTTGCCGTGACGGGCCTCGTCGCGGGCCATCTCGTGGACGGTGTCGTGGATGGCGTCCAGGTTGAGCTCCTTGGCCTTCTTGGCCAGCTCGAACTTGCCGGCGGTAGCGCCGTTCTCGGCGTCCACGCGCATCTCCAGGTTCTTCTTGGTGGAGTCGGTCAGGACCTCGCCCAGCAGCTCGGCGAACTTGGCGGCGTGCTCGGCCTCCTCCAGAGCGGCCTTCTCCCAGTACAGGCCGATCTCAGGATAACCCTCGCGGTGAGCCACGCGGCTCATGGCCAGGTACATACCAACCTCGGAGCACTCGCCCTGGAAGTTCTCACGCAGGCCCTGGATGATCTCCTCGGGAGCGCCCTTGGCCACGCCCACCACATGCTCGGCAGCCCAGGTGCGGTCGCCGCCCTGGAGCACAAACTTCTCCTTGGGGGCCTTGCAGATGGGGCAGAAATCAGGGGCGGAATCCCCCTCATGAACATAACCGCAGACAGAGCAAACCCACTTTTTCATCTTGATTGCCTCCTAAAATCATTCATTTTTTCATATTCATCTTGGCTTAGCGGAAGTGCTAATCAGTAATGATTATCATTTCTGATATTAAGATAGCACAACTTAACTTTCCCGTCAAGTGTTTTTTTCATTTTCCAAAAGATTTTTTACGGGGTCAGCAGAGCGGCCAGCTCTTCATAGGAATACAGGGCGTTGAGCACCTCCAGCATGGCGTTGGGGGAGAGGTGTTCCGGCAGGGCGAGCTGCCTGAGCAGGGCTTTCCGCCGCTCCTCCGCCCCCGGCACACCGGACAGGCCCAGGGCGAACAGATGGGCCTTGGTGATGGGTCGGCGTGGGGATTGGTCCGGCACCTCCTCCAGGAAGGTGGCGCCCGCCCGACGGAGGGCTTGCTCCAGCACCTGGGGGCGCATCCCCTCCACCCCCAGCTTGCCCTCTTTGCCTGGGGTGCGCTTGCGCCGCTCCTTGCCCAGAATGTCCGGCACATAGGCGTGCTTGACCCGCTCCGGCGGGATGCTGCCCTTGAGGAAGCTGCGGATGACGAACCCCGCTCCGTCCGGATCGGTGAGGATAATAAGCCCCCGCTCCTCCGCCAGGCGGCGGAAAAGGGCCAACCGCTCTCTGTCCTGAAAGATTCTAAAGCCGGAGGTCTCCAGAATCACGGTATCCACCAGCTGGGCCAGGGTGTTTTTGTCATATCGGCCTTCCACCACAATGGCCTCCCGGATGCGGAGCACCTCAGTTCCACCCCAGGCAGGCGTAGCCCGCGTACCAGCCGTCTCCCAGGTGCTCGGTATACAGCACCCCGGGCCGGGCGCTGCCCCGCCAGGGCTGGCAGCGCACTCCGGCCAGGTGCTCCAGGGGCTTGCTGGACAGCCAGGCCGCCGCCCGGCCGCCCCGGAGGACCAGCACCGCTGCGCCGTTCTCCACCCGAACAGCGTCCAGCGCCGCCCCGTCCAGGGGGACGGGACCCAGGGCGTCGGCGGCCAGCTCTCCGGACTGGGCGGCGGTCCGGACGGCCTCCAGCTCATCCCGGCGGACATTCAGCAGCCGGTGGACCTCCCGCCGGACCCGTTCCACCTGTCCTTTCCGGCTGTTTCCGGTCAGGTACCAGCCCGCCATTCCCACGGCGGCCGCGGCCGCCGTTTTGATCATTGTGGATTTCTTCATCGTTCAAGCTCCTTTCTTCACGGCCAGCTCCATCAGCAGGGCGATGAGCAGTTCCTCTCCGTCGGCGCCGGTGGATTTCATGGCAAGGTCGGTCTCCCCGCAGCGGATCACCGCCCGGCGGCACCAGGCCAGGGAGAATCGCCTGGCCGACTGCATCAGCCGCTCCGCCGGGTAGGCCGAGCGCATGCTCCACAGCTCCATCAGGTACTTGCTCCCCTTCTTTTCCTCCAGGGCCAGGCGGGCGGTGTAGAGCTGCCGCAGCTGCCTGCCCAGCACGGAGAGGAGCTTGACAGGCGGCTCCTGCATATGGAGCAGGTCCCCCAGCACCGCCGCCGCCTTGTCAAAGTCTCCGGCGGAGATGGCGTCGGTCATCTGGAACACCACCGCGTCCAGCTGGGGGGTGGCCACCGCGTCGATGTCCGCCCTGGTGACCCGGCGGTGGGAGGCATAGGCCCCGATCTTTCCGATCTCGGAGATCAGGTTATTCATCAGATCCCCGCACAGGAAGATCAGGTAGCGGGCGTCCTCGGTGCCGATGTCGTGGTCCAGGGCCTTGAAGCGCCGGGCAATCCAGTCCACCAAATCCCCCTGCTCCTGCCGGTTGAAGGCCACCACGCTTCCCTTCTCCTTCAGCAGACCCGCCAGCTTGGTGCGGGCGTCGGCCTTGTAGGCGATCAGGTCGTAGACGAACACCAGGCACACGTAATCGGGCAGGTCCTTCAGCACCGCAGCCAGACCGTCCTTGTCACCTTTGTACAGATCGTAATCGCTGACCACAATCAGGGTGCGCTGGCTCATCATGGGCAGACAATCCACCAGCTGGCCCAGGGTCTTTACGTCAAACTCCTTCCCGCTGATGGTATGCAGGTTAAACTCCTCCATACCGGCGGGGAGGAGCTTTTGCTTCATCTGGCCCAGGTAGTAGTCCCGGAGGTAGGCCTCCTCCCCGTGGAAGACGTAAAGGGAGCCGATCTCCCCCGACTTGATCTGTTTTTTCAGCAGCTGATAGGCCCCGTCGTCCGGCTTTTTCTTGGGTGGCATGGCAATTCTCCTTTACTGCGCGGTGATGGTAACCGTCCCCGACCAGTCGGTGCGGTAGATCTCGCACCCTGCGGCGGCCAGCCGCTCCAGGGTCTCCTCCGCGGGGTGGCCGTAGGTGTTGTAGCCCACGGAGATCACCGCCAGCTCCGGTCCGGTGGCCAGCAGCAGCTCCTCCGAGGCGGCGTATTTGGAGCCGTGGTGTCCCACCACCAGCAGCTCAATATCGGGCAAGTTTCCGTACTTCAACAGGCGTCTTTCAATAATTTCGTCCATGTCTCCGGTCACCAGGGCGTCAAACGTGCCGGCGGTACACAGCACGCTCAGCCCCTCCTCATTGGCGTCTCCCGCGCCCAGGGGCGGGTAAATTGTCAGGCTCCCCTCCCCCAGGGTAAGCCGGGCGGAATCGGTGAGCAGCAGAGTCTCCACGTCCCGCTCCGCCGTCGCGTCCAAAATGCTCCGGCGCAGAGGGTCCTCCGGCTCCACGTCGGGGAGCACCAGCAGGCCCACCTCCATCCGCTCCAGCAGACGCACCACGCCGTTGGCATGGTCATCGTGGAAGTGGGTAAGCACCACCACATCAATGCCCGTCAGGCCCAGGTCCTGGAAGTAGTCCGCCGCCACGTCCCCGGCGCTGTCCGCGCCGCTGCCCCCGCAGTCCACCAGGGCGGAGGCGCCCTGGGCATAGATGGCGGTGGACAGGCCCTGGCCCACGTCCAGTACCGACACCGTCATCCTGCCCACGGTATGGCTTCCGGCGTGGAGGAGCAGCGCCCAGCACAGGCCCGCGGCACCCAGGCTGAAGGGGAGCCGCAGGCCGCCCCGCCGCAGGCACAGGCCGGTCAGCAGCAGGGCGTAGATCAGTACCAGCCAGGCCCGGATGTACACCGACCGGGTGGATACCGCCGCAAAGGGAAGGGCAGCCAGCTCCGGTATCATCCACAGCAGGTATTTCCCCACCAGGGATACCGGCAGGGCCAGCAGCGTCCCCAGGCCGGGCAGAACCAGGCCGATCACCGCCGTCACCAGTCCGCCCAAAAACAGGTCGGACACCGCCCACAGGGTGAGCAGATTGGCCAGGGGCGAGATGAGGGCGACGGTGTTGAAGTAGTAGGCCGTCAGCGGTGTGGTAAAGGCGATGGCCCCCAGGGTAACCGCCAGACTGGCGGAGACAAACCGGAACGTCAGGCAGCCCAGTCCGGGCCAAAAGCCCTTGGGCCGGGCGGGCAGCCAGCGCTGCCACCGGCGGCACAGGGGGCCGGTGAACAGGTAGATCCCCGCCACCGCGGCGAAGGAGAGCTGGAGGGAGACGCTGGCAGCGGTATAGGGATTCTGAATGAGCAGCAGCATCAAAATGGTACACAGGGAGGTGGCCCGGTCATCCTCCCTATCCAGCAGCGGGGCCAGCAGCAGCATGGACTGCATAAAGGCCGCCCGGAGCACCGAGGGCGTATTCCCCGCCACCGCGGCAAAGAAAAACATCAGGGCGATGCCCACCCCGGCGGACAGCCGGCGCCGCCGCCCCAGCAGGGTGGTAATCAGTCCGGCCAGGAAGGAGACGTGGAGGCCGGACACCGCCACCACGTGGGCGGTACCCGTCCGGCGCAGGGCGGAGTAGAAGCCGCCCTCCAGGCCGGAGGTGTCGCCGGTGAGGAGAGCGGAGACCAGCGGCCCGACGGAATCCGGAAAGGCCCGCTGGGCGCTCTGGCGGATGGCACGGGACACATACACCGGCCAGTACCGCACCGGTACCCGGTCCGGACGGGTCACCTCCGCCTCGCCCTTGGCATAGGCCCAGAGGGTGACGCCCTTGGCATAATAGTAGCCGCTGCGCTCCCCATACATGGCGTCGGCCAGTTCAAAGGCGGCGGTCACCGTCAGCTCGTCCCCGGGCCGCAGGTCCTCCGGCACGGCTTCCAGCCACAGCAGGGCCTTCAGCCAGCCCCCTTCCTCCCGGCGGAATCTGACCTCCACCCAGCGGGAGTCCTCCTCCGGCCAGTTCGTCACCTGGGCGGTGACGGCACCCTCCGTGCCAGACAGCAGCCGGGCGGGGGTGTGGAACAGGGCGGTATACATCCCCGTCCACAGCAGGCCCGCACCCAGGCCGAAACCCAACAGGAGCAGCCGCAGACGGCGGTCTTCCCGCAGAAGCAGGCCGCTCAGCCCGGCCAGCGCGCAAACAGCCCCCACCGGAAGAAGAAACCCCTCCGGCAGCAGATAGACCCCCAGAAACACCGCCGCCGCATAGGCGCCGGCAAACCAAGCCAGCTTACGCACGGGGCGCGGGGTCGTCGGTCAGGCCCAGGATATAATCGGTACTGGTGTGGTAAAGCTCCGCCAATTTCAGCACCGCCCACACCGGGATCTCACGGATGCCTTTCTCATAACGGCGGTAGACCTCCAAATTCATATTCAGATAGTCCGCCACCCCGCGTTGGGTCATGTCGCTGTCTGTACGCAAATCGAAAATACGGCGAAAATACATAGTATCACCCAAGCAAAATGCTACCATTCGGTCGCATATCCGGTTCATTTTAACGCCATACGGCTTTATTTTAGCAAAGTCCCCTCCTCTTTGCAACCCCAGGGAGCGGGCTGCGGGGTACCCCCAACTTTTTCTCTTGACAACCCGTCTATGATAGGGTATACCCTGAACATACCACCTACTAAATAAGGAGGAAATATGATGCTGCTGCTGAATATTGATTATATCCCTGGAAAGAAGATCGAGCCTCTGGGCCTTGTCAAGGGCAGCGTGGTCCAGTCCAAGCACTTCGGTAAGGATTTTATGGCCGGGATGAAGACCCTGGTGGGCGGCGAAATCGTGGGCTACACCGAGATGCTGGCGGAAGCCCGGCAGATTGCCACTGAACGGCTGGAGAGCGACGCCAGATCCCTGGGTGCCGACGCCGTACTCAACGTGCGCTACACCTCCTCCGCCGTGATGCAGGGGGCCGCTGAGGTCACCGCCTACGGCACCGCCGTGCGCATCCTGGGCGACGGCTGAAAAAGAAATGACAAATTGCTACAAAGTGGGGACGGGTCTTGCGCCCGCCCCCACTTTGGCGTACAATCAGGTTACATAATCCAAGAGGAGGACATTTTATGACTTGGAAGCGTCCTGCCCGCCTGCCCGCTCTACTGCTCGCGCTGACCCTGGCGCTCACTCCCGCCGCCCGGGCGCTCACCACAGACCAGGCCGTGGCGCTGTTGGAGGATTACTATATTGACGACGTCCCCCAGTCCGTACTGGAGCAGCCCACCGTCCAGCAGATGGTGGAGGCGCTGGGGGACCCCTACACCCAATATTTCACCGCCGAGGAATATGGTCAGTTTCTGAGTTCCATGGAGGATATCCCCATAGTGGGTACCGGTGTCTCCGCCCTGACCACGCAGGACGGGCTGCTGATCCTTCGGGTGTTTTCGGACACACCCGCCGCCGAGAGCGGGCTGCTGCCCGGGGATTTGATTGTGGAGATTGACGGCAAGTCCACCACCGGCGACAATGTCCTTTCGGCCTCTTCCTGGCTCCAGGGGGAGGAGGGAACCCAGGTGAAGGTAACCTACCTGCGGGAGGGGGCGGAGCATACCGTCACCCTCACCCGCCGGGCCATCACCATCCCCGCCACCTACACCGAACTGTGGGACGGCCATATCGGCTATATTGACTGCGACACCTTTGGCGACAGCACCCTGGAACACTTTCTGGACGGACTGGAGACCTATGACGGCCAGGCGGACCACTACATTGTGGATCTGCAGGACAACGGCGGCGGAAGCATCAACGCCGCCATGTCCGCCGCCGCCTGCTTTACCGGCCCCGCCCTGATGACCTATTTTCTGGACGGCGCCGGGGAGGTGACCTCCTACGGCAGCCAGCTGGAGAGTCAGACTATCTATCCTGCCATCGTCCTCACCAACGGGGAGACCGCCAGCGCCTCCGAGCTGTTTGCCGCCGCCATCCGGGACAACAACGCCGGCATCCTGGTAGGCGGGCGCACCTTCGGCAAGGGCGTGGCTCAACAGGTATTTGATCAGGAAAGCTATCCCGATTACTTCCCCGACGGGGACGCGCTGAAAGTTACCACCTACCGGCTCTATGCCGCCAGCGGCACCACCGCCAACGTCATCGGCATACTGCCCCACCTGTTGGTAGATCCCGCCATCGCCTCCGATGTGGCGGTGCTGCTCAGCGGAACCAGCCCGGCGGAATCCACCCAGGGTACCCTGCGCATTGACTTCGGCTGGCGGTGGTATGTGGACCTGGACACCGCCCTGAGCGAAGCCTACCGGCCCGTCTTTGTGGCGCTGCTGGAGGCGCTGCCCGACACCGCCCGCATTCTGGAGGGGACCGGCGGAGCCGACGGCTGGGCGGACACCACCGCCGGGGACGTCGCGGAGCAGTACGGCCTGTCGGAGTACCAGGCCAGAACCTTTTCCGACATCGACGCCTCCCCCTATCGCCAACAGATCCGGCAGCTGGCAGTCTACGGCATGGTGGAGGGGGACGGGACGGGGGCCTTCCGGCCGGAGGAGGAGCTGACCCGGGCGCAGCTGTGCGCCCTGCTGGCCCAGGTCCTGGCCTACAACTCCTACAGCGGCACCAGCCGCTTTTCCGACGTGGCGGCGGACAGCTGGTACGCCGGTGCCGTCAATACCCTGGCCAGCCTGGGGCTGGTGGAGGGAGTGGGCGGCGGCCGGTTCAACCCCGACGCCCCGGTGGACCACCAGCAGTTTATCACCATCATGGGCCGCCTGGCCCGGATGCTCAACCTTTTTTTGGATCTGACTGCGGATGAGATGCCTCAGGACGCCCTGTCCGACCCCGCCCTGTCCGGCTACGCCGGCTGGGCCAGGGAGTCGGTGTGGCTGCTGGCCCTCAGTCAGCAGGGGCTGCTGGGCAACATCATCAACCTGCTGTGGGCGCCGGCGGAGGAGATTGCCCCCACCGCCGCCACCACCCGGGAGGAGGCCGCCGCCCTTACCTGCTCCCTGCTCAACTATGTGGGCATCCTGCCCGCCTGATCCGCTGAAAAAGCCTGCCGGAGAGGTGCTTTCCCTCTCCGGCAGGCTTTTTTGCCGCCTTATACGAACTCGTAATCCACAAACCGGTCTTCGCCCTGCTTGTTGTCCTTGGTCTCCCCCACAAAGGTCCCCATCACCTTGCAGTCGGGACACAGGCCAAAGCTCTCCTCCGAGGCGCCCTCCAGCTCATAGCGGTATTTCTTTCCGCAGTTTGGACATTCATAGAAAAAATAATAGGTTCCCCAGGTCATAGCTCCCGCCGCCTTTCTCTCAAATTGCCGAAAAACATGATAGCACCATCCGCCGCTGAACGCAAGGGTTTACTCCTTTTTCTCCGCCTTTGCCGCGCAGGCGCGCGATACTGGGCAGGGATATCCCTCCGTTGCATTCTCTTTAAAATTCTGGTAAGATAGCATGGTAACGGGAAAAATTCGGGGGAGGGAACGGCCATGGGACGCGGAAAGCGGGACAAGCGCGGAGCGGACCGGCGGCAGGTTCGCCGCCGGGGCAGGCGCTGGGTCCTGGCGGCGGTGTGTCTGGCGTTGGCGGCGGCGCTGGCTCTCTGGCGGCCCTGGCGGCGGACGGTGGCCCTGCCGGAGGAGCTTACCGCCACCAGCGTGCTGGTGCTGGACGGGGCGGGCGGCGTGCTGGCCCAGCGGGAGGCGGACCTGCCCCGCTCCCCCTCCAGTCTGACCAAGCTGCTCTCCCTCTATCTGATTCTGGAGGACGTGGAGAACGGGAAGCTGGCTCTGGAGGAACGGGTGCGGGTACCGCTGGAGGCAGCCAACACCACCGGTTCCAAATACGGGCTGTATCCCGGCCAGGAGGTGACGGTGGAGCAGCTGCTGGCCGGGTCCATTCTCAACAGCGGCTGTGACTGCGTACTCACCCTGGCCACACTGTCGGCGGGGAGCGAGGCGGCCTTTGTGGAGCGGATGAACCAGGCGGCGGCAGAGCTGGGCCTCACCGGCTCCCATTTTGTCAACGCCACGGGCCTGGACGCGGCGGAGCACTACATGACCGCCCGGGATCTGGGGGTACTGGCCCGGCGTCTGGTGGAGGATCATCCTCTCTACCTGGACTACTCCTCCCAGGCCGCTCTGGAGCTGGACGGGCTGCGCTTCCGCAATCTGAACCGTCTGGCGGGAACCGATCCCCGGGTGCTGGGGCTGAAAACGGGTACCAGCCCCATTGGGGGAAACAATCTGGTGACTTACGCCCGGCGGGGGGAGGAGAGCTGCTACATCGTGCTGCTGGACAGCGCCAGCGAAACCCTGCGCTTTTTCGAGACGGAGCAACTGCTGGATTTGGTGCTGGGGGGTGAGGCGTAATGGCGGGCAAGGCGAGGCCCCGGGCGGCGCGCAAGACCGCCCTCCGGGTAAACACCCCTCTCTTTTTCCTTACCGCCGCTCTGCTGCTGCTGTTCGGGGGATACTATGACGCCATGGTTTTCCCGGCGGGGGCGCTGCTGGGGGTTCTGCTGCCCCTGGAGCTCCGGCGGCGTGGAACGCTGCCCCTCCCCCCGCTGATCTGGCCCCTGGCGGGGCTGGCGCTGTGCGCCGCAGTCACCCTCCCCTTTGCCGTCAGCCCCGGCATGGCCCTCACGGGGGTGCTGCGGTGGCTGGTTGCCCTGCTGTTCTGCCTGTATGCCGCCTGCTACACCGCCGGTGAGCGGGCGCTGGCGCTGGACGGTCTGGCCGCCCTGGGGGCGGGGATGGCGGGGGTATCCACCGTCTTCTTCCTGCTGTCCGGCGGGAGCGACGCCAACGGGCGGATGGACGGCTTTTTCCAATATGCCAACTCCTACGCCCTGTTCCTGCTGGTCTGTCTGGCTTTGCTGGCGGGGAAGGAGAAGCGCTCCCGGTGGGACTGGCCCGCCATGGCCGTGCTCCTGCTGGGGGTGGCCCTCACCGGCTCCCGGGGGGCGCTGCTGCTGCTGGGGGCCGGAGTGCTGGTGTGGAGCCTCTGGCAGCTGCTCCGCCGTCGGCGGGCGCTGCCGGTGGTTCTGGCGCTGGCCGCCCTGGTCGGCCTGGGCACTTTGGCCGCGGCCCTCAGCGGCGGGCTTCTGCTGGACCGGCTGGGGGCCATCACGCTGGAGTCCTCCAGCCTCAACGGCCGGCTGCTCTACTACCTGGACGGGCTGCGCCTGCTGGGGGAGCGGCCCATGGGGGTGGGCCGGGGAGGCTATCTCTACGTCCAGCCGCTTATCCAGACCGGCCCCTATATTTTAAAATCCATCCACAACGAGTACCTCCAGGCCGCTCTGGACGGCGGCCCGGCCGCCGGCGTGCTGCTGGCGGTGCTGGCGGGGCTGTGCGTGTTCCGCCGGGGCCTGCCCCTGCGGCAGCGGGGCGCGGCGGCCCTGCTGGCCCTCCACGCCGCCATTGATTTCGACTTCCAGTTCTTCGCCCTGTTGCTGGTGCTGCTGCTGTGCGGGCTGGGGGAGGAGAAAAGGGCCGTTCCTCTCCCCCGCCGGGGCGCGCTGGCGGGTGCCGGAGTGCTGACGGCGGCGCTGGCCTGGTTCTCCCTCCCCTACGGTCTGGCCTTTTGGGGGCAGAGCGGCCCGGCCTGGACCCTGTGGCCCGCCGACCTGTCCCTGGCGGAGGCGCGGCTCCAGAGCTGCGCCGAACTGGAGGAGGCGGGGGCGGTGGCCGACGCCATTCTGACGGACACCAGTCTGTCCATGCTGGCCTGGGACTGCAAATACGCCCAGGCGGCGGTGGAGGTTGACTACCCATCCATGACATCGTACCGGTACAACTACCTGCTGCTCAACCCCTACCGGTCGGAGGTCTACGAGGGCATGGCCACTTTGCTGGAGACCGCCTGCCGGCAGGATTCGGAGCATACGGACATCTATCAGACGCTGGCGGAGGCGACGCGGCGCCGGCTGGAGGAGGTGATGGACCGCACCAGTCTCCTGGCCTGGCGCATCGCGGACCGGCCCGATTTTTCCTTTGCCCCGGCAGTGCTCCAGCGGCTCAATGATTTGGAAGAAATGAGGGAATGACATGCGTTTGAACCGGCAGCTGCTGGCCAGTCTGCTGCTGACGGCGCTGCTGCTCACCGGGCTGCTGCCCGGGGCCGCGGCGGCGGAGCTCTCGGCCAGCTATGAACCAGCCAACTATTATGACATCGCGGTGACCGTCTACTCCCGGACCCTGCTGTTCCAGGACGGGGTGGTGGCGGCTTCGGACGTCCGGGACCATTACGGACTTATCGACGTCACCGGCGCGGTACGGGTACCCTTTCAGTACGATTATCTGGAGGCCACCGGCGGCGGCTACTTTGTGGTGACCCAAGGCAGCCAGCAGGGCATTATGGACTGCTCCGGCCAGTTCGTTGTCCCTCTGGCGAAGCAGTCCATCAGCACCCGCAACAACATCCTCCACTGCTGGAGCTGGAGTGAGGACGGCATATCCGAGACCTACTACACCGAGGACATGCAGCCCGCCGACGAGGCGGATTACTATGGGGACAACTCCTACCTGGAAGTGGAAGGATACTACTATGTACTCCAGTTGGCGGGGGGCTTCTACCTGGCCTACGGCTACGACGGCATGGCGATACTGGGCAGCGACTTTCAGCCCACCCTGCCCATTGGGGCATACAGCTCCCTGAAGCTGCTGGGCTATGTGGGGGAGACCCCCTACTTCCAGGGCCAGGGCGAGGACTACGGGAGCAGCTGCGTGGTGGACCCCTATGGCCGGGTAATCATCCCCATGGGCGCCTATTCCCGGGTGGGTGGGGTGAGCCCCAGCGGCAAACTAGCGGTACAGACATGGAGCGGGGAGAACTGCCTGTCCCAGCTGTATGATCTGAGCACGGGGGCGGAGGTCAGGCGGTGGACGGATCGGGGGGTAACCACCGAGACCTACTTCCGGGATTTGGCCTTCACCCTGGACGGGGAGAAGTACGGCACCATGGACGAGGACGGCAATGTGCTGGTACCCAACCAGTTCTATATGCTTCTCGACAGCGGAAGCCTGGACTATGTGAAGGTGGTTGACCGGGACCCGGAAAACCAGTGGGCTACTTTGCAGGGCCTCTACACCGCCGACGGCCAGGAGGTCTTTGCCCCCCAGTTCCGCGAGATGACCTATCTGGGGGAGGATGACTACCGGATATACGACGGTGCCTATTTCGGCGTGGTGGACGGTACGGGCGCCTTTCCCATCCCAGCGCAGTACCGGGAGCTGCGCATCTTCAACCGGAATTTCCTGGAGGCGGTAAACGACAGCGGCGGATCGCTGGTGCTGGATGTCACCGGGCGGGAGGTGATTCCCCAGTCTCTGGAAAATATGTATATCTTTGACGATTACGACGCCTTCGAGTGGAACAGCTACACCTATGAGACTCTTCCCGCCCGGGAGGACGGGTATAAGGGCGCGGTACTCCCCTTCCGGGTCAAGACCGGGACGGGGTATGAGACCTACTATGTGGACTGGCAGACCGGCCAATGTCTTGGGTGGCTGCCGGTGCTGGCCTCCAACCTCACCTCCGACGGCCGCTTTGTCTACCGGGACGAGTCCAACGGCCTGTACGGCTTCGGGCGGCTGGACCAGGGCGTCTTCCCCCAGAACCCGGATGCGCCGGACAGCGGCCTGCCGGAGGAGGAGGTGCCTCTGCCGGACTACCTGCTGGAGAGCGTCCACGACTTCAGCAGTCTGGATGGGCCTCTGACCTACACCTACACCTATCCCGAGGCCCAGGCCCTGGACGTGACCTTCTCCCCCTACACGGATGTGGCCCTGACCCTCAACGGCCGGAGCTATGCCCCGGATGACCTGGCCGGGCAGACGGTACGGGTCCAGGGAGACACCCTGACGGCGGAGCTGGCCGGCGCTGCCGGCTCCGGTGTCCCCCTGTTCGGCTTTGCCGTGGAGCAGGTGGAGCCGGTGGGCGGCCCGGCGGCCGGCCCGGGGGCGGCGGCGGTGTACACCGCAGGCTCGGGCAGCGGGGCGGAAGCGGTGCTCACCGGCCTGCGCTCCGGGGAGGCGGTGGAGGTCACTCTGGTGGGCCAGGGGACGGAAACCCGGTGCCTGCTGGGTGCCATCTACGGGGCCGACGGCGCTCCCCTGGATTTCGCGGTGGTGCCGGTGACCTTTGACCAGGGGATATTCACTGCCAGCCTGGATTTCTCCCGGTACGGCCAGGCGGTCACCCTGAAGCTCTTTTTGATGGACGGCGACTGGGTCCCGGAGATGGTGAATCTCACCCTCACCGACGCCGGTTAGCCCGAGAAGTCTCCTCGTAGAAATCCTGGCGGCCTTTTAATGGAACCGACAGGCGTCTTTTGCCACAGGCAGAAACACCCGCGCCCCGGAGCTACGTGCTCCGGGGCGCGGGTGTTTCTGCCTCTTTTTCCGCCCTGCGGGCGTCTCTGGCCGCAATGGCCTCCGCCAGGGTCCGGGCGGGACGGGCGTTGATCCGCCCCTGCCAGTCCAGCGCCCAGGCCCTCAGGGCGTTCAGCCCCTCCTCCGACAGGGGGAAGGAGACACTCTCCTCCACGGTGCTGTCCGTCAGGTTCCAGGGTCCCTCCCATACCTGGGCCGTCAGGGCCGTCCAGGCGTCCCCCTCTTTCACCGGGTCCACCCGGTAGCGCATCCGGCCGCCGCTGGCCGTCCAGAAGTTCCCGTTCTCAAAATGGGAGAGCACGGGCAAAAACAGTTCTTCTTCCATGGGTTTTGTTCCTTCCTGCTTCAACATAGGAGCGTGGCATCCCCTGTATGATACCACGCTCCCTGCAAATTTTCAATTCTCGGAATAGCGGGACAAAAACTGCCGGGTCCGCTCCTCCCGGGGGGCTTCAATGACCTGCCGGGCGGGTCCCTGCTCCACAATCACCCCTTCGTCCATGAAGATCACCTGGTCGGCCACATCCCGGGCAAAGGCCATCTCATGGGTGACGATGATCATGGTGGTCTTCTGCTGGGCCAGGGCGCGAATGACCTTCAGTACCTCCCCGGTGAGCTCCGGATCCAGGGCGGACGTGGGTTCGTCAAAGCAGAGGATGTCCGGCTTCAGGGCCAAGGCCCGGGCGATGGCCACCCGCTGCTGCTGGCCGCCGGAGAGCTGGTGGGGGTAGTGGTCGGCCCGGTCGCTGAGGCCCATTTTCCCCAGCAGCTCCCGGCCCTCCCGCTGAATTTCCTCCAGCAAGCTCTTCTTATTCTGCTTGTAATCGGGCCGCTCCTGGACCAGCAGCTGAGGGGCCAGGGTGACGTTCTCCAGAGCGGTATACTGGGGAAAGAGGTTGAAGGACTGGAACACCAGACCAAAGTGGAGCCGCTTCTTCCGCACCTCGCTCTCCCGCTGGGTGGCGGGGTCGTCGGCGTCAAAGAGGGTCTCTCCGTTGACCAAGATCTTTCCCTGGTTGGGGGTCTCCAGGAAGTTGAGACACCGCAGCAGGGTGGTTTTCCCCGAGCCGGAGGAGCCGATAATGGCCAGGGCCTGGCCCTGTTCCAGGGAGAAGCTGATGTCCTCCAGCACCCGGGTAGCCCCAAAGTGCTTTTCAATGTTCTGTACATCCAAAATGGGCATGGGGCGCGCCTCCTTATTTGAAATAGTCCATCTTCCGCTCAAACCAGTTCAGCAGCAGGGTTAGGATGCCACTGATGGCCAGGTAAAACACGGCGGTGTAGAACAGGGGCCAAATCATGCCCTTCTTGATGTAAGACTCCCCCATCCAGATGATCTCATACACGGAGATGACACGCACCAGGGCAGTGTCCTTCACCAGGGTGATAAATTCGTTGCCCATGGGCGGCACAATGCGCTTAATGACCTGGATGAGGGTGACCTTGAAGAAGATCTGGCTGCGGGTCATGCCCAGCACCAGGCCGGCCTCCCGCTGGCCCACCGGCACTCCCTGGATGCCCCCCCGGTAGATTTCGGAGAAGTAGCAGGCGTAGTTGATGACAAAGGTCACCACCGCCGCGGTGAACCGGGGCAGCAGGGGCAAATCAAACATCAGGCCCGGGCCGTAGAACACCACCATAATCTGAAGCATCAGGGGGGTACCCCGGATGATCCACACGATGGTCTTGACCACCGCCCGCAGAGGGGTACACCGGCTCATGGAGCCGAAGGAGATCACCAGCCCCAGGGGCAGGGCAAAGAGCAGGGTGAGGGCGAACAGCTCCAGAGTGACGACAAGTCCCTCCAGCAGGGTGAGGGATACAGACAGCAGCATAGGCGTTTCCTCTCCATGACCGGGGAAAGGCAGAGAACCCGAAGGTTCTCTGCCTGTTCCCTCTGAATTTCTTTCTTACTTGGCGATGACGGACTCCTGCACGCCGTAGGTGGTGGCCATCTCCATTACCGTGCCGTCGTCATAGGCCTCTTTCCAGAAGGCGTTGAAGGCCTCGGTCAGATCGGACCCCTTGCGGAAGGCCACGCCGTACTCCTCGCTGTTGAGCTGCACGGTATAGGTCAGGTCGGGATAGCTGGTTCCCTCGCCGATCATGGCGCCCGCCATCAGCAGGTCGATGACGCAGGCATCGGAGGCGCCGGAGGCCACCTCCATCAGGGCGTCGGCCTGGGTGGTCTTGGCCACATACTCCAGGCCCAGGGCATCCAGCTGCTCGGCGCCGGCGGAGCCGTTCTCCGCGGCGAAGTTCAGGCCGGACAGGCTCTCCACGGTCTGGTAGTCCTCCGCCTTATCGGCGGGGAGCACCACCACCTGGCCGTTGTTGCAGTAGGCCTCGGACACGGAAGCGCCGGCGGTAACCTCTTCGGTGATGGTCATGCCGTTCCAGATGACGTCAATGCCCTTGGTATCCAGCTCCATCAGCTTGTTGTCCCAGTTGATTTCCAAAAACTCCACATCCACGCCCAGGCTCTCGGCAAAAGCCTTGGCCATGTCGGCGTCAAAGCCGATCCACTCGCCGCTGTCGTCTTTGTAGTCCATGGGAGCAAAGTCGGTCATACCCACAATGAGGGTACCCTTCTCCTGGACATAGGCCATATCGCTCTCGGCGGCGGGGGTGCTGGACTCCGCCGGGGCGGGCGTCTCGGAATTGCCGCCGGCGGGGGTCTGGGCGCTGCCGGCGGTGCCGCTGCCGCAGGCGGCCAGAGACAGGGTCAGGCCCAGCGCAAGGGCCAGAGCGGTCAGTCTGCGTTTCATGTACATTCCTCCAAACCAAATATGTCGTGATTGCTTTCGTATGTTACCACACTAAAGCATCATTGTAAAGAGGAATTTAAAATTTTCTCCGCCCGGCACCAGTCCGCCGGGGTATTCACATTGAGCAGAATCCGTTCCAGGTCAAAGCCGGGCAGCGCTTCTTCCGCCACGAAGCGGCAGTCCAGCTGGTCCAGCAGGGCGCCCATGGCGCGGCGGTCCTGATCCAGGCAGGCCCGGACCCGGGGCAGGCAGGTGGCCCGGTAAGCGGCAAACAGGGGTTCCGCCCGCCCGTCCCGCCGGCGGATGAGGCAGGCATCGGCCTCTCCCAGCCGCTCCACCAGCAGCCGGGCCAGGGCAGGGTCGGCAAAGGGCAGGTCCACGGCGGTAAGAAATATCCGCTCCGCCCCGGTACAGGCCAGGGCGCTCTCCAGCCCCGCCAGGGGACCCAGTCCCGGCCGCAGGTCGGGCAGGCCCCCCGGGCCGGATACCCAGACCCGCTGAAAGCTCCCCCGAAAACGGGCGATCAGCCGGGTCAGCAGCGCCTCCCCACCCAGGGTGAGAGCCGCCTTGTCCCGGCCCATGCGGGAGGACCGCCCCCCCGTCAGAATCACCGCCGCCGTCTCCATTTTCCTCTCCCTCCCCCTCTCCGGCCCAGTGTAACAGAAAAATTTACCCGCGTCAAAATCTGTATAGAACATGCGGCCATTCCATATCCTGTGAACCAGAATTCAGGAACATTGGAGGCTTGACACGCGATGAAAAAACTGGCCGCGGCCCTGATGGCCGCCCTGCTGCTGGCCCTTCCCGCCCGGGCCGCCGACAGCTCGCCGTCGGTGGACGCGGCGGCTGCGGTGCTGGTGGAAAAGGAGACGGGTACAGTTCTGTGCCAGCAAAACGCCCACGACAAGCTGGAACCCGCCAGCGTCACCAAGGTAATGACCCTGCTGCTGGTGATGGAGGCCATTGACAGCGGCAGTCTGTCCAGAGAGGATGTGGTGACGGTATCCGCCCGGGCCGCCTCCATGGGCGGCTCCCAGGTGTATTTAAAGGAAGGGGAGCAGATGACGGTGGACGATCTGCTCAAGGCGGTGGCGGTGGCCTCGGGCAACGACGCCTCAGTGGCCCTGGCCGAGCACCTGGCGGGAAGTGAAGAGGCCTTTGTCTCCCGGATGAACCAGCGGGCCGCCCAGCTTGGCATGGCGGACACCTGCTTTGTCAACTGCACCGGCCTGCCCGCGGCGGGACACCTCACCTCCGCCTACGACATCGCCCTGATGAGCCGGGAGCTGATTTTAAACCACCCCTCCATTCGGGACTACACCACCATCTGGATGGACTCTCTCCGCGACGGCCAGTTCCAGCTGGCCAACACCAACAAGCTCATCCGCTTTTATGAGGGGGCCACCGGCCTGAAAACCGGCTCCACCGACGCCGCCGGTTACTGCCTGTCCGCCACGGCGGAGCGGGACGGTATGGAGCTGATCGCCGTTATTTTGAAGGCTCCCACCAGCGACGCCCGCACCGCCGCGGCGTCCTCTCTCTTAAACTACGGCTTTGCCAACTACACCCTGATGGATGTCTACCCCGCCCAGGCCCTGCCCCCAGTGGACGTGCTGCTGGGCGAGATGGAGACCGTCCAGCCGGTGCTCTCCGCCTCCAGCCGTATTCTGGTGGAAAAGTCCATGGTCAACCAGGTCACCACCCAGCTGGATCTGTGTCAGGACGTGGAGGCTCCGGTGGAGGCGGGGCAGAAGTTGGGAGAGATGACGGTCCTCTCCGGGGAGGAACCCCTGCAAACCATTCCCATCGTGGCCGGCAGCGCCGTGGAGCGGCTCACCGTTCCCGGCATCTTCGCCCGGCTGCTCAGATCCCTTTTTATGGCCCAATAATTTCCCCACAAGCCGGAGACGGACCTTCCGTTTCCGGCTTGTGCACATTCTTCCCAAAAGTTTATCTCCCTACTTTATGAAATTTTACGTGTTCTTTCACATAGGTGTCTTGACTATCTCAGGAGATCGTTGTATAATTTCTACAAATAAGTCCAGATTTATTTGGAGCTTATTTATCACCAATGACAAGATTCTTTGGTTTACAGCCCCTTTGTTTGGGGATTTCTACCAACAAGGAGAGGATACCTATGTCTTTTCATACCACTGATCCCGCTCTGACGGCTTTCTCCGAAGGCAACAGCGTCCGGGCGCAGGAGTTTTTTGGTTCCCACCCATCCGTCAAAGACGGCCAGGCCGGCTGGACCTTCCGGGTGTGGGCGCCCCACGCCAAGTCCGTATCCGTTATGGGCGACTTCAACGACTGGAAGGACGGGGCAAACCCCCTGGAGCTGCTGTGCGACGGCGTGTGGGAGGGTTTTGTTCCCGGCCTCAAGCAGTACGACAACTACAAGTATTCCATCCAGACCGCCGACGGGCGGATGCTGGCCAAGTCCGATCCCTATGCCTTCCACGCCGAAACCCGGCCGGGCAACGCCTCCAAGCTGTATGATCTCTCCGGCTACCAGTGGGGGGATCAGAGCTGGATGGACTACCGGAAGAGCAGCCCCATCTATCAAAAGCCCCTGAACATTTACGAGGTCCATCTGGGTTCCTGGCGGCGCACCGGCGACGACCAGATGCTCTCCTACCAGGACATCGGCAAGTATCTGGTCCCCTACGTGAAGGAGATGGGTTTCACCCATGTGGAGCTGCTGCCGGTGACCGAGCACCCCCTGGACGCCTCCTGGGGCTATCAGTGTACCGGCTACTTTGCCGCTACCAGCCGGTACGGCACCCCCCACGACTTCATGTGGCTGGTGGACCAGCTCCACCAGGCGGGCATCGGCGTGATTCTGGACTGGGTTCCCGCCCATTTCCCCAAGGACGCCTTCGGCCTGTACGAGTTTGACGGTCAGCCCTGCTATGAGTATGCCGACCCTCGGAAGGGGGAGCATGCCGACTGGGGAACCCGGGTATTCGACTATGCCCGGCATGAGGTTCGCTCCTTCCTGTTCTCCTCCGCCATGTTCTGGCTGGAGCAGTACCACATTGACGGACTGCGGGTGGACGCGGTGGCCTCCATGCTTTACCTGGACTACGGCCGGCAGGGCGGGGAGTGGACCCCCAATATGTTCGGCGGCCATGAGAATCTGGAGGCGGTGGACTTCCTCCAGGCCCTCAACGGCCACATCTTCATGGCCCATCCCGACGTGATGATGATCGCCGAGGAATCCACCGCCTGGCCCCGGGTGTCCCATCCGGTGGGGGAGGGCGGCCTGGAGGGCGGTCTGGGCTTCAACCTGAAGTGGAACATGGGCTGGATGAACGACATCCTCCACTATATCAAGCTGGACCCCTATTTCCGCCAGTTCAACCACAAGGATATCACCTTCTCCCTGATGTACGCCTTTTCGGAGAACTTCGTGCTCCCCCTGTCCCACGACGAGGTGGTACACATGAAGGGCTCCCTCATCAACAAGATGCCCGGTACCAATGAGGAAAAGTTTGCCGGCGTGCGGGCTTTCTACACCTACATGCTCACCCATCCCGGCAAAAAGCTGCTGATGATGGGCAGTGAGTTCGGCCAGTGGAACGAGTGGCACTACGAGCACTCCCTGGACTGGCACCTGCTCAGTCCCGACGAGGAGTGGGCCAAGCCCCACCGCCAGCTCCAGCAGTTCTTCAAGCAGGCCAACGCTTTCTACCTGGCCCACCCCGAGCTGTGGGAGCTGGACTTCTCCTGGGAGGGCTTCGAGTGGATTGAGGCCAACGACAACCAGGCCAACACCGTGGCCTTCCTCCGGAAGGACGCCAAGGGGGACGCGCTGGTTATCGTGTGCAACTTCTCCCCGGTGGACCGGACGGGTTACACTGTGGGCGTGCCGGTACCCGGCGCCTATACCTGCATCTTCTCCACCGACGACCCCGCTTTCGGCGGCAAGGGTCTGGGGGATACCGAGCCGGTAAAGAGCCAGTACAATGAGAGCCAGGGCCGGGAGCAGTCCATTACCCTGCACCTGCCCGCCATGAGCGCCGCTATCTACCGCTGCACCCGCAAGTTCCCTGTCCGGCGCAAGAAGGGGGAGGCCCCCAAGGTCGGGAAAAAGGCCGCCGTCAAATCCGCAGCCAAGGAGAAGGCCGCCGCTCCCGCCGTGAAGGAGAAGGCCGCCAAGCCCGCCGTGAAGGCCAAGGCCACGGCCCCCGCCGTGAAAGAGAAGGCTCCCGCCCCCGCTGTGAAGGAGAAAGCTCCCGCTCCCGCCGTGAAAGAGAAGGTATCTGCTCCCGCAGTAAAGAAAAAGGCCGCCGCGCCGGCCATCAAGGAGAAAGCCCCCGCCGCCAAGCGGCCGGGCAGAAAAGCAAAGGCAGAGAAAGAAGAGAAATAAGCTCTGATCCGGAGCCGGAAGGAGAGGAAAGGTCCGCGGGCCACGTGTCCACGGGGCGCTTTCCGGCCATTCTGACAGCCACACAGAACCATCCGCTATCCGTATCCCAACGATCGCAAGGATCCAGTTCAATGACTGAGGTGATAGAATGAAAAAGGAATGTGTCGCCATGTTGCTGGCAGGAGGGCAAGGCAGCCGCCTGCACGCTCTCACCAGCCATGTGGCCAAGCCCGCGGTCCCCTTTGGCGGAAAGTATCGCATCATCGACTTCCCCCTGTCCAACTGCATCAACTCCGGCATCGACACAGTGGGTGTGCTCACCCAGTACCGCCCCATGGAGCTCAACGCCTACATCGGCAACGGCGAACCCTGGGATCTGGACCGCTCCTACGGCGGCGTCCACATCCTGCCCCCCTACATGCGGGAGGGTGAGAAGGGTACCTGGTACAAAGGCACGGCCAACGCCATCTACCAGAATATCAACTTCCTGGAGACCTATGATCCGGAGTATGTGCTCATCCTGTCCGGCGATCACGTGTACAAGATGGACTACGCCCAGATGCTCCGCCGCCACAAGGAGGTGGGGGCGGCCTGCACCATCGCCGTGCTGGAGGTTCCCATGGAGGAGGCGCCCCGCTTCGGCATTATGAACGTGGATGAGAACGACGACATCTACGAGTTTGAGGAGAAGCCCAAGAAGCCCAAAAGCAATCTGGCCTCCATGGGTATCTATATCTTCACCTGGAAAAAGCTGCGGGAGTACCTGATCGCCGACGAGGAGAACGAAAAGAGCTCCAACGACTTCGGCAAGAACATCATTCCCGCCATGCTGGACAACGGGGAAAAGATGACGGCCTATCGCTTCCAGGGCTACTGGAAGGACGTGGGTACCATCGACTCCCTGTGGGACGCCAACATGGATATGCTTTCTCCCGACAACGGCATTGATCTGTACGACTCCGAGTGGCCTATTTTCGCCCGCACGCCCACCAAGCCCCCCCACTTCATGGGCAAGGATGCCAAGGTGGATCACTCCATGGTCACCGGCGGCTGCGAGGTGTACGGCACGGTAGAGAACTCGGTGCTCTTCCACTCGGTCACCGTGGAGGAGGGCGCGGTGGTGCGCTACTCCATCCTGATGCCCGGCACCGTGGTGAAGGCGGGCGCCGTGGTGGAATATGCCATTGTGGCGGAAAACAGCGTCATCGGCGAGCGGGCCAAGGTGGGCGCCTCTCCCGACGGCAGCGAGGACTGGGGCGTGGCCGTGGTGGCCCAGCATCTCACCATCGGCGCCGACGCGGTGGTTTCGCCCAAGGCCATGATCACTCGTAACGTGAAAGGAGGTGGGGTAAAATGATGAACAAGCTGCACGGCATCATTTTTTCCTACCTTTCCAATCCCGATCTGCGGGAACTGACTCAAAACCGGAACACCTGCTCCATCCCCTACGGGGGCCGGTACCGGGTCATCGACTTCATGCTCTCCAGCATGGTCAACGCCGGTATTTGCGACGTGGGCATGATCGTCCACGCCAACTATCAGTCCCTGCTGGACCACGTGGGTTCCGGCAAGGACTGGGATCTGAGCCGTAAGCACGGCGGCCTGCGCATTCTGCCTCCGTTCAGCTACTCCGGCAAGCGGGAGGGCGCCTACCGGGGCCGGATGGACGCCCTGGCCGGTGTGCGGTCCTACCTGCAAAATATCCGTCAGGACTACGTGGTGCTGGCCGGCGGCGACGTGGCGGTGAATCTGCCCCTGCGGGACATCTTTGACGCCCACATCCGCAACGACGCCGACATCACCGCCGTATGTACCAGCCACCCCATGGGTGACCCCAAGGACTCGGACTACTTCTCCATCGGCTCCGGCGGCCGGGTAACCGACGTGTCGGTACACCCCTCCATCGCCCAGGGCTGCGAGTCTCTGGAGGTGTATGTGCTCTCCAAGGAGTTGCTGCTCTCTCTGGTGGATCACTGCGCCGCCCACAACATTCCCTCCTTCAGCATCGGCGTACTCCAGGCCATGGCGGGCCAGCTGAAGATCTGCCCCTATGTGTACGACGGCTACGCCGCCCGGCTCCAGTCTGTAGCGGGCTATTTCGCCCGGAGCATGGAGCTGCTGGACCCCAACATCCGCAAGCAGCTGTTCGTGCCTGACCGGCCGGTGCGCACCAAGGACCGCTCCGATCCGTCCACCTATTACGGACCCGACTCCAAGTCCACCAACTCTCTGGTGGCCGACGGGTGCATCATTGAGGGCGAGGTGGAAAACTCCATCCTGTTCCGCGGGGTGCGGGTAGAGAAGGGCGCCCGGGTCTCCGGCTGCGTGCTGATGCAGGGTACCACCATTCAGGCCGGTGCGGTGCTCAAGTACGCCATTACCGACAAGAATGTACGGGTCAACCCCGGCCGGATGCTGATGGGCCACAGCACCTATCCTCTGGCCATCGCCAAGAACGAGATCGTCTGACCAGCGCTTGGCGGGCCGGCTCAGGGCCGGCCCGCCTGTCCTGTGCGTATCTATCAATTTGATTGGAGAGTAATATGAATATTTTGTTTGCCACCTCAGAGTGCGCCCCTTTTATCAAGACCGGCGGTCTGGCGGATGTGGCCGGCGCGCTGCCCAAGGCGCTGGCCAAGCTGGGTCACGATGTGCGGGTCATCCTGCCCCTGTATGAGGGCATCGGCCAGGAATGGCGCAGCCAGATGACCTTCCTGCAGTGCTTCCACATCACCGTGGCCTGGCGCACCCCCTACTGCGGCATCCTCGAGCTGAAGCAGGACGGGGTGACCTACTGGTTCGTGGACAACGAGTATTACTTCAAGCGGGCCAACATCTACGGCCACTATGACGACGGGGAGCGGTTCGCCTACTTCTCCCGGGCTGTGGTGGAGGCGATGGGCTATCTGGATTGGCATCCCGATGTGCTCCACTGCAACGACTGGCAGACCGCCCTGGTCCCCATCTACCTGCTGGAGGAGCGCCACCGCATTGCCCAGCTGGCTGACACCAAGAGCGTGTTCACTATTCACAACATTGAGTATCAGGGCCGCTACGGCAGCCAGACGCTGAAGGATCTGTTCGGACTGAACGCCGGATACTTCAACGAGCATATGCTGGAGTACCACGGGGATGTCAACCTGATGAAGGGTGCCATCTACGCCGCCGATTACGTCACCACGGTGTCTCCCACTTACGCCGACGAGCTGCAATACAGCTTCTATGCCCACGGACTGGAGGGGGTTATCTCCGACAACCGGCACAAGCTCAAGGGCATTCTCAACGGCATTGACACGGAAATTTATGATCCCTGGCACGACAAGGGCCTGACCAAGCTCTTCTCCTGGCGGCAGCTTGCGGGCAAGAAGGCCTGCAAGGCCGCCCTCCAGCAGATGTGCGGCCTGCGGGAAAACCCCGACACTCCCATCATCGCCTGCGTCTCCCGGCTGGTCAAGCACAAGGGCTTTGATCTGGTGAATGCCGCCATCCACGATATTATGGGCATGGACACCCAGATGATCGTGCTGGGTACCGGGGACTGGAACTTTGAGGAGTCCTTCCGCCAGGCTCAGAACCAATATCCCGGCCGGTTTGCCGCCCACCTGATGTACTCCCCCAACCTGTCCACCGCCATCTACGGCGGCGCCGACATCTTCCTCATGCCCTCCATCTCCGAGCCCTGCGGGCTGAGCCAGATGATCGCCATGCGCTACGGCACCATCCCCGTGGTGCGGGAGACCGGCGGACTGCGGGACTCCGTCATCCCCTACAACAAGTACACCGGAGAGGGGACCGGCTTCTCCTTCGCCAACATCAACGCCAAGGAGATGACCGGCGTGCTGGCAGAGGCGGTCAACCTCTATCACGACGACAAGAAGGCCTGGAAGGGCATCCAGAAAAACGCCATGACGGCGGATTTCTCCTGGGATAAGTCCGCCCAGGAATATTGCCAGATCTACGGCTGGGTCACCGGCAAGTAAAGTTTGCGGCCCTTCCCTTGACAAGGTCCATACGATTGTGATAAAATTCCGCTCCGCAGGGGGATTTTTCCCCCTGCGGAGTGCTTTGATGCGATCCTGACAGAATAGGAGATGTCTGCGTTGCACAATTATACCAAAAAAGAGCTGATGACCCTCATTACCGGCAAATTGCGCCGCAATTTCGGCCGGGATGTGGAAGAGGCCACCAGTCTGCATATGTTCAAGGCCTGCGCCATGGTACTGCGGGATATCATGTCCGAGCGGCAGATGAAAACCGCCGATCAGGTAGCGGAGAAGCACCAGAGGCAGGTTCACTATCTGTCCCTGGAGTTTCTTATGGGCCGTTCCCTGATGAAGAACGCCTACAACCTGGGGGTGCTGGAGCAGCTGAAGGGCGCCATTGAGGCCCTGGGCTTTTCCGCCTCCGACCTGTTTGAGGCCGAGCCGGACGCCGGCCTGGGCAACGGCGGTCTGGGACGTCTGGCCGCCTGCTACCTGGACTCCATGACCACCCTGGAGATCCCCGCCACCGGCTACTCCATCTGCTACGAGCTTGGCATTTTCAAGCAGAAGATTGTGGACGGCCAGCAGGTGGAGCTGCCCGACAACTGGCTGGGCCTGGGCGACGCCTGGCTTATCCCCAAAATGGACGAGGTGGAGGAGGTCCACTTTGGAGGCAAGGTGGAGGATGAATGGGACGACCAGGGCCGCCACCGGATCAAGCACACCGGCTATGACACGGTGCTGGCGGTACCCAAGGACATGGAGATCTCCGGCTACCACACTGAGCACGGCAACCTGCTCCGGCTGTGGGACGCCAAGAGTCCCACCCCGGTGGACATGAACCTGTTCTCCTCCGGCCAGTATCTGCGGGCGGTGGAGCAGCAGGCCATGGCCGAGTCCATCTCCAAGGTGCTCTATCCCGAGGACAATCACTACGAGGGCAAGTCCCTGCGGCTCAAGCAGCAATATTTCTTCGTCTCCGCCACCATCCAGTCCATCGTGCGCAAGCACCGGGCGGAGTACGGCACCCTGCGCAACTTCCACCTCAAGCACGTCATTCAGATCAACGACACCCATCCCACCCTGGCCATCCCCGAGCTGATGCGCATTCTGCTGGACGAGGAGGGCTACGGCTGGGAGGAGGCCTGGTATATCACCACCCATACCATCGCCTACACCAACCACACCGTCATGGCCGAGGCCCTGGAGCGCTGGCCCCAGCAGCTCATCGAGTCTCTGCTGCCCCGGATCTGGCAGATTCTGGTGGAGATCTCCAAGCGGTATCAGGAGGCCCTCACCGCCTTCTTCCACGGGGATCTGTCCAAGGTGGCTCCCATGGCCATCATCTGGGGGGGCGAGGTACGTATGGCCAACCTGTGCGTGTGCGCCTGCTTCAAGGTCAACGGCGTGTCCGCCCTCCACTCCGACATTCTGAAAAAAGACGTCTTCCATGACGCCTACACCCGCACCCCCGACAAGTTTACCAACGTCACCAACGGCATTGACCATCGCCGCTGGCTGGCGGAGAGCAACCCCAAGCTGGATGCGCTGATCCGGGAGTGCTGCGGCAAGGACAAATACCTGCTCCAGCCCGAGGCTCTGAAGGAGCTGGAGAAATTCCAGGACGACGCCGGTGTGCTTACCCGCCTGGGCGAGATCAAGGCGGAGAACAAGAAGGCCTTTGCCGCCTGGGTACAGCGTGAGCATGGCATTGTACTCAATACCGACGCCATGTTTGACGTCCAGGTGAAGCGGCTGCACGAGTACAAGCGTCAGCTGCTCAATGTGCTGCACATCATCTACCTGTATCAACACATGAAGAACGATCCTCACTTCGACTTTGCCCCCCGCACCTATCTGTTCGGGGCCAAAGCGGCCCCCGGCTACGCCGTGGCCAAGCGGATCATCCGGCTGATCAACTCGGTATCCGACATGATTGCCAAGGATCCCATCTGCAAGGACCGGCTCCAGGTGGTCTTTTTGGAGAACTACCGGGTGAGTCTGGCGGAGAAGCTGATGCCCGCCAGCGAGCTCTCCGAGCAGATCTCCACCGCCGGCAAGGAGGCCAGCGGCACCGGCAACATGAAGTTCATGATGAACGGCGCGGTGACCATCGGCACCCTGGACGGCGCCAATGTGGAGATGCACCAGGTGCTGGGAGACGAGAACATCTTCCTCTTCGGTCTGAAGGCACACGAGGTGGCGGAGCTGAAGCAGAAGGGCTACAAGTCCTACGAGTACTATGTCCACAACCCCGATCTGCGCTCCGTGGTGGACCAGCTCAACGTGGGCTTCGGCGACGGGGTAGCCTATGACGATATTGCCCGCCGGCTGCTCTTCGGGGACGGCGGCACTGCCGACGAGTACCTGCTGCTGGCCGACTTTGAGAGCTACCGGGATGCTCATGTCCGGGCGGGCCGGGCCTATCAGGACCCCAAGGCGTGGAACAAAATGTCTCTGCTGAATATTGCCCGGTCCGGCATCTTTGCCGCCGACCGCTCCATCAGTGACTACGCCAAGGGCATCTGGAACGTCCCTGTGCGGGAGATCAAGTAAACTTCTACCCCTGCTGCGGGCGGCTTGCAAAAAGCCGCCCGCTTTTTTATCCAGCCTGCAATCATTTTCCCCATTCCGGCGCTTTCTTGGCAGAAGGGAGTGAATGGTATGCCCAGTCTCAACGGTCTTCCCCTCTCCTGTGAGGAGATTTTGGGCCGTTACGGCCCGCTGGTCTACCGCATGGCCATCCAGGGTACCGGCAACCGCTCTGATGGGGAGGACGTGGCCCAGGAGGTCTTTGTGAGCCTGATCCAGAGTGACCCCACCTTTACCGACGACACCCACCTGCGCGCCTGGCTGATTCGGGCCACCGCCAACCGCTGCAAAAGCTGGGGCCGGTCCCCCTGGCGGAAGCGCACCGTCCCCCTGGATACGTTCCGGGACGCCGCCTCCCCGCCCTCTGACGGCTCCGGCGTGCTGGAGGCGGTGGCCGCCCTCCCCGGCAAATACCGCTGGCCGGTATACCTCCACTACATCGAGGGGTATACCGCCGGTGAAATCGGCCAGCTGCTGGGCTGCCCCCGGAACACGGTGCTCTCCCGGCTGAGCCGGGCCAGAGCCAAGCTGAAGGATGCGCTGAAGGAGGAATGGTCATGAACAGCGAGCAGCGCTATCGCAGTACCCTGGGGGGGATGACTCCCTCCCCCGCCTGGCAGAAGGAGACGCTGGAGGCCATGCAGGCGGCTCAGACCCGGCGGAAGCGGCCTTCTCTCCGCCGTCCCCTCACCTTTGCCGCCGCTGCGGCGGTGCTGGTCCTGGGCATTACCGGCGGCGTCTGGTGGTCCAGCCGGATGGAGCCGGACCCTGACGGTCCCGGCGTGGCCCAGACCCCGGAGCCGGCAGTGACCCCTACCCCCACCACCCAACCCTCCGCCGGCTGGGGGGAGAGCTTCCTTCTGGTGGCCGACCTGGCCCAGCAACTAGGCAGCAATCCCACCGCCGGACACACCTATGAGCTGACCCAGCTGCCGGTGTACACAAATCCCCTCCCCACCGAGCGGGACCAGCGGGCGGCGATCCAGCGGTGGGCGGCGGAGCTGGGTTATACCATCTCCGGTCCCGACTCCTACACCTGGCGGACCAGCAGCGGGGAGAGTACCATGGGCAGAGATCCCGTTCTGGAGGCCACATGTACCGACGGCACCCGACTCCAGCTGACAGGTCTGAGCACTCTGGCCATCTACGACGCGCCCGACCTGTCCGCCGTGGCGGAAAGCGTGAAGCTTATCCTGCTCCGGAACGGCGCCTCCGATACCACCGGCACGCCGGAGCTGGCGGAAGAGAGCCTGACCACCTACAATTTTGATGGTGAGGCGCAAACCACCCAGGTCACCTTTCTGACCACCCCCGACGCCTCCGTGGCCGACCGCCTCTATTCCTATAGCTTTTGGCGGATGGAGCTTACTCAGAGCCAGCTCACCATCTATCTTCCCCCCGCCGACAGCGGAACCGTCTATCCCCTCCGCTCCCCCGACGACGCTCAGGCCGCCTTTCGGGCCGGGGATTACTGGGGGGGCTGCACCACCGCTTATCCGGACCAGGCCCAGATCCTGTTCGTCTGCCTGGAGTACGATATCACCCCGGGCCAGCCCTATCTCCAACCGGTATACCGGATTCTCTACACCCAATCCTACTGGGATGAACTGGTGGCCGACTGGGTGTTCGACGGGGTAGATCCCTCCCCCTACATGGGGCTGGGCATCGCCTACGTCCCCGCCATTGCGCCGGAATACCAGGATGAGGTACCCTATCAGCGGTACTTCAACGACGGTCTGGCCCACCACACGCCGGAGGATCTGCCCTGACGGGCATGCAAAAAGCGCCTTGGAGCGGTTTTTCCGCTCCAAGGCGCTTTTCTCTTGTCTGGGTTTACTGGGCCACAATCACCCGGATGCGCCCGCCGGCGCTCTCGGCCTTGTCGTACCAGCCGGTGAGGCTGTAGTCCCCGTTCTGAATTCGGGACAGGGTGGTGAGTTGATAGTCCCCATTCACCAATACATAATATGCCACCGTCTCAGACAGAGCGTACTGTCGGTTGTCGGCGCCGATGGCCACGCTGCCGCTGACCCCGGACAGGCGGAGCTGGTTCAGACCCACCAGCCGCTCAATGCTGGCGTCCCCGTCCAGCTTTATCTGGCAGGGACCCACCTTCACGTTGAACACCGAATCGGAGGAGCCGAAGACCTGCTCCTGTCCGCCCACGTCGTAGGTATAGGAGGAGCTGACCATAAAACCGCCGCCCGGGATGGTCACGTCCACCTCCTCCGCCTTGGTGACCACACCGTACTGGTGCAGGTCGCCGGTGACATTGTTGAGGATCAAATGGGTGATCTCCCCCTGGCCGTTGCGCACATAGTAGCGCACCATATCGTCGGTAAAGCTCACTCCCGCCAGCCGCTGGGGGTAGACCCGTAGAGGCGTGCGCGCCTCATAGGTGTCGATGATCTGCACGTCGTCGGCCAAAGGCTCACTGCCCAGCTTGGTGCCGTCGCTGCTCATTTTGCCGGTGAGGCGCAGCTCGGACAGGCGGGTGACGGAACCCGTCCCGGCGGTATCCACCTGCACCAGGTCGCCCACGTCCAGGGTAGTGTTGGTGGTCTGGTAGCGGTAGCTGCCGCCGTTGGTGGCGGACACCGTCACAGTGCGGGCGGTGTAGGTGCCGCCCTTTCCATCGCTGTAGGCGGTGTTTTCCGCCTTGGTGACTACCCCGTACACCACGGTACCGGCAGCCTGGGTATCGCCTACCGCCGCCACGCCGCCGGCGCGGCCCAGCAGCAGGGTCACAGTGTCGCCCAGCTGCCAGCCCCCCAGATCAGACAGGGCATAGGCGGCGGAAGCGGTCTCAATGGCATAGGTCTTGCCCGCCACCGTAACGGAGGTGGGGGCGGTAATGGAAGGAGAGGCCGCCTCATAGGTGCCGGTCACCTTGTCGCCATAGGCCCACACGGTGCGCATGGACTCCGACCAGTAGACCACATCCTGGTCCTGAATCCGGTCCAGGCTGGACTGGCTGCCGTTGCGGTAAACCTTGGCGGCGGAGGATGCAAAGGACAGCTGGCTCTGCCAGCCGGAACCGGCCACCACCGGCCCCTCCATGGCGGAGTTGATGAGGGCCACCAGATCCAGCTCCCCGGCGGCGTTCACCAGGCTCAGGGTGGGCTCCAGCACGTTGAGGTAGTAGGTGCCGGAGAGATTTTTGGTGAGCAGCAGGTTGTAGAAGAGGTACATGGCATCCCGCCGGGTCATGCTGTCGTTCTGCCCCAGGGAGATCCCCTCATTGAGCTTCAGCGCCCGGTACTGGGCCATCTGGCCGGAGGGCCAGACTCCGGTAAACGTGCTGTCTTCATAGCCCAGCAGCCGGAGGATCACCGTCACCCCCTCCGCCAGGGTGATGGTGCGGTCGGGGTTGAAGTAGCCCCGCAAATCCCCCTGCACCAGGCCCAGGTCCACCGCCGCCTTGATGTACGGGGCGGCCCAATGGGTCTGGGGTACGTCGGGATAGGGTTTCACCGCCACCGTGTCCCCCACGGTGTCCCGGCTGGTGGAGGCGGCCACCGCCAGCTTGGCAAACTCCGCCCGGGTGAGGGTGCGGTCCAGGGCCAGATCTCCGTTCTCGTCCCCAACCATGATGTCCAGGGCCGCCAGCACCTGGGCGGCCTCCTCCGCCGGGGCGGCGGCCAGAGCTGCGGGCGCCAGACCCAGCAGCAGCACCACGGCCAGCAGGCCGGATAACAGTCGTTGTTTCATCTTTTTTCTCCTTCTCACGGAAATGGAACCTGTGGACGGGTCCGGGACCCGTCCCTGTCCCTTAATCATATACCAACCGTCCCCGTCAGGCAAGCTATTCATACCGCAGCGCGTCAATGGGATTGAGCTTGGCGGCCTTGTTGGCAGGCAGATAGCCGAAGAGAACCCCGATGCCCACCGACACGCCGAAGGACACGGCGATACCGCCCGGGGTGGGAATGGCCGCAAAGCCCTCCGCCCCGCTGACCAGAACACCGGCCAGCACCGTGAACAGATTGGCCAGCAGGATACCCAGAAGGATGCCGATGATCCCGCCGATGGCGGAGGTGGTGGCCGCCTCAATGATAAACTGGCCGCGGATGTCCCGACCCTTGGCCCCCAGGGACTTGCGGATGCCAATTTCCCGGGTGCGCTCGGTGACGGAGACCAGCATGATGTTCATAATGCCGATACCACCCACCACCAGGGAAATGGCGGCGATGATCACCAGGATGGTCATCAGCACGCCCAGCATGGAATCCATCATCTCCATCATCTCGGCCATGGTCATTACCATGTACGCGCCCTCATCCTGATAAATGCGATAGAGCATTCTCTCAATGACGCCCTTGGCGGCGGAGGAGGTCTCCTGGCTGGTGCTGGTCACCAAGTAGTTCTGCATCCCCACACCGGCTCCCAACTGGCCGGCCAGGCCGTAGGGCAGGTAAATGACATCATCCCCGCTGCCCTCTGTGGAATCGGCCTTTTCCTTCAGCACGCCGATTACGGTATAGGGAGACCCGCCGATGGTAAGGGTGCCTCCCAGGCCCTTCCCCTGAAACATAGCCTGGTCCAGATAGGCGCCGATGACACACACCTTCTGCTCCCGCTCCACATCCACGTAGCTGAGAAAGCGGCCCTGGGCCACCGACTCGCCGTTGACGGTCTGGTTTTTTTCACCGTTGTAGAAGGTCTCACTGACGCCGTAGACACTGGTGCGCTCATACTCGTCCGCCCCCTGCCGCACAGCGGCGGTGGCGGACAGGTAGGGGGACACAGAATCCAGATACTGGGGATACTTCTCCGCCAGGTCATAGAAGTCGTCGGCCTCCACCTCCCGGCTGGTGCCGGTGGGAAAGACCATCACCTGGATGAGGTTGACCCCCACCTGTTCAAACTGGGCGTTCATGTACTGCTCCATGCCGTTGCCCAGGGAGACGATGATAATCACCGCCGCCACGCCGATGATGATGCCCAGCATGGTGAGCAGGGCCCGCATTTTGCTGGTCAGCAGGCTTTTGATGGCCAAGCGGAAGGACTGGCCCATCTTCATACGCCCACCTCCCCTTCCTCCTCGGCGGGCTGCACTAGGGCCTTGGGGTCCCTGGCGTCCCCGTCATAGATGATTTTCCCGTCCTGGAGGCGGACAATGCGCCTAGCCTTTACGGCAATGGTATTGTCGTGGGTGATGAGCACCACGGTATTTCCCTCGGCATTGAGCTTCTGGAGAAAGGAGAGCACCTCCCGGCCGGTGCGGGAATCCAGGGCGCCGGTGGGCTCGTCGGCCAGAATCACCGAGGGATTGCCCGCCAGAGCCCGGGCAATGGATACCCGCTGCTGCTGGCCGCCGGAGAGCTGGCTGGGCAGGTTCCTGTGCTTGGCCGCCAGGCCCACCCGCTCCAGGGCGGCCATGGCCCGCGCCCGCCGCTGGCTGGAGGACAGCCCGGCGTAAAGCAGAGGCAGCTCCACATTCTCCAGTACATTGAGTTTGGGAATCAGGTTATACTGCTGGAAGATAAAGCCCAGCATCTTGTTGCGGATTTCCGCCTGCTGGTCGTCGTCCATAGTGGACACGTCCACGCCGCCCAGATGGTAGCTGCCGCAGGTGGGGACATCCAGGCAGCCGATAATGTTCATGGCGGTGGACTTGCCGCAGCCGGACTGGCCCACAATGGCCACGAACTCTCCCTCGTCCACTGTCAGGGTAACACCGTCCAGGGCGTGGACCGCCTCATCCCCCATCTGGTAAATTTTATATACGTCTCTGAGTTCAATGAGATGTCCCATGGCTTACCCCATCTCCGCCGCAATCATATCCATCATGCTGGAGCCCTGGGGGCTGAGGGCCACCACTGTCTCGCCCTCCTCCAGACCGTCTACAATTTCGATGTAGTTGTCGTCGTTGCGGCCCAGAGTAATCTGCCGCTGCTCGGTGGCGGAGAGGTCGGCAACCAGCCCGTTCTCGTCCAGACAGCCGGGCAGAGCCACCAGCACGGTGTCGCCCCGCTCCACCGCCTCCACCGGCAGGGACAGGACGCTGCCCGCCTCCTCCACGATGATCTTGGCGGATACGTTCATGCCGGGGTAGAGTTCCTCCGGAGCCCCGTCCACCTTGACGGTCACGGGATAGCTGGTGTTGCCGTTGACGGTGGTGCCGTTGATGTTCACCTTGTCCACCACGCCGGTAAAGCTCTGGCCGTCCAGGGCATTGGCGGTAATCTCCACCTTCTGCCCCACCCGGATCTTGCTGATGTCCCGCTCGTCAATGCTCATGTCAAAGGTGAGCTCAGAACGGTCGTAAATCACCGCCGGGTAGGTGACCGTGGTGCCGTTCGCGGTGACGCCGCTGATGTTGTCTCCCACGTCCAGGTTCTTCTCGATGACCTCACCGGTAATGGTGGAGGTAATGGTATAGTCCTCCAGCTTATCCTGGGCGTTCTGCAGGGAGAGCTGGGCGTTCTCCAGGGCAATGCGGGCATTCTCAATCTGGGTATCCAAATCCGCTTCGGAGATGACGCCGATGACCTGACCTTCGTACACCCGGTCCCCCTCTTTTACCGAGAGGACATCCAGATCGCCGGAGGCCTTGGCGGTGATTTGGGCGGAGGAGGCGTAGGCAAAGGCCCCGCCGGAGGCGCAGGCCGCCCCGTTTATGCTGGCCGATCCCTGGCTGGTCTCGGACAGCACGCCGGGGTTATTCACCAGAATGGTCACCTGCCGCACCAGGGTACCGCCGGGTCCCACCTCGTCGGTGGCGGCAATCTCGTCCACGGTACCAGAGATGGTCTCCGCCGTGCCGCTGACGGTGACGGTGGCCCCCTGACCCACGAAAAAGCCTGCGGCGTCGGCGGAGTGGAAGGGAAGTTTCAGCTTCATGTGGTCCCGGTCCAGCACATCGGCAATCAGGGTACCCACGGTAACGCTGTCCCCCTGGTCCACATAGAGCTTGGTGATTACGCCGGCGTCCTCCGCCTTCACATTTCGGTCCTTCCGGTTGTCGCTCTGAGTCTCCAGCAAATCGTCCAGGGCCAGCTGGGCGGAGCGAACGTTGAGCTGGAGCTGCTGGATGCTGCTCTCCAGGTCCCGGGCGTCAATGCGGAAGAGCACATCCCCCTTCTGGACAGTCTGTCCCTCCTCAAAGGGGGCCTCCAGAATCTCGCCGCTGATAAGGGTGGTGACCTTGTAGGACTGGGCGGGGGCGATGGTACCGGTGCCGGATACCGAAACGGTCATGTCCCGCATCTGCGCCGTATAGGGCAGATAAGCGCTGCTGAGAATCTGCTGCCCCGCCCCCACGCACCGGGAGAGCAAAAAGGCCAGAATGGCCGCGATAACCAGAAGAATCACCAGGCGTTTGACCCACTTGCGCTTCTTCTTGGGTGCCTGAAACAGCGGTGCCTGCTTCTCCGGTTCCGCCGGTGGGGCCGACGGGGCGGCCGGTTTGGTTTGGGTTGCTTCCATACTGGTTTCTCCTTTTCTTTGCTGTGGCTCAAACAGCGGGGCCGCCCGGATGGGCGCCCCACCGAGGGCTCCTGATCTGCGCCTGCGCCGGATATTCCATCGGATTTCGGAACATTTTACTCTTAAACGCGCTGTCAATCCGGAAATTCCGCCTGCACGGCAGGCTATTTCGATTGTACGCCCGCCCGGCGGTCCTGTCAACCGCGGCCATCCGAAAACTCCGCCGGCAGCAGGCGGGCTGCGGGAAAGCTGTCGTTTTCCAATCCCCCCCCGCCCATTCAGAATAGCAAATTTTTTATAAGGCGCCATCAAGGAAGAATTAAAGTTTTCTTAAAATCTGGCAGTTTGCGGACCCGATCTCTCTTCTCTCCCATAAAGGGGCAAGAAAAATTTTCATATTTTCAGGTATATCCCCTCTCCAGTCTGTCCACAATAGGCTTGGAGGTGCTAAAGAGCATGAAAAAACCATTTCATCAGCGTTTGGGGGATTTTATTGAGGGGAAAGGCTTCTACATCGTCCTGCTCCTCTGCGTAGCCGCCATCGGCGTGTCGGGCTGGTATCTGTTCTCCTCCTTCCGCCCGGAACAGGACAATACCCCCGTGGCCGGGCAGATTCAGATTGCCGTCACATCCACACCCAAGACCGCCGCCCCGGCGGTGACGGCGGCGGTACCCCCCGCCACGGCCACGGCCAAGGCGGAAGCTACTCCCAGAGCCACCGCGGCGCCTGCGGCCACGCCGGCCCCCACCGTGCCGGCCACGCCCGCGCCCGCCACCGCACCCACCGCCTACCTGTGGCCGGTGCGGGGTGATGTCCTCACCGCCTACAGCGTGGATGTCCTGGCCTACGATCCCACCATGGCCGACTGGCGGACCCACACCGGCATTGATATCGCCGCCAGCGCCGGCACGGAAGTACGGGCCGCGGCGGCCGGCACGGTGGCCAGCGTCACATCCGACGTGATGATGGGTACCACCGTGGTGGTGGACCACGGCGGCGGCATGACCACCACCTACGCCAACCTGGCCTCGGTACCCACAGTGGAGGCGGGAGATGCCCTGTCCTCCGGCGACATTCTGGGCAGCGTGGGCAACACCGCCATCGCCGAAAGCGCCCTGCCCGATCATCTCCACTTCAGTATGGAGAAAGACGGCGCGCCTGTGGACCCGCTCTCCTATCTGACCAAATAATTCCTTCCTTTCCTCTCTTGCGGCAAGGGGCGCCCCCAAAAGGGGCGCCCCTTGCCGCAAGTGCGCGGGAAAAGCGGCCGCATTTCTCGGCCGCCTTCCGCAGTGGATTTCATCTACCGCCGGACGATTTTGATCACCAACACGGTGCGGTCGTCCTCCGTCCCGCCCTGGGCCAGACTCTCCTCCAGCAGGGCCTGGGCCAGCTCTTTGGGGCTGGACCCGTCAAAGGCAGTCAGGCGGTCCCGCAGCCATTGGTCTGCGCCGCCGGCAATTATCCCGTCGGTGATAAGGGCGACGCAGTCGCCCGCCTCCAGCCTGAGCTGAATCACGTCCGGCAGGCCCCCTTCGCCCCCCGCCAGACCGGCGGGGAGGGCGGCGCCGGTCATCCTGCTAACCCCGCCGCCCTTCTTCACATAGGTGGGGGCGGCACCGTACTTATACACGGCCGCCTCTCCGGTAAACAGATCCACCCGCAGCAGGTCAACGGTGGTAAAGCCGATCTCCTCCTCCCCCCGAAGGGCCAGGGCGGCACTCACCGTCCGCAGGGCGTTCTCCGGCCGCACCCCGGCCCGGAGAAACTGCTCCAGCAGGCGCACCGCCAGGGTACTCTCCCGCTGGGCCAGCCGGCCGGAGCCCATACCGTCGCACAGCAGCACATAGAGTGCGCCGTCGTCATGCTTGAACCAGGCGCCCGTATCCCCCGACACCATCTGACCGTCTTTTTTCCGGCTGGCCGCTCCCGCCACCGCCATCAGCGGCTCGCTCTGTACCAGCACCAGCCGGTCCCGCCGGTCCCCCTCCACCACCCGCAGGGGGAAGTTGACCAGCCGGGAGAGCTTTTCCACACTCTGCTCCTGTCGCAGGGGCGCCAGGCCCGCCCCCTCCAGCTCCAGACGCAGGTGGCCCGCCTCGTCGTAATAGGCCGCCAGCTCACACTCCACTCCCTGGGCGGTGAGGTACTGGCGCAGCCGCTTCTCCCGTACCGGGTCGGGAATGAGTTCCGCCCCCAGTTCCGCCGCCGCCGTCCCCAGGACCTGTGCCAGCTCCCCGTATTGCCGGCACACCGCCGCCCGGTTCTCCCGCATCCGGCTCTGGTACTGCCGGCGGCAGAGCAGGGCAGCCACCTCCTGGTTGGCGGCGGCCAGAAACTCCGAAAACTTGACACAGCGGTTGGAAAAGTAGGCGGGGAAATCGCCCCCCTCTCCCCTGCCCCGGTCCAGTATGGCGGGCAGGGCGTCGTTGAGGGCGTTGAAGGTGGATACATAGTCCCGCTGCCAGCAGGCACTCTGGAGTGAGCAGTGCTTGCACACCTTGTCCGCCGCCCGGTCAAACACCACGGCGGCGTCGCCGTCGTTGGGCGGCGCCGCCCGCAAGGTAAGGCGCATGGACTCATACAGGCCCTTGAAGGCGGCGGCGGTCTCCTCCAGTCTGAGGCGGACATAGGCCCTGGCCCGCTCCCGGGTGTCCTGCCTGGGTTGGGCGGTCACCAGAGCCTCCACCTGCCGCAGGACCCGCTGAGGCAGCAGCAGGAAGAGTATCGAAGCGGCAAACACCTCATAGAGCAGGGCGATATGCAGCCCATCCCCCCAGCTCCACAGCACCGCCAGGGCGTTGGACAGCACGTAGGCCACCGCCGACGCCAACCGTCCCTGCCGGTGGAAGGCCCCCGCCATCACCCCGGACAGGGCATAGGCCATGGCATAAAAAGGCATGCCGCCAGCGGCCAGGTCCATACCCAGTCCCACCGCCACACCCACCGTGGCCCCCACGCCGATGCCGCCCCGGCTGGCGGTGACCATCACCGCCAAGGCCCCCGCCAGCCGGCCGGCGGACAGCTCTCCCGGCAGCATCAGGCTTGACAGGGTAAGCAGCAGGGTACCCGCCAGGATCAGCAGGCTTACCGTCTGGCGGGAGGTCAGCCCCTCCTCCTCCCGCTTTTCCGTCCAGGGGGTGAAGGCGATGCGGTAGAAGTAGGCCGACGCCCCACACAGCAGCAGCTCGGTGCCGAAATAAATCAGGCTGGACGCCGTCCATCCCTGGTCGGAGAGATAGACAAAGCCGGTAATCCCGTCCATGGCTGCGGCGGCCAGAGGCATAAACCAGGCCTTCCGGTAGGCGCCCACATCAAAAAAGGCAAATGCCACCGAAAAGGTCAGGATGCAGGCCGCCGTGTACCGCAGTCCTTCGGGCAGGCCCTGCATGGTGAGATAGCCGAAGCAGGCCCCCAGCAGGGCGCAGAATCCGTCCAGCCCCGACCCGGAGGCCCCCACCAGCCCCAGCCCGAAGGGGGCGTATCCCCCAAAAATCTCCGCCCCCGCCAGCAGCGCCCCCAGCAGAAACCGGATCACACACTCCGCCGCCCGCACCAGCGCCGGCGCCCGGAGCACCACCCGCCCCGTCTCCCGGGCCTCCTCCCGCAGTCGGGCCGCTCTGGTCCTCCACTTCTCCTTTGTCGCCATGGTTCCTGTCTCCTTTGCCTGGGCTTGTCCGCCCTGTGTCAGAGACAGTATAATCCATATTCTGGAAAAATAGCGTCGGAACCGGGAGGCACGCGCCCCCCGGTTCCGGTTTACCGTATCACAATATCCACATAGGCGGAGGTGGTGGCGTCCAGCACCGCCATGTATCCGCAGCGGAAGGCCATCCACTCTCCCACCGCCACCTGTCCGCCGCAGTCCTCCACGTCCACGATCAGGTGGTCGGAGCTGGCTCCGATCATCTCCGCCCCCGGCAGTATGGGGGTGAGGGCCGCCCATGCCACGTCCTGCTTTCCGGCGGCACAGATGGCCCGCAGGCGCACGCCCCGGTCCGGGTACTCCGGGGTATCCCCCTTGCCGTCCCGGCCGTGCTCTCCGATGGGGACCGAGGGCTTGCGGCGCAGCTCCACCACCTGGGCATAAAAGGTAAAGGCGTCGTGGTGGTACCCCGCCAGGAAGCGGCTGCCGGTGGTGTCCTCCCCGTAGAGCACCGCCTCCCCCACCCGGAGCTGATTGACCCCGTCAGGGAGAATCCCCTCCTCCAGCAGCTTCAGGGTGCAGGTGGAGCCGCCGGAGAGGGTGGTGATGCGGAAGCCGTAGGTCTGATTGAGATAATCCCGCAGCTCTACCAGAATCCTCGTATTTTCCACCGAGGGCAGCACGCTGCCGTAGCAGCCCACGTTGGTCCCCAGCCCCACCAGCTCCACACCGGGGCAGGCCTTGATCTGGGGGGCAATCTCGTCCAGCTGCTCCCTGCCGAACACTCCCTCCCGCAGATCCCCCACATCCACCATCAGGATGATGGGGTGGACCTTGCCCTGGCGCAGGGCGGCCTCTGACACCGCCTGAATGGTCTCAATCTGGCTTTGCAGGCTCCAGTCCGCCCACCGGACCACCTCCTCCGCCTCGGTCATGGCCGGAATGCGGATAAGCAGGTATTTCAGGCCGGGTATGGCTTTTTTGGCGGAGACGATATTCTTCATCCGGCTGTCGGCAAAGGAGGTAATGCCCCCTGCGATGGCCGCCCGAATCACCTCCGGCCGGGCGGAAAAACCCTTGGTGACAAAGGCCAGCTCCACCCCCCGCTCCGCACAAAAGCGGTGGAGCTTTTGTGCGTTTTCCGTTATCTTTCGGGTGTCGATCTCCAGGATAGGCGCATACATGACACGTTCCTCCCCTTCCCTCCGGATATCTCCATAATACCTGCTCCCAGACCTGATGGCAAGGAAATCTTTCCCGGGCACTTGACAAGTATGTACATGTGTGTTATTACTGTATATGTCAAGTATATACAGTATGACAGCAAGAGGTGCACCATGGATATTCTCATCAGCAACTCTGGCGGCACGCCCATTTACGACCAGATTACCCGGCAGATGAAGGGCCTTATCCTCCGGGGGGAGCTGGCCGAGGGGGAGGCCCTCCCCTCCATGCGGCTGCTGGCCAAGGAGCTGCGCATTTCGGTCATCACCACCAAGCGGGCCTATGAGGAGCTGGAGCGGGAGGGATTTATCACCACCGTGCCGGGAAAGGGATGCTTTGTGGCCCCCCGGAATCTGGAGCTGGTGCGGGAGGAGACCCTCCGCCGGGCGGAGGAGCATCTGTCCCAGGCGGTGGAGATTGCCCGCACCGGCGGCGTCACCCTGTCCGAGCTCATCGAGACCCTGCAACTTCTGTATGGAGAGGACGAACATGAATAACGCATTGGAAATCTCCCATCTCACCAAGGATTACGGCTCCTTCAAGCTGGACGATGTGTCCTTTACCGTACCCGGCGGCACCATTATGGGCCTGATCGGGGAAAATGGGGCGGGCAAATCCACCACCATCAAGTGCATTTTGAACCTGATCCACCGGGACGGGGGTACCATCACCGTCTTCGGACGGGATACCCTCCGGGAGGAGCGGGCGGTAAAGGCGGACATCGGTGTGGTACTGGACGAGGTGCTCTTCCACGATTTGCTCCGGCCCCGTCAGGTGGGAAAGATCCTGTCCGGCCTGTATCCCAACTGGGACGAGGCGCTTTTTACACACTACCTGGAGAAGTTCGGCCTCACCGGGAAGAAGACTGTGAAGGAGTTCTCCCGGGGCATGAAGATGAAGCTGGCCATTGCCGCCGCCTTTGCCGCCCAGCCCCGGCTGCTCCTTCTGGACGAGGCCACCTCCGGCTTGGACCCGGTGGTGCGGGATGAGATCCTGGACGAATTCCTGGCCTTCATCCAGGACGAGGACCATGCCATCCTCATCTCCAGCCACATCACCAGCGATCTGGAGAAGGCGGCGGACTACATCACCTACCTCCACAAAGGCAGGGTGGCCCTGTCCGGGGCCAAGGACGAGCTGCTGGACAGCTACGGCAAACTGGTGTGCGGCAGAAGCGCGCTGGAGCAGGTGGACCAGGCCCTGCTGGGGGGCGTCCGCACCGGGCAGTTCGGCTGCGAGGCTCTGGTAAAGGACCGCCGCGCCTTTGCCAGGCGCTATCCGGCCCTGACGGTGGATTCCGTCACCCTGGAGGATATCATGGTCCTGACCGGAAAGGGGGATGCCCAATGAAAGGACTGCTCTACAAGGATATCGTGGTGCTGAGAAAGCAGATCTCCACCCTGCTGCTCTTTGTCCTGGTCTACGGCGGCTTCTGCGTGACCGGGGTGTTCGACTTCTCCATCATCGGCGTCCTGATCGCCGTGTTCGGCCTCACCATTCCCATGTCCTCAGTAGCTCTGGATGACGCCTCCCACTGGGATCGGTACGCCGCCGCCACCCCCGCCGGACGGAAGGGCATCGTGGCAGGAAAATATCTCTTCACCCTGCTGGTCATCCTGGTCAGCGGCCTGGCAGGCATCGCCATCATGCTGTTGCTCTCGCTGACGGGACTTACCGACAGTTCGTTCCAGGAGCTGATCGCCGTCACCGCATCCTGTGCCGCAGCCGCCCTGCTGCTGGATGCCGTTCTGCTTCCCTTCCTGCTGAAATACGGTGCGGAGCGGGCCAGGGTCATCAGCATGGTCACCTTTGTGGCCATTTTCGGCGGTTTCGCTCTGCTGGGTGGACTGGCCAGCCACGGCGTCCGCCTGCCCCAGTTCCCCGGCTGGCTGACAGCCGCCCTGCCGGTAGCGTTCGCCCTGACAAGCGCGGCGGCCTATCTGATCTCCTTTGCAATCTCCCTGGGCATCTATCAACGAAAGGAGTTCTGACCCCGTATGAAGCTGACTCCCGACCACATTTATCAGCTGGAGTCCAACAAGGTGGACTATCTCATCCCCGGCGGGGAGATGATCAACGAGTTTCTGGGGGAGGGTCCGGAGGCAAAGGTGTGCTCCCAGCTTTGGGTGGCCTCCCTGGTCACCTCCGCCCTTTGTCCCGGCACCACCGTAGGTCTGTCCCGCATCGCCGGGACGGACCGCTTTCTCCGGGACTGTCTGTCGGAGGACCCGGCGGCCTGGCTGGGAACGGCCCACGCCAAACGCTGGGGGGCCGACCTAGGCTTTTTATTGAAGCTGCTCCACTCCCGGGACCGGCTGCTCATTCAGACCCACCCCGATGGAGCAAAGGCCCAGAAATATTTCGGCCAGAGCCACGGCAAGGACGAGGCGTGGTACGTGCTGGCCGCCCGGCCGGGGTCCTGCATTTGGCTGGGCTTTCGCCCCGGCGTCACCCGGGAGCGGTTCCGGGCGCTGATTGAGGCACAGGATTCCCCCGGGATGCTGGACTGCCTCCACAAAATAGAGATTCAGCCCGGCCAGGTGTATTTTATCCCCGCCGGCACCGTCCATGCCCTGGGCAGCGGCTGTCTGGTAGCGGAACTCCAGGAGCCGGTGGATCTGACCCTGCGGGCGGAGTACATCCGCCCTGACGGCTCCCGGCTGCCCAAGGAGAGCATGTACGGCCCTGCGGGAATGGAGGGGCTGATGGATTGCTTCACCTTCGACTGCCTGAGCCGGGAAAA
>NZ_CALXFV010000002.1 GCF_944387675.1 uncultured Flavonifractor sp. | reverse complement strand
CCGGCGGCACCGGCAGGTCCGGTGGGACCGGTTGCTCCGGCGGCACCGGCAGGTCCGGTGGGACCGGTTGCCCCGGCGGCACCGGCAGGTCCGGTGGGACCGGTTGCTCCGGCGGCACCGGCAGGTCCGGTGGGACCCGTGACGCCGTCCGGGCCGGGAATGCCCTGAGGTCCGGTGGGTCCGGTGGGGCCGGTGAAACAAGGAAAGTGGGCGCATGCCCGCCAGGGAATACCGCCGGGATTGATTCTTCTGTAAAAATATTATATTTTATCTTACAATGCATCTGGGGCTTGCCGTCCGCCGGCAGGCCTGGCGCCAGATAGAGGGAAGGGAGGAGAGCACATATGCGACATACCAACTAAGCGAGACTGCGCTTTGCGGCAACCGCACTGGCGGCGGCCTCCGCATGCTCCTTATCGGGCTGTCAGCCTGCTGCTCCAGAGAGCAGCCAAGCGCCCGCCCGGGAGGCAGTCAAAAACGAAGATGGAAATTATACAATGAAGAGTGGAGCGTGTACACCGGCTCGGTCACCAGCGAGGATGGCTGGAAGGATTATCAGGATTACTACTACGAAAACTGCGTCCATGTACCCTCTTGTACATCGTTCACCCGGAATATGAGGGTGGGCGGACGATCTCTGCCCTCACCAGCCATCTGGACCTGGCGCCCACCTTTTTGGATATGACCGGTCTGGACGATGCGGAAAAGGCGTAGCTCAGCCAGGGGCTTCCCGGCAGCAGCCTGATGGATCTGATGGACGGTTCCAAGGAGTCTGTCCGGGACGGCGCGCTGTTCTGCTATGAGTCGCTGCTGATGAGTGCGGTCCAGGTGGACGTAAATCCGGACAAGACGATGAGCTATCAGGCGGATCTCTCCATCCGGGGCATGGTGCGGGGACTGATCACGGAAGACTATAAGTTTGTGCGCTACTTCTCTCCGCTGGAGTTCAATACCCCCACCACAATTGAGGAACTCTATGAGAAAAACGATGTGCGGCTCTTTGATCTCAACCAGGACCCTGAGGAGCTCCACAATCTGTATCGAACGAGGGAGGACGGCTCCAGGTCCTTTCAAGCCACGATGGAAGGCGTCCGGCGGCTGCGGCGGCATGGCGTTCCCTTCAGCGCGCTGACCATGGTCAACCGGGCCAACATGAAATATCCCCTGGAGGTCTACCGCTTTCTGCGCGGGCTTACCGACTACATCCAGTTTCTTCCCGTAGTGGAGGCCCTGCCTGCTGCGTATGAGACGGATATGGGGCAGCGTACGGCCACCCCGCCCGGGATCCACCCGTTGGGAATGCCCCATCCGGTTGCCCCTTTCTCCGTCACGCCGGAGGGGTACGGCGAGTTTCTGTGTGCCGTCTGGGAGGAGTGGCTCCGACAGGACGTGGGGAAGCTCCATGTGAAGCTGTTTGATGTCACGCTGGGGCATCTCCAGGGCCTGCCCTCCATCCTGTGCGTCCACGACCCGCTGTGCGGCTGTGCTTCGGCGGCTGCCCAAAGGGCCGGCTCAGCGGGGGAAAAAATTACCTGTGCAAGGGCTATCAGCGCTTTTTTGCCCGGGTTTTGGCCGACTGGAAAGAAAGTACTTGAGCAGAATGGCCCACCATATGAAAAGGGATGGCGGACTGCATTTATGCAGTCCGCCATCCTGAGACTGTCGAAAAAGGCACATGTGCCTTTTTCGACAAGAGGCTGCATGACGGATGGGGCTCGATTTCTTGCGAAAAAGTCACCCCATCCGTCATGAGAAGTGTCATTTCCGAGGCACATGTCCCCGGAAATGACGGATTTTGATTTTATTCCGTCGCCTGCGGGCGACGGAACTCTGCGAGGCTTCCTCTGAGGAAGGTTTTTCGACAGACTGGGGATGGCGATGCAGTCCGCCATCCTTCTTGTAGGAGATCCATCGTTACGGCTCGATGATCGCAAAATCAGGCGTAAAGATCTGGATATGCGCACAGAGGGAGTCCAGCAGATCCTCGCCGCCCTGAAGCTGCGCTGCCTGCCGCACGCCGTCCGCATTGCCCTGGAGCAAGGCGAAGAGAGCCGCCTTGGGCATGCTCCAGGTGGCATCGGCCTCAGAGCTTTGAACGTCTTCCTGATAGAGGAGCACTCCAGAGCGCAGAGTGATCACATACGCTTCCTCCAGATCGGTGACCACCAGGTTGATGGTGCCGTTCAGGTCCTCCGCCGCATTGCTGTCCAGGCGGATGCCCAGATACTCCAGCATGAGATCCACGCCCATTTTCATCTGCATCTCCGCGGCACCGCTCATGGGATTGGAGGCAGGCGGCTGCATGCTGCGCAGTTCCTGGGCGCCGGTGAGGTAGGCGTTGCGCCAGGGGCCGGACTCGGCCTGATAACCCAGCTGCTCCAGAGCGTCGGCGCACAGGTAGCGGGCGTCCAGATTTTCCGGGTCCGCGTATACCAGGGCGTTGGTAATCTCCGCCACCCACTGGTACTCGCCCTTCTCAAAGTCCGCCTTGGCCATCTCCAGCACCTTGTCCGTGTCCCCCAGATATTCCACCAGCTTCTGGGCGTATTCCGTGGGAGCCAGCTCATCCAGGTGGATGGGGTTGGCATCGTACCAGCCCATGTACTTCTGGTAGACCGCCTTGACGTTGTGTTTCAGCGTACCATAGTACTGGCGGGTATACCACACTTTCTCCAGGTCCGCGGGCAGCTGGATCATATCTGTGATCTCGGTTTCGGTGTAGCCCTGATTGATGTATAGGAGAGTCTGATCGTGGATGAATTTGTACACCGCCGCCGTGTTCTCCATATACTCCTGGATCACGTCGCTGCCCCAGTGAGGCCAGTTGTGAGACTGGAACACTACCTGGGCCTGCCCGCCGTAGCGGGCCAGGGCCTCCATGATGTAGTTGGCCCAGGCATTGCCGTCCCGAACCTGGGCGCCCCGGAGGGTGTACAGGTTGTGCAGGGTGCCGGTGCAGTTCTCCGCCAGCCACAGGGCGTTCTTTTCGGGCAGCCAGGTGTTCATCTCGGCGGGGGCTTCGGTGCCGGGAGTCATCTGGAACTCAAAGGTAACCCCGTCGATGACCCGGATCTCACCGGTCTCACAGATGATGTCGGTGGGGGAGAGGTAGGACAGGGTACCCTTAGACTGGCCCATACCGATGCCGATACACATGGCGCCCTCCTCATCCTTGTCCAGCAGGGTGCCGTACTGGTAGGCCGCCCGGCGGCCCATGGCGGTTCCGGCGTACACGTTTTCGCTGATGGCATGCTCCTCAAAGCCCTCGGGGGCGATAATGGGAATGTTCCGCTCCGCCACCTCCTCCTCGGAGACAATGCCCTTGATGCCGCCGAAGTGGTCCACGTGAGAGTGACTGATAATAACGCCCATGATGGGATACTCACCCAGCTGCTCATCTACCAGCTCCTTGGCGGCCTGAGCACATTCCACCGACATGAGGGGATCAAAGACGATCCAGCCGGTTTCTCCCTTGACAAAGGTGATGTTGGACATATCGTAGCCCCGGACCTGGTAGATGCCGTCAATCACCTCAAACAGGCCGTAGATGTGGTTAAGCTGGGTGTTGCGCCACAGGCTGGGGTTGACGGTGTCGGGGGCGTCGGCATCCTCCAGGAAGGCGTAGGCGTCCTGGCTCCAGATCACTTTGCCGCTCTCGTCCCGCAGCTCCAAAGATTCCGGGGCGCTGATAAGGCCCCGCTGGGCAAACTCCAGCTCCTGCTGGTCGTCAAAGTCCAGCAAAGCGTATACCTCCTGGTTGAGCTGGGCGGTGATCTGGGTGGCGCCCTTCTGCTCCCCGTTCAGCGCGGATGCCTCGCTGTCCGCCGCCGGAGCCTCCCGGCAACCGGAGAGGAGGGAGACCGTCATACCCATCAGGCAGAGAACGGACACCCACGGTTTCCAATGCTTCATCTCTCATTCCTCCTTGTCTTTGCTTCAGATCCGATCTCAAAAGTTCCCTGAGAGTCCTGCCGGAAGCGGTCCGGACCACTGGCAGAGGTGGAAAAGCGCAGCTCATAAGTTCTGAGTCTGGTCCAGAGCTCCGCAGTTTGGCTTGATGAATTTTCCCCAGATGCAGACCGTTCGACCGAGCGAGGATGCCTGCGCGGAGGGCATAATCTGCCGCGGGCCTCCGGTTGTCTGCCTGGGCCGCATGAAACATCTCTGCTTTTGCAGCGATGGTGCCGCCAGATCCATAAGGGAAAATCGATCCAGCTCTTGCCGGTTATTATACCATCTGCCGCATCCCTTGACAACGCGGGAATCTCATACGGAATTGCCCGATCCATCATGGGACAAGCAATTGTGCCATAACTATGATTGGAAGGGGGGAATACGCATGAATGATCCCATCACGCGCTTGGAGCTGGCAAGTGTTGAGATTCAGAAGATAAACAAGGATGAATTAACGGATGTCAGCGGTCTGGCTCTTGATCCCGGCATCCCACGGAAACTTCGGGCGGGGCATCTCTTAAAAGCGACGGGGAATCCCTACTGTTTCCGCGTGGGAGACTTGGGTGTTCAGCTGGAGTTTCTGGACAGCGTCCCATCCTTACAGGATGCCCTTTTCGAGTTCTTTCGGCGAAAAAAGAGCGGACTTTAAGGAGGGAAGCGCATGGAGCGAACAAACAGAGCCGCCGTTCACGCCGCTGCTCCAAAGGAACGGGTGTGGAGGATCGCCATCTATATCCGCCTTTCCAGAGAGGACACTCGCTGTCTGTACGAATCCGAAAGCGTCACCAATCAGCGGGCAATCATTGAGGAGCATATCGCCGCCTTTCACGACGGCGACCAGTACATGATTGTGGACGAATATGTGGATGACGGCATTTCCGGCACAACGGATGATGAGCGGGATGATTTTCAGCGGATGCTGGCCGACATCAAGCGGGGACGCGTGAACTGCGTGATCGTCAAAGACCTGGCCCGTTCCTTCCGTAATTACAGCGATCAGGGCTATTATCTGGATGACTGGTTCCCCCGGTACAAGGTCCGTTTTATTTCTCTGTTTCACCAGCCCCTGGACAGCTACAAAGAGCCCCAAAATATGCGGAGCATCGCGGTTCCCATCCAGGGGGTGCTCAATGAAAACCATTGTGCGGAAACCTCTGACAAGGTGCGGGAGGTATTTGACATGAAACGCCGCAACGGGGAGCACATCGGCTCCTTCGCGGCCTATGGCTACCTCAAGGATCCGGGCGACAAAAACGCCTTGGTGGTGGACGAGGAAGCCGCTGCCGTTGTCCGGGAGATCTTCTCCATGTTCCTGGACGGCATGAGTAAAAATGCCATTGTCCACTATCTCAACGAGCACGGTGTTCTCTGTCCCGCCGCCTACAAACGGGAACGCCTGGGGCTGAACTACCAAAACCCCAGCATTGATCCCGCGAAACGGCCCTTGTGGTGCGCAATGTCGGTAACTACCATCTTGAAAAACCGGATGTACTGCGGGGATATGGTGCAGGGGCGCTACCGCAAAAAAAGCTACAAGGTGCATATTCAAGAGGTGGTTCCCAAAGAGGAATGGTACATCGTGGAAAACACGCACGAGGCAATTATTGACCGGGACACGTTTGAAAAGGTGCAGCGTCTCTTGAACCGGGCCACCCGCACAGGCCCCCGGCAGAAAAAGCTGTATCTGTTCAGCGGGTTTCTGAAATGTGCCGACTGCGGCAAGGCCATGAGCCGGAGCAAGGTGGACGGCGTGGTGTACTACTACTGCCGTACTTATAAAGACCAATCCAAAACAGCCTGCACCAAACATACCATCAAGCATGACCGCCTGGAGGCCGCTGTCCTCTGCGCCATTCAGCAGCAGGTCTATCTGGCGGTGGACTGTGCCGGGATCATTGAGCGGATCAGCCGGACCCCGCTGGAAAAAGGCCAGTCCCGGAAGGTAATGGATGCGATAAAACAAAAAGAACGGGAGCTATCGAAAATCTCCCGCTACAGGCAGTTGATCTATCAGGACTGGAAGGACGGAGAAATCAGCCGCTCGGAGTACCGACACATGAAAGAGGACTATGAGCAGCGGGCCCAGGCTCTGGAGAAAGTGCTGCAAACCCTCCGGGCAGAACAGTCGGAGCTGAAAAACGGCGTGGACACCGAAAACCCATGTTTGACCGCATTTCGCCAGAATCAGAATATCGACAGGCTGACGCGGGACATTCTCATTGAGCTGGTGGATCATATCAAGGTGTATGAGGGCGGAAAGATCGGCATTGTGTTCCGCTTTGCCGACGAGCTGCGCCGGCTGGAAGGATTTATGGAGCTCAATCCCCACAACGAGGCGGTTTGATAAGAAACCGCGTTTTTACAGGGCGTTGCCTTTCCTATGCAAAGCGCCCCGGTGGCGCCGTCCGGACCGGGGATACCCTGGGGGCCGGTTGGTCCGGTGGGACCAGTCGCTCCCGCTGGGCCGGTGGGGCCGGGGGTGGCGGGTCCGGCAGGTCCGGCAGGTCCGGTGGGACCCTGCGCACCGGTGGGTCCGGTGGGTCCGGCGGCTCCCGTGCCGGCGGGTCCGGTGGGACCGGTGGGACCAGTCGCTCCGGCAGCACCGGTGGGACCAGTGGGGCCGGTAGGACCTGGAATGGGACGGGGAGGTGGACAGGGGGGCGGGCAGCAGCCCGGCGGACAGCAGCAGGCTGCGCCCTCTTGCTTCCGTTTCCACTCCCAGTCGGTGGGATGATAGTGATTCATGATATACTCCTTTATCCGCTTGGCTTGTGGCTGTGCCACATGACAGTTTATGCCGGGAATAAAAAGGAGGTGTGCGGGCAAAAAAGGATTGACAAGGGGATCTGTAACTGTTATAGTTACAGTATAATTGAAACTAAAAAAGTTACAGATAGAAAGGACGTTTTATATGAACATCATCGACCTTACCAAAGAAAATTTCGACTCCGTGGTGCTCCAGTCCCAGGTGCCGGTACTGGTGGATTTTTGGGCGCCCTGGTGCGGCTACTGCCGGAGAATCTCTCCGGTGCTGGATCAGCTCTCCCAGCAATATGACGGCCGGCTGGCGGTGTGCAAGGTGAATATTGACCAGCAGCCCGAGCTGGAGGAGCGGTTCGGGGTGGAGGTCATCCCCACCCTGTATCTCTTCCGGAACGGGCAGGCGGGAGAGCCCATTGTGAATCCCGGCTCCAAGGCGCAGATTGTGGCGTGGGCCGGGCTGTAAAAGAGAGGGGGAGCGGCGTTGTGAAGAGCTATGATGTCATTGTGGTGGGCGGCGGCCCCGGCGGCTATACCGCGGCGCTGTACGCGGCCAGAAGCGGGCTGAGCGTGGCGGTGCTGGAGAAACTGTCCGCCGGCGGGCAGATGGCCACCACCTCCACCATCGAGAACTTTCCCGGCTTTCCCGACGGCGTGGACGGCTTCGAGCTGGGTGAGCGGATGGCGGAGCAGGCCCAAAAATACGGGGCGGAGACTATCTACGGCGAGGTGACGGAGGTAGAGCTGGCCGGAACGCCGAAGATCATCCGCAGCAGTGAGGGGGAGTTTGCGGGCCGGACGGTGATTCTGGCCACCGGAGCCTATCCCCGAGAGCTGGGACTGCCCGGGGAGCAGGAACTGCGGGGCAGGGGAGTGGCCTACTGCGCCACCTGCGACGGCATGATGTTCCGGGGCAAGACGGTGGTGGTAAACGGCGGGGGGAATACCGCGGTGGAGGACGCCCTCTACCTGTCCCGGCTGTGCGCCAAGGTTTACCTGGTCCACCGCCGGGATCAGCTCCGGGCCTCTCCGGTCTACCGTAAACGGCTGGATGAGCAGGGGGTGGAGATCCTGTGGAACAGCCGGGTCACCGCCCTGCGGAAGGATACGCGCCTCACCGGCGTGGAGCTGGAGGACGTGCAGACCGGAGCCAGGCGGGAGCTGGCCTGCGACGGCATTTTTGTGGCCGTGGGCCGTGTGCCGGACACCGGGCTGTTTGCCGGCCAGGTGGAACTGGACTCCGCCGGCTACCTTGTGGCGGACGAGAGCTGCCGCACCAGCCTGCCCGGCGTGTTTGCCGTGGGGGACGTGCGCACCAAGGCGGTGCGCCAGGTGGTCACCGCGGCGGCGGACGGAGCCAACGCCGCCTATTTTGCGGAAGCCTATCTTCTGAATAAACAGTAAAGGGTGACCGCCTGACATGAACGGACTGTTTTGCGTGGCGGTACACGCCCTGATCTATCTGGACAAGCGGGGATGTATGCTCTCCAGCGAAGAGCTGGCGGCCAACATCTGTACCAACCCCGCCCGGGTGCGGAAGGTGATGGCCAAGCTGAAAAAGGCTGGTCTGGTAGCCACTAAGGCGGGGAACGAGGGGGGGTACTGCCCGCTGCTGGCTCCGGGGGAGCTGACCCTGGACCGGATTGCCGCCGCGCTGGAGGTGCGGTTTGTGGAGCCGGCCTGGCACAGCGGCGGGGAAGTGGATTGCGGCTGTCTGGTGGCCTCCGGCATGGCCGGGGTGATGGACGGGCTGTTTGACGATTTGGACCGGCGGTGCCGGGCGCGGTTGGCCCAGCTGAGCCTGGCCGACCTGGAGGCCCGGCTGGAGCCGGCCGCCGGAAAGGAGTGAGCCTGTGGGCTTTGATCTTGAGACCAGCGTGCCGGCCATTACGGTACTGCTCCAGGGACTGCTGAGCTTTTTCTCCCCCTGCGTCCTCCCCCTGGTTCCCCTCTATGTGGGCTATCTGGCCGGCGGGACCGGCAGGGTGGACCCAAACGGCATCATCCGCTATCCCAGGGGAAAGGTGCTGCTGAACACGGTGTTTTTCGTCCTGGGGATCAGCTTTGCCTTTTTCCTGCTGGGTTTCGGCTTTACGGCGCTGGGCCGCTTTTTTACCCGGTATCAGACCTGGTTTGCCCGGATCAGCGGCATTGTGATGATCCTGTTCGGCGTATATCAGTTTGGCTTCTTCGGAAAGGCCGCCGCGCTGGAGCGGGAGCACCGGCTGCCCTTCCGGCTGGACCGGTGGAGGGTCAACCCCCTGGTGGCCCTGCTTCTGGGCTTTACCTTCAGCTTTGCCTGGACGCCCTGTGTGGGACCCACCCTGAGCAGCGTGCTGCTGATGGCCTCCTCCGCCTCCAGCGCCTCCCGGGGCTTTCTGCTCATCGGCGTCTACACCGCCGGCTTCATTCTCCCCTTCCTGGCGGTGGGCCTGTTTACAGGCACGGTGCTGGGCTTCTTTAAACGCCACCAGAAGGTGGTGCGCTACACGGTGAAGGTGGGCGCGGCCCTGCTGGTTTTTATGGGCGTGATGACCCTGACCGGCTTTATGAACGGAATCACCGGCTATCTCTCCGGGGTAGCCGGGACATCGGGGGCAGCGGAGAGCGCGGCGCCGGAGGCTGTGGAAAGCCAGGCAGCGGAGTCCCCGGAGCCGGAGGAGAGCCAGCTGCCGGTGATCCCCGCGCCGGATTTCACCCTCACCGACCAGTACGGCAATTCCCACACCCTGTCCGACTATGTGGGCAAAACGGTTTTTCTGAATTTCTGGGCCACCTGGTGCGGCCCCTGCAAAAGCGAGATGCCGGATATCCAGGCTCTCTACGAGGCCTACGGGGAGAACGAAGGGGACCTGGTGGTGCTGGGGGTGGCCACCCCCAGGACGGAGGAGAACCCCTTTACCAACGAGGGAACCCAGGAGGAGGTGGAGCAGTTCCTGGAGGAAAACGGCTATACCTTCCCGGTGGTGATGGATCTGACGGGGGAGCTGCTGTCCTACTACGCCATCTCCGCCTTTCCCACTACCTTTATGATTGATTCCAACGGCAATGTGTACGGGTACGTACCCGGCGCCCTGACCGGCGAGATCATGGAGTCCATCGTCCAGCAGACCATGGAGAGCGTGGCCGGATGACTCTTGTTATTTGCCTGCCGGTCTGGTATGATAAACACACTTGACGACAAAGGGGTTTCATTGCTGTGTTTGAAGTAATCAGGACGGAGGGCAAGGCCCGGCGGGGGATCTTCACCTGCGCCCACGGCACGGTGCAGACGCCGGTTTTCATGAATGTGGGGACTCAGGGCGCCATTAAGGGTGCGGTGTCCGCCTTTGACCTCAGGGAGATCGGCTGCCAGGTGGAGCTGTCCAACACCTACCACCTCCATCTCCGGCCCGGAGACCAGGTGGTGCGCCAGCTGGGGGGACTGCACAAATTCATGAGGTGGGACGGACCCATCCTCACCGACTCCGGCGGCTTTCAGGTGTTCTCCCTCTCCGGCCTGCGGAAGATCCGGGAGGAGGGGGTCACCTTTGCCTCCCACATCGACGGACGGCGGATCTTCATGGGTCCGGAGGAGTCCATGCAGATCCAGTCCAATCTGGGCAGCGATATCGCCATGGCCTTCGACGAATGCGTGGAGAATCCGGCCACCTACGAATATGCCAAGGCCTCCTGTGCGCGTACCCTGCGCTGGCTGGAGCGGTGCAAGGCGGAGCACGACCGGCTCAACGCCCTGCCGGATACGGTAAATCCCAGCCAGATGCTCTTCGGCATCAACCAGGGCGCCACCTATCCCGACCTGCGGATCTGGCACATGCAGCAGATCGCCGGGATCGATTGCCAGGGATACGCCATCGGCGGCCTGGCGGTGGGGGAACCCACTCAGGTGATGTATGAGATCATTGAGGCGGTGGAACCCTATATGCCTTCGGACAAGCCCCGCTACCTTATGGGGGTGGGTACACCCTCCAACATCATCGAGGGGGTGGCCCGGGGGGTGGATTTCTTCGACTGCGTCATGCCCGCCCGCAACGCCCGCCACGCCAAGCTCTTCACCTGGTCCGGGGCGCTGAACATCCGCAATGAGAAGTACAAACTGGACGAGGGTCCCATTGACCCGGAGTGCGACTGCCCGGTGTGCCGGAGCTTTTCCCGGGCCTATCTCCGCCACCTGTTTGTGGCGGAGGAGATGCTGGCCATGCGCCTGTCGGTGCTCCACAATCTGTATTTTTACAACAAGCTGACCCAGCGCATCCGGGAGGCGCTGGACGGCGGAGCCTTTGCCGCGTTTCGGGCGGAGTACAGCCAAAAGTTGGCGGGCCGGCTGTGAAGTTTTGGGAAAATAGCGGAAAAATGCTTGTCAAATCCTCAAATTCGTTTTATAATGTCCCATTGATGATGTACCACATCAAGTAACTATCGGAGGGGATCAATTTGCTGACACAGATTGCGGGCGGACTGCTGACCAATGTGGGAGGCACAGGCGGCGGGGTAAGCATGATCGTCATGGTTGTGGCCATGATCGCCATCTTCTATTTCCTGCTCATCCGTCCCGAGAACAAGAAGAAAAAGGCGGCCGCCAAGATGCGTTCCGAGCTGGCGGTGGGGGATCAGATCACCACCATCGGCGGAATTGTGGGAACCATCTGCGCCGTGAAGGAAGACACGATTGTGATTGAGACCAGCGCCGACCGGGTCCGCGTTGAGTTCACCAAGTGGGCCGTCTCCACCAAGGGAACTCAGGCTGTGGAGGACGGTGCCGGCGAGACCAAGGACAAAAAGTAAGACATAACAGCGCCCTCCCTGCATAGGCTTCCAGTAGGAACCGACGGCAAGGGAGGGAGTTTTTATGCGAAAAAGGGAGGAGGAGCAGAGCGCGCGGCTCATCCGCTGCGGCGTGGGAATTCTGCTGGGCGGCGTGATGGCGCTGGCAATCTGCTGCCTGTTTTTGCTGGGGGCCTCGGTGGCCATTTCCAGCGGCGTGGTGGGCGAAGGGCTGATCTACCAGCTCACCATTGTGGGGTGTGTGCTGGGGGGCTTCGGGGGCGGCATGTTCGCCGCCAGGCAGTGCAGCGGCGCGCTGCTCACCGGTCTGGCGGTGGGCGGAGTGCTGTTTCTGCTGCTGCTCACTATTGGAACGCTGTTTTTCCAGACGATAGAGCTGGAGGCGGGAGGGATCGGCCTGCTGTGCGGCGGCCTGTGCGGCGGCGCGCTGGCCGGCCTTCTGAACGGCGGGAAAGGGAGACCTGCCCGGAAAAAATACAGAAAACGTTGAAATCCGCCTGTTCCTGTGGTATAATGCCTCTAACCTTTGTTTGGGGAGGGAAATCGAAATGAAGCATGTTAAGACGCTCAACGGCGCGACCTTGAAGAAGAGCGCCGCCCACGGCGGCTGCGGCGAGTGCCAGACCTCCTGCCAGTCCGCCTGTAAGACCTCTTGCACCGTGGCCAACCAGAAGTGCGAGAACCAGTAACAAACACAGGGGAAAGGTGGGTGTGCAGCCCACCTTTTTCTATGCTCTGAGGAAGGAACAGACATATGGTACATACCTTTCGGTGCCTCGGCGTCAATGTGGCCGTGGACGTAAACAGCGGCGCCGTCCATGTGCTGGACGGCGTCATATTCGACCTGCTCACCGCGCTGGCGGAGCGGGATGACAATGGGGAGCTGCTGGCCGGTCCGCTGCCGGCGGAACTGGTGGCGCTGCTGCCCCAGCACGACCCCGCCGCCCTGGCCGACGCCTGGGCGGAGCTGGGCCAGCTGCGGGAGCAGGGTCTTCTGTTTGAGGAGGACGACTACATTGACCGGGAGAAGGCGGCCTCCATGCAGCAGCAGGCCTTGGTGAAGGCCCTCTGCCTCCACGTCTCCCACGACTGCAACCTGCGCTGTAAATACTGCTTTGCCTCCACCGGCGACTTCGGCACCGGCAGGCGGATGACCATGGATGTGGAGACCGCCAAAAAGGCCATTGACTTTGTGGTTGCCAAGTCGGGGGGGCGGCGCAATATCGAGGTGGACTTTTTCGGCGGAGAGCCGCTGATGGCCATGGACACCGTCAAGGCCACCGTGGAGTACGCCCGCTCCATCGAACAGGAGCACGGAAAGTGCTTCCGCTTTACCATTACCACCAACGGTGTGCTCCTCAACGATGACACCATCGACTATATCAACCGGGAGATGTCCAACGCGGTGCTCTCCCTGGACGGCAGGCGGGAGGTCAACGACGATCTGCGGCCCACCATCAGCGGCAAGGGCTCCTACGATGTGATCGTACCCAAGTTCAAAAAGCTGATTGCAGGCCGGGGCAAGAAGGACTACTACCTTCGGGGAACCTTCACCCGGTTCCACAAGGACTTTGCCCAGGATGTGAAGGAGCTGGCCGCCATCGGCAGAAATGTGTCGGTGGAGCCGGTGGTGGGGAAGGAGGAGGACCCTTATGCCCTCCAGGAGGCCGACTTGCCGGAGCTGAAGGCGGAGTACGAGCGCCTGGCGGAGTATCTGCGGGATCATCCGGAGACCAACTTCTTCCACTTCAATGTGGACCTGGCCCAGGGACCCTGCGTCATCAAGCGGCTGCGGGGCTGCGGCGCCGGGTGCGAATATGTGGCTGTCACCCCGGACGGGGAAATCTACCCCTGCCATCAGTTTGTGGGCAACCCGGATTACCGGCTGGGCAGCGTGTACGACGGCAGCTTTGACACGGCCCTCTCCGGACGATTCGCCGCCCTGAACATCTACACCCGGGAGGCCTGCTCCCGCTGCTGGGCGCGCTTCTACTGCTCCGGCGGCTGTTCGGCCTCCAACCTGCTTGTCAACGGCGACATAAAGCAGCCCCACAAGGTAGGCTGTGAGCTGGAGCGCAAGCGCCTGGAGTGCGCCATTGCCCTGCGGGCCATTGCCGCGGGTCTGGCGGACTAGCCTATACGGAGCGTAATTATACAAAGCGTAATCGCCTGGCGGGCCTTAAACCAGATCTATGCCGGGCCGGCGGCATCAAATACCACATCTTGAGCTTGGGGCGACGCATCCCGGGATGCGCCGTCCCTTTTCCTTTACTAAGTTTACATAATTAAGTATACATAATATTTCGGCATAATAGACAAAAATGGTGTTTTTCTTTGACGGTTCTTGCACAAGGGCCAAGGGTAAGCTATAGTAATATAAAATTGGGTGTGTTTTCCGGTTCTTGCGTTTGTCCAGGGGACATAAACTGCCCTGGGGGTGAGGCTGATGCGCAGAGCCGTGGGAGGCGCCTGGAATGTGCCGGAGGAGGGAATGCTGCCCGCGCTGGCGGTGATCTCGGTCAGCTTTTTTCTGGGCGGCGTAGCGGGCTGCTGTCTGTCCACTTTTGTGGGCGGGGCGGGCGCGGAGAGCCTCAGGCTGTATTTGGAGGCCTTTCTCACCACGGCCCAGGGAGAGGGGGCTGCCGCGCCCGGTCTGGCGGCTCAGCTGTGGGACGTGCTGCGCTGGCCCGCGCTTGCGCTGCTGCTGGGCTTTACGGCGCTGGGTGTGCTGGGCCTGCCGGTGCTGTTTGCGGCCAGGGGTTTTCTGCTGGCTTTTTCCATCTCGGCTTTTGTGCAGATGTTTGGCAGCGCCGGGTGTGTGCTGGCCTTCCTGCTCTTCGGCGTGGGGGGCTGCTTTTCGGTGCCGGCGCTGTTTGTGTTGGGGGCGCAGGGCCTGACGGCGGCCAGGGCGCTGGCCAGCCGTTTTTTAGGCGGAGGAAAGGCCCCATCCCCCTATGGGCGGGCCTATTTTCTCCGCTGCGGCGGCTGTGGGGCCGCGCTGTGTGTGTGTTTGCTGCTGGAGCGCTTTGCCGTGCCGGTGCTGGTGTCCGGTGCGGCGGGTATGATCCTGGGCGGATAGAGAAAGGTGAGAAGGTGTTGGATGGATGGAGTATCTGGCGGAATATGAACAATATTTAAAAGAGGAGAAGAAGGCTCTGCCCAATACCCTCAGTTCCTATCTGCGGGATATCCGGCAATATCTGTCCTGGCTGAATGGTGAGGGGCTGACGCCGGAGCAGGCCGCCCAGGGCGATGTGGAGGGATATATCAGGACCCTGAGCGCCAAGGGAAAGTCCGCCGCCACGGTGACCCGCTCCCTGGCGTCTCTGAAGTCCTTCTATACATACCTGATGGAGCGGGGGCTGGTGGTGGTCAATCCGGCCAGAGGGCTGGCGCCGGCCAAGGTGGAACGGAAGCTGCCCCGCATCCTCACCGCTAAGGAGGTGGAGGTTTTTCTGGAGCAGCCCGACGCCTCGGAGGCCAAGGGATGTCGGGACCGGGCCATGCTGGAGCTGCTGTATGCCACGGGAATCCGCGTATCCGAGCTGATCGGGCTGGATTTGGAGAACATCAACCTCTCCGCCGGCTTCATCCGGTGTACCGGCCACGGGAAGGAGCGCATCATCCCTCTGTATCCGGCGGCGGTGAAGGCCCTCCAGGACTATCTGGAGCATGTCCGCCCTCAGGTCATTGAGCACCCGGAGGAGCGGGCGCTGTTTGTGAACATGAACGGGGAGCGGATGAGCCGTCAGGGCTTTTGGAAGATCATCAAGCACTATCAGGAGACGGCGGGAATTCAGAAGGACATCACGCCCCATACGCTGCGCCACTCCTTTGCCGCCCATCTGCTGGAGAACGGAGCGGACCTGCACTCCATTCAGGAGATGCTGGGCCATGCCGATATCTCCTCCACCCAGATTTACGCCCAGCTGGTCAATCAGAAGCTGAAGGATGTCTACAACAAAGCCCATCCCAGGGCGTAGAGGGGCCGGCACCCGGTGGTGCCGGCTCTTTTGCCTGCCGGGGCTGGGATTGTCTCCCTTGTGTTTTGGGGAGGGGTTTGTTATAATAAGGACTGCTGAACAACTCCGTGGCGGCAGATTTGCAGCGGAACGGAGCCGGCGGATATGGATGGGGGAATTACACGGTGGCGTCTTTTGCGGAATTTGCACGGCAGATGGACTGGTGGGGGCTGATCACCCTGCTTATCAGCGCGGTGGCCGCCCTGCTGTGCATTACGCTCCACGAGCTCTCCCACGGCTTTGTGGCCTGGAGGCTGGGAGACCCCACCGCCAAGCAGGCGGGGCGCCTGACCCTGAACCCCATCAGGTATCTGGACCCGGTGGGGCTGCTTATGATGCTCATCGCCAAGGTGGGCTGGGCCAGACCGGTTCCGGTGGACATGCGGTATTTCAAGCGGCCCAAGGCGGGTATGGCGCTCACCGCCCTGGCGGGTCCGGCGGCCAATTTTCTCACCGCCCTGGCGGCGGTGGCGCTGGCCTCCCTGATCTGGAACTTCGGCCGGGTGAGCCACGCCGCCCTGCTGGTGCTGTGCTTTTTGTCCAACGTGGCGCTGCTGGGGGTGGGCATGGGCCTGTTCAACCTGATTCCCATTTCTCCCCTGGACGGCTCCAAAATCCTGTTTGCTCTGCTGCCCAGCCGGGTATATTACCGCATTCTCCGCTATGAGCGGTATGTGGGCATTGCGCTGTTCGTCCTGGTTATGCTGGGGGTGTTCAGCGGTCCGCTGAGCTTTTTGATGATCCATGTCCTCCAGGGCATGTGCCGGGCGGTGGGTATGCCGGCGGAGGTACTGTGGATTTGTCAGGATGTCTCCGCCATCCTGAATCTGTTTTGAGGTGAGTCCCATCGAAACGCCGATTTACCATCTGGAAAAAGTGGTGAAGAACCGGGAGGACATGGAGGACTTTGACGGTCCGCTGGACCTCATTCTCCACCTGCTGTCCAAGAACAAAATGGAAATCAAGGACATCCAGATCTCTCTGATTTTGGAGCAGTATCTGGCCTGGATGGACCGGCGCAAGCAGCTGGATCTGGAGGTAGCCAGCGAGTTTGTCACCATGGCCGCCCAGCTGGTGTTCATCAAAACCCGGATGCTGCTGTCCATCCACGACGAGGAGGCGCTGTCCGAGCTGGAACAGCTGATGGCCTCTCTGGAGGAGCATCAGCGGCATGAGAGCTTTGCCCGCATCAGGGCGGTGGTACCCCAGCTGTCCGACCGCTATGCCGTGGGCCGGGACTACCTGACCAAGACGCCGGAGGTGCTGCCGGTGAACAAGACCTACCGGTACGTCCACCATCCGGAGGATCTGCTGCGCGCCATGCAGAGCGTGTTGGCCCGGGCGGACCACCGGCTGCCGCCCCCCATGGCCGCCTTTGAGGGGATCGTGGGCCGGGAACCCTATCCGGTGGCGGACAAGGCGGATGAGATTCTGACCCGGCTGGCCCGGTTCGGGGTGACCCGGTTCCGGAGCCTGTTTCAGGGCAACCGCAGCCGCTCGGAGATTGTAGCCACCTTTATCGCGGTGCTGGAGCTGTGCAAGGCCCGCCGGCTGCGCCTGGCAGGCACCGAGACGGACTGCACGGTGACCTCCACCGACGGGGAAGAGGGGGAGCGGCTGGAATTTTCCACGGATGTATATGAACCGGCGGACGGGGGAATGACATGGAGCTGAAGGAACTGGAAGCCGCCATTGAGGGCATTCTGTTTGCCGCCGGGGAGCCGGTGGGTGTGGAGCGGCTGTGCCTGGCGCTGGACATTGACCGGAACACGGCGGACGCGGTTTGCCAGCGCTTGGCCGACTATTACAGCTATGAGCGGCGGGGCATCCGCCTGCTGCGGCTGGACAGCAGCTATCAGCTCTGCTCCGCCCCCCAGTTTGCCCCCAATATCCGCCGGGCCTTTGAGAGCCGGCGTCCGGCCCGGCTGAGCCAGCCGGCTTTGGAGGTGCTGGCCATCATCGCCTACTATCAGCCCGCCACCCGGGCCTATGTGGACCAGATCCGGGGGGTGGACAGCTCCTATACCGTGGGCCTGCTGCTGGAGCGGGAACTGATCGAGGAGTGCGGCCGCCTGGCGGTACCCGGCCGGCCCATCCAGTACCGCACCACCCAAAATTTCCTCCGCTCCTTCGGGCTGTCCAGCCTGGAGGAGCTGCCCGAGCTGCCCAACACCGCGCCGGAAGACGGCCAGCTCACCCTGGAGATGCAGGCGGCGGTGGCCCGGCTCCAGCAGTCTCAGGACGTGTCCGATGTGACGGAGGCTGAGCTGGAGCAGGCCGCCCGGGACATGGCCCGGACGGAGGGAGGCACGGAGCAGTGAAGGGAGTGCTTATCCTGGCGCTGATCGCGGCGGCGCTGGCACTTGTCAGTCTCCTCCGCCTTGGGGTCCAGGTGAGATGGAATTCCGACCAGCTGACCCTTCGGGCGTGGGTGGGGCCGGTGAGGCTGACCCTGCTGCCCCGGACCGGACGGAGGCGGCGCAAGCAGCCTCCCCGCCAGACGCCCTCCGCCCCGCCAAAGGGCAGGGGGGATATGCTGGAGCAGCTCCGCCGGATGCTGCCCCTTGTGGCGGAGGCGGCGGGGCATCTGCGGCGGAAGGTGCGCCTGGACCGGATCGAGCTGGACGTGACCGCCGCCGCGCCGGACCCCGCCAGCGCGGCCCTGGCCTTCGGTGGGATCAACGCGGCTGTGGGTATGATTTGGCCCATGGTGGAGCAAAATTTTAACGTGAAGGACCGGAACATCCGCACCCGGGTGGACTTTGAGGCCGACAAGCCCACCGCCAGCCTGAACGCGGAGGCCACCCTCACCGTGGGACAGGCCCTGGCGCTGGCAGTTTGGCTGGCGCCCAGGCTGCCCCAGGCAATGGGGAAAGAGCGGGGACGGAGCCGGACAGATACAGCACAGAAAGAGGCGGTTTGAACATGGAAAAGCAACATCCAATCGGCGATCTGATGACCACCACCATGCAGAAGATCCGGGAAATCGCGGACGTGAACACCATCATCGGCCAGCCCATCCAGGCGGGGGAGATCACCATCATCCCCATCTCCAAGCTGACGGTGGGCTTTGCCTCCGGCGGCAGCGATTTTGTATCCAAAAACCAGAAGCCGGAGAGCGACAACTCTTTCGGCGGCGGCAGCGGCGCGGGGATGAATCTCTCCCCGGTGGCTTTCCTGATCATCAAGGGGGACACGGTCAAGCTGATGCCGGTGGCGGCGCCGCCCTGCAACACGGTGGACCGGGTGGTGGAGCTGGTGCCGGAGGTCATCGACAAGGTGACGGACTTTGTGGAAAAACAGCAGGACAAAAAGGCGGGGAATAGTTCCCCCTTCTGAGGACCATACTAGGGGCATCAAGGTGAGGTGATGTTCCTTGCGGCGTGCGTGCGCTCTGCTGCTGGCCCTTCTGGTTCTGACCGGCTCCGCCCGCGGTGCGGCGGAGGTAACGCTCTCGGCATCCGCCGCCGTCCTGATGGACGGCGAGAGCGGCCGGGTTCTCTATGCCCGGAACCCGGACCAGCGGCGTCCCATTGCCAGCATCACCAAACTGATGACGGCGCTGGTGGCGGTGCGCCTGTGTCCGGACCTGTCGGCGGAGGTGACGGTGCGTCCGGAGTGGACGGGGGTGGAAGGTTCCTCCATGTACCTCAGGCCGGGAGAGCGGCTCACCAGGGAGGCACTGCTGTACGGGCTGCTGCTCTCCTCGGGAAACGACGCGGCCCTGGCCATTGCCGGCAGCTGCTGTGAGACGGTGGAGGCTTTTGTGGCCCGGATGAACGAGACGGCGGCCGGACTGGGCATGGACAACACCCATTTTGCAAATCCCAACGGCCTGGACGACCCGGAGCACTATTCCACCGCCTACGACATGGCGCTTCTGGCCCGGGCGGTGTTGGAGGAGGAGTCCCTGCGGCGGATTGCCGGCTCCAGAACCGCCGCTGTCGCCGGGCGCAGTCTGGCCAATCACAACAAGCTGCTGTGGCGGTATGAGGGCTGCACCGGCCTGAAAACCGGTTATACCGACGAGGCGGGGCGCACTCTGGTGTCCAGCGCCCTGCGGGACGGGCAGGAGCTGATCGCCGTCACCCTGAACGATCCCAACGACTGGGCGGATCACGAGGCGCTGTTTGACTACGGCTTTTCCACCTACCCCAGGACCTTGGCCGTGGAAGCGGGGACCGGCTGGCTGATCCCCTGCGGGGGCAGTCTGGGCCGGTTTGTCTCCGCCGGTTTGGAGCGGGAGGTATACTATCCGCTGGCGGAGGGGGAGCGCCTGTCCCCGGCGGTATCCCTGCCTCAGCGGGTGGAGGCGCCGGTGACCGCCGGCGCGCCTGCCGGGGAGCTGGTGCTCAGCCTGGAGGGGGAGCCGGTGATGCGTCTGCCCCTCTGCTATCAGACGGGCGCGGCGGATGACCGGGCGCCCGCCGGCTGGCTGGAACGGCTGCTGGGACTGACAGCCGCAATCGGATAAAAACAGGAGCAGAGGTCTGCCGCCAGGTTGCGGCAGACCTTTCCTGCGGGAGGAAGCAGATGGAAGAGAGACTGCAAAAAATTCTCTCCGCCCGGGGGGTGGCCTCCCGGCGGACGGCGGAGGCCTACCTGGAGGCCGGACGGGTGATGGTCAATGGCCGTCCCGCCGGGCTGGGCGACCGGGCCGACCCCCAGCGGGACGACATTCGGGTGGACGGCCGGCCCCTGCCGCCGCTGGAACGGCGCACCTACCTGATGCTCAACAAGCCCAGGGGCTGCGTGACCACCCTCTCCGATGAAAGGGGGCGGCGTACGGTGGCCCAGCTGGTGAGCGGCTGCGGCGCCCGGGTGTGGCCGGTGGGCCGGCTGGACCTGGATTCGGAGGGACTGCTGATCCTGACGGACGACGGCGCGCTGACCCAGCGGCTGCTCCACCCCAGCCACCAGGTGGAAAAGGAGTACCAGGTTTGGGTGGCGGGGGACGTGGAGCGGGGGCTGCCCGTTCTGCGGGGACCTCTGGCCCTGGATGGCGTGGCGCTCCACCCCGCCCGGGTGGAGGTGCTGGGTCCGGGTCTGCTCTCGGTGACCATCCACGAGGGCCGCAACCGGCAGGTGCGGCGGATGTGCCAGGCCGCCGGGCTGACGGTGCGCCGGCTGCGCCGGGTGCGGGAGGGCGGCCTGACCCTGGGGACGCTGAAAAGCGGCTGCTGGCGGCATCTGACGGCGGCGGAGCTGGAGCTGCTGCTGGAAGTACATGGGAATCAGGAGCGCTGATTTGCAGGAAAATTAGCCTTACTTGCAAAAAAGGATTGCTTTTCTGCCGGATTCCCGGTATCATAGTACGTGCTGAAATTTTTGCGTCAGACAGGATGCGTGGATGAGCCGGTCCGAGGCGGAATATGGGCCGGAATCCGGGAGGTTGGGACATGTCCAAGGACATTTTATCGGTGATCCAGAGCAATATGGGTACCTTTTCCAAAGGGCAGAAGCTCATTGCGAATTTTATCCTGGAGTCATACGACAAGGCCGCCTTTATGACGGCCAGCAAGCTGGGGAAGACCGTTCAGGTCAGCGAATCCACAGTGGTCCGGTTTGCCGCCGAGCTGGGGTATGACGGATACCCCGCCATGCAGAAGGCGCTCCAGGAGATGATCCGCAGCAAGCTCACCTCCATCCAGCGCATTGAGGTCTCCAACGACCGGATTGGGGACCATGATATTTTGTCCATGGTGATGCAGGCGGATATTGAGAAGATCCATATGACCATGGAGGAGACCGACCGGGCGGAGTTCAGCCAGGCGGTGGAGGCCATTGTCGGCGCCAAGAGGATCTACATTCTGGGCGTGCGCTCGGCCGCCGCGCTGGCCAGTTTTCTGGGGTTCTATTTCAACCTGATTTTTGAGCACGTCACCATCATCCACACCACCTCTATCAGCGAGGTGTTTGAGCAGCTGCTGCGCATCGGGCCGGGGGATGTGATCATCGGCATCAGCTTTCCCCGCTACTCCCGCCGCACGGTGTCCGCCATGCAGTTTGCCCATGACCGGGGCGCCACCGCCATCGCCCTCACCGACAGCGAGACCTCGCCCCTGGTCCCCTATTCCACCCACCGGCTGCTGGCCAAGAGCGACATGGCCTCTTTTGTGGACTCCCTGGTGGCTCCCCTCAGCCTGATCAACGCCCTGATCGTCTCCATCGGGCGGAAGAAGGATGAGGATCTGTCCAAGACCTTTGCGAACCTGGAGCGGATTTGGGATGCCTACGATGTCTATGAAAAGGCGGAAGCAAGCCGTTGAGTGATGTGGTTGTGATCGGCGGAGGGGCGGCGGGCTGCATGGCGGCGCTGTCCGCGGCGGAGCGGGGGGTCTCCGTCACCCTTCTGGAGCGCAACGCCAAGCTGGGCCGCAAGCTGTACATTACGGGGAAGGGCCGGTGCAACGTGACCAACGACTGCACGGTGCAGGAGGTATTGGAGCGCGTTCCCCGCAACGGCCGCTTTTTGACCAGCGCCATGACCCGCTTCCCGCCGGAGGCGGTGAAGCAGTTTTTTGAGCGGCGTGGCGTCCCCCTGAAAACAGAGCGGGGGGGACGGGTCTTTCCCCAGTCGGACCGGGCCGCGGATATCATTGACGCGCTGCGGGCCGCCCTCCGGCGGGCCGGCGTCTGCGTGGTGCAGGACCGGGCCGTGGCCCTGGAGCTGGACGGCGGAGTGCTGCGCGGCGTGAAGGGGGAGCGGGGCGCCTACCCCTGCCGGGCGGCGGTGGTGGCCACCGGCGGAGCCTCCTACCCCCTGACCGGCTCCACCGGGGACGGCTATGCCCTGGCGGAGGCCCTGGGCCACACGGTGCTGCCCCTCAGGCCCTCCCTGGTGCCGCTGGTGGCGGCGAAACAGGAGTTCTGCGGCCGGATGCAGGGCCTGAGCCTGCGGAATGTGGCCATCCGGGTAAAGACGGACCGGAACAAGGTGGTCTTTTCCGGGCAGGGTGAGCTGCTGTTTACCCACTTCGGCCTGTCCGGGCCGCTGATTCTCACCGCTTCCGCCCACATGACGGACTTTGCAGGGGAGCATTACCGCGTTTTGCTAGATCTGAAACCCGCTCTGGACGAGGAGACGCTGGACAAGCGCCTGCTGCGGGATCTGGAGGAAAACGCCAACCGAACGTTCCGGCACGTGCTGGAGGGTCTGGTTCCCCGGATGATGGTGCCTGTGCTGCTGGAACTCACCGGCATCCCGGGGAAGGAGCGGGCCAATTCCATTACGCGTCCCCAGCGGCGCAGGCTGCTGGAGACGCTGAAGTGCGTGGCCATCGATATCGCCGGCCCCCGTCCCCTGGAGGAGGCCATCATCACCTCCGGCGGAGTCAAGGTGTCGGAAATCAATCCCGCCACCATGGCGTCCAAACGGGCGGAGGGCGTTTTTTTCGCCGGCGAGGTGTTGGATGTGGACGCCTACACCGGCGGATTCAATTTGCAGATCGCCTGGGCCACCGGCCGGGCGGCCGGCCTGGGCGCGGCGGAGCAGGCGGCGGGTCAAGGAGGAATGGAGCTGTGACAAAGCAGCACAAGAGTATTGCCATAGACGGACCATCCGGGGCGGGAAAGTCCACCCTGGCCAAGGCCCTGGCGGAAGCGCTGGGCTACTTATATGTGGATACGGGCGCCATATACCGCACGGTTGGGCTTCAGGCCTGCCGCACCGGGACGGACCCCACGGACCCGGCGGCGGTGATGGCGCTGCTGGAGCGGCTTCAGATCCGCCTGGAGCATGGGAAAGACGGGCTCCAGCACATGTATCTCAACGGGGAGGATGTGAGCCAGGCCATCCGGCAGCATGAGATCTCCGCCTATGCCTCCGCTGTGTCGGCCATCCCCCAGGTGCGTGCCTTCCTGCTAGCCCAGCAGCGCAGGCTGGCGGAGGAGCACGACGTGGTGATGGACGGCCGGGATATCGGAACCGTGGTGCTGCCGGACGCGGATGTGAAGATTTTCCTCACCGCCGCGCCGGAGGCCAGGGCCCGCCGCCGCTGGCTGGAGCTGAAGCAGCGGGGCCAGGAGAGGGCGTATGAGACGGTGCTTCGGGACGTGCTGGAGCGGGACGACCGGGATACCCACCGGGCGGCCGCCCCGCTGCGTCAGGCGGAGGATGCGGTGCTGGCGGATACCACGGACAAGGATCTGGAGCAGAGTCTGGCGCTCCTCATACAGATTGCAAAGGAGCGTTTGCAGGCATGAATATCATGTATTGTTTGGCGTATCTGTTTCTTTGGCCGGCCTTCCGGATCTGCAAGCCCACCAAGTGCATCCACAGGGAGAATCTGCCCCAGGGGGGCGCGCTGCTGTGTGCCAACCACACCCGGATGAGCGACCCGCTGTTTGTGGCCTACGCTCTGGGGCTGCGCCATCAGATCCACGTAATGGCCAAGGAGGAGGTCATGCATTGGCCCCTCATCGGCTGGATCCTCAAGCAGGGGGGCATTTTTGGGGTCAAGCGGGGCCAGGCGGACATCGGCGCCATCAAAACGGCCATGAAGTATCTGAAAAACGGCGAGCTGCTGCTGATGTTCCCCGAGGGAACCCGGCATCAGGACGGGGACTTCGGCGATGCCAAAACAGGGGCCGCCATGCTGGCGGTGCGTACCGGAGTCCCCATTATTCCCATTTACATCCCCGCGGAGAAGCGGTGGCTGCGCTGGAACCAGGTGGTAATCGGCGAACCCTACCACCCAGTGGTGGCGGGCAAGCGGGCCACGCCGGAGGAATACCGTGCCATTGCCGACGAGGTTATGGCCCGGATTGAGGCCCTGAGGCCTCAGGTGGGCCGATGAAGCTGGAGCTGGCCAAGTCCGCCGGATTCTGCTACGGGGTCCGCCGGGCGGTCCACATGGCGGAGCAGGCCGCGGCGGAGGGCCGACCCTGCGTGATGCTGGGGCCGGTGATCCACAACAACAGCGTCATCGACTACCTGGCCTCTCTGGGTGTGGGGATGATCCGCAGCCCGGAGGAGGCCGAACCGGGTACGGCGGTGATCATCCGCTCCCACGGGGAGGGGCGGTTTGCCTATGAGACGCTGGAGCGGCTGGGCTGTCCTCTGGTGGACACCACCTGCCCCAATGTCTCCCGCATCCACCAGATTGTTTCCGCTGCGGAGGCCAACGGCCGGCAGGTGATTATCATCGGAACCCCCACCCATCCGGAGGTGGAGGCCATCGCCGGCTGGTGTACCCATTCCCTGATTTTTGAGGGGGTGGAGCAGTTCTCCGCCTGGCTGGAGCAGGATTCCAGGCACCGGGAGCTGCCGGTCACCATGGTGTCCCAAACCACCTCCACCCGGTCCATCTGGGACGGGTGCGTAGAAAAAGCAAAAAAAGAGTGTACAAACTTAAAAATTTTTGATACAATATGTAATGCTACGTATAAACGCCAGTCCGAAGCTCAGGCATTGGCTGCCCACTCCGATGCCATGGTCGTCATCGGAGGCCGGGAGAGTTCCAACACCAAACGGCTGGCGGAATTGTGCGCGGCGCTCTGCCCCAAGGTGGTTTGGATCGAACGGGCGGCGGAGCTGGAACCTTCCACCCTGTGTCGGAAGGCTTCTATTGGAATCACTGCGGGCGCGTCCACGCCTGAGTGGATTATAAAGGAGGTCTATGACAAAATGAGCGACGAAAACATTGAGATCGAGGAATCCTTTGCTGAAATGCTGGAGAAATCGATCAAGACTTTAAATACAGGGGAGAAGGTTACGGGCGTTGTCACTGGGATCACGCCCACGGAGATCTATGTGGATCTCGGTACGAAGCATGCCGGCTACATACCGGTATCCGAACTGACCGACGACCCTACGGTTAAGGTCGAGGATCTGGTAAAAGTCGGCGACGAGATTGAGACGTATGTCATGCGCGTAAACGACCAGGAGGGTGTGGTCACCCTCTCCAAGAAGCGTCTTGACACCGTGAAGAGCTGGGAGGACATCGAGCAGGCCAAGGAGGACCACACCACCGTGGAGGGCGTGGTCACCGAGGAGAACAAGGGCGGCGTGGTGGTTTCCATCAAGGGCGTGCGGGTGTTTGTTCCCGCCTCCCAGACCGGTCTGCCCCGGGACACTCCCATGAGCCAGCTGGTCAAGCAGAAGGTGCGCCTGCGCATCACCGAGGTCAACCGCGCCCGCAAGCGGGTGGTGGGTTCCATCCGCGCCGTGGAGGCGGAGGAGCGGGCCGCCCGGGCCGCCGAGGTGTGGAACAACATCGAGGAAGGCAAGCGCTACACCGGCACGGTGAAGAGCCTGACCTCCTACGGCGCCTTTGTGGATATCGGCGGCGTGGACGGTATGGTTCACATCTCCGAGCTGTCCTGGTCCCGGATCAAGCACCCCTCTGAGGTGGTCTCCGTGGGCGACACGGTGGAGGTGTATGTCATCTCCTTTGACAAGGAGAAGAAGAAGATCTCCCTGGGCATGAAGGACCGCTCCCAGAACCCCTGGGAGGTCTTTACCGGCAAGTATCAGCCCGGCGACGTGGCCAATGTCCGCGTGGTCAAGCTGATGACCTTCGGCGCCTTTGCCGAGATCGTGCCTGGTGTGGACGGTCTGATCCACATCTCCCAGATTGCCGACCACCGCATCGACAAGCCCGGTGATGTGCTCAGCGAGGGCCAGATGACGGACGTGAAGATCATTGACATCGACTATGAAAAGCAGAAGGTGTCTCTGTCCATTCGCGCCCTGCTGGAGGGTCCCGCCGCTGAGGAGCCTGCCGAGACTGACAACGAAGGGTAATCACGGCCGCGCCGCTTCCCTAGGGAAGCGGCGCGGTTTTTTGTATTTTTTCAGGAGCAAATCAGAAATTTACTTGCAATAATGCGAAAAAGTGTCTATAATAATGTCTGCTGAATAAACCGTAAAGCGGTTTATTCTCGCGGCGGCAGCCGCGCAATTCCATCAAAGCGGCGCAGAAGAGCCGCTTTGATGGAATTCAGCCATTGTTACAATGCGTATTTCCACTGGTGCGTGAAGACGCACCAGTGGAAGGTGCAAGGGTTTTGGGCGAAATGCTCCAAAACCCTTGCACGAGAACAAAGCTACTTGGCCTTGAAAGCCTTGGCTTTCAAGGCGTTCGGCTTTGTTCAGTACGCATTATAATAAATTCATAAGCACGCAAAGTTATACGAATTGGAGTTGATTGGACCGGGAGGTGGAATCGTGTTTCAGGTAGGGGACAAAATCGTGCACCCGATGCATGGTGCTGGTGTGATTGACAGCATCGTACAGAAGAAGGTCAACGGCGTAGTACGGGAATACTATATCCTCAAGCTACCTGTGGGTGGAATGCTGGTGATGATCCCCACGGAGCACAGCGAGGAGATCGGTGTGCGCCCCGTGGTGAAGCAGGAGGAGGCCGACCGGGTGCTCGCCGCCATACCCAACATTGATGTGGACATGACCCCCAACTGGAACCGGCGCTACCGGGAGAACATGCTCCGGCTGAAAAGCGGCGATCTGCTGGAGGTGGCCCGAGTGGTAAAGGGCCTGATGCTGCGGGAAGGGGAGCGGGGCCTGTCCACCGGGGAGCGGAAAATGCTCCACTCCGCCAAGCAGATTCTGATTTCAGAGATCGTCCTCTCCCAGAACGCCAGCTATGAGGATGTGGAAGCCCGCATCAACACAGCCCTGGCTTAATAAGGTAATGGTGTGGGCGGCCCGCCGCGGCCGCCCCGACTTTACATAGGTGATTGGAAAGGAGCCGGCGGGCTCCTTTTTTCAGGAAGGAGGAAAATCATGGCTGGACTGTTGTCACGGCTGCTGGGCAGGCGGGAGGAGCCGTCCATCCGGTGCGCGGCGGTGGTGCCGGCGGCCGGCAGCTCCACACGCATGGCGGGGCGGGACAAAATCCTGCTTCCCCTGGGGGACCGGCCGGTGCTGGCCCACACCCTGGGGGCGCTGGAGCGCTGTCCGCATATCACGGAGATTGTGGTGGTGGCCCGGCGGGATCTGATCGTCCCCATCGGCCAGCTGTGCCGGGACTGGGGGATTGGAAAGGTAACCAAGGTGATTCCCGGCGGGGAGACCAGGACCCGTTCGGTACTCAACGGGGTGTCGGAGGTAAGGGAAGGGGCGGAGCTGATCGCCATCCACGACGGCGCCCGTCCTCTGGTGAGCCAAAAGGTGCTGGAGGCGGTCATCACCCGGGCGGCCCAATGCGGGGCGGCCGCCCCGGCGGTACCGGTGAAGGACACCGTCAAGCGGGCCAGGGACGGGGTGGTGCGGGAGACTCTGGACCGCTCGGAGCTGTTTGCCATCCAGACCCCCCAGGTCTTTCAGGCCGACCTGATCCGCACCGCCCTCACCAAGGCTATTCAGGAGGGGGCGGAGCTCACCGATGACTGCGGCGCGGTGGAGCGGCTGGGCATCGGAGTGGCCCTGACCCAGGGGGATTACCGCAATTTGAAGCTGACCACGCCGGAGGACGCGGCCATGGCGGAGGCGCTGCTGAACTGGGAGGATGAGAGATGAGAATTGGACATGGCTATGACGTACATCGCCTGACAGAGGGCCGAAAGCTCATTCTGGGCGGGGTGGAGATTCCCTTTGAGGTGGGGTTGCTGGGCCACTCCGACGCGGATGTGCTCACCCACGCCGTGATGGACGCCCTGCTGGGCGCGGCTGGCCTGGGGGACATTGGAAAGGCCTTTCCCGACACCGATCCGGCCTATGCCGGCGCCGACAGTCTGAAGCTGCTGGACCGGGTGATGGAGATGCTGGCCGGGGCTGGCTTCCGGGTGGGCAATGTGGACGCCACCATCCTGGCACAGCGGCCCAAGCTGGCCCCCCACATCAAGCAGATGCGGGAGAATCTGGCCCGGCGGATGGGGGTTTCCCCCGACCGGGTCAATGTGAAGGCCACCACCGAGGAAAAGCTGGGCTTTACCGGCAGCGGGGCGGGCATGGCGGCCCACGCCGTGTGTCTGCTGGAGGAAACATAAGGGCGCAAAACGCTCCTCACGCACATACACTGGTGCGAGAGGAGCGTTTTTATTATGGTCTATTATCTGATCGTCTGCCGCTCCCTGACCTATGCCCAGCGGACGGCCGCCGCGCTGGAGCGGGCGGGGATTACAGCTCACATCCGCCGCTCACCCAGAGCCATAGACCGGGAGGGATGCAGCCACAGCGTCAAGGTGTCGGAGCGCAACCTGGCCAACGCGCTGCGCATCCTGGGCAGGGTGGGCCTGCCGCCCAAACGGGTCTACCTCATAGCGGGAGACGGCAGCTACAAGGAGGTGCTGCTTTGATCTACCTGGACAGTGCGGCCACCACCCTGCACAAGCCGCCGGCGGTTGCCCGGGCCACCGCCTGGGCGGTCGGGCATCTGGCCTCCCCGGGCCGTGGCGGACACCCGCCGGCCATGCGGGCGGCGGAAGCCGCCTTTGCCTGCCGGCAGGCGGCGGCGGAGCTGTTCGGCGTCTCCGACCCGGAGCGGGTGGTCTTCACCTCCAACGCCACCCACGGCCTGAATATCGCCATCCGCTCCCTGGTGCGGCCTGGGGACCGGGTGGTGATTTCCGGCTGGGAGCACAACGCCGTCACCCGTCCGCTCCACGGAATTGGGGCGGAGGTGGTGGTGGCCCGGGGGCCTCTGTTCGACCGGGCGGGCCAACTGGCCGCCTTCGAGGATGCCCTGGAGGGGGGCGCCAGAGCGGTGATCTGCAACCACGTCTCCAACGTCTTTGGCTTTATTCTGCCGGTGGAGGAGCTTGCCGACCTGTGCCGGGGCCGTGGAATCCCCCTGATTCTGGACGCCTCCCAGTCCGCGGGCTGTCTGCCGGTACGGCAGGACCGGTTGGGGGCCGAGTATATCGCCATGCCGGGCCACAAGGGACTTTACGGCCCCCAGGGAACCGGCCTGCTGCTCTGCGGCGGCCATCCGGAGCCGCTGCTGGAGGGGGGGACGGGGAGCGCCTCCGCGCTCCAGAGCATGCCGGACTTTTTGCCCGACCGTCTGGAGGCGGGGACCCACAACATGCCCGGAATCGCCGGACTGCTGGCGGGGCTGCGGTACGTCCGTACCCGGGGGACCCAGGCCATTTTCCGCCGGGAACGGGGCCTGATCCGGGGTGCGGCCCGGGCGCTGGCCCGCCTTCCCGGGGTGCAGGTTTTTTCGGCGGCAGACCCCGCGGCCCAGGCCGGGGTGCTGTCCTTCCGCCTGGAGGGCCGGGACTGCGAGGCGGTGGGGGAGGTGCTGGGCAGCCGCGGCATTGCGGTGCGGGCCGGCCTCCACTGCGCCCCCGCCGCCCATCAGTCCGCCGGTACGTTGGAGACGGGGACCATACGGGTCAGCGTGTCCGATTTCAACACCCCGTCGGATATCGACAAGCTGGTGCGGGCGGTATCCGGCCTGACCGGAGCATAAAGGCGGCGGCTGTCTGCGGAGAGCACTTCCGCAGACAGCCGCCGCTTTCATGGGATGTTTACAGAAAATTGATTTTCCTCCGGTTTGTAATACTTGTAAAGAGGCTGGGAATACAGTATAATAATTTAGTTAAAGGGAAGGGAAGGCCCCTGTGGGCTGAACGCGGGAGATGAGGAAATGGAAGTGATCTTATATCTGTTGCAGCAGTTTAAGGGGATGGTGACGCCCTTCGGTGTCCGTGATCTCATCGATATCCTCATCATGGCCTTTATCATCTACCGGGTCATTCTGTTTATCCGCCGCACCAGCACCGGGGCGGTGGCCAAGGGTATCCTGCTGCTGCTGCTGGCGCTGCTGGTCTCCGGTGTGCTCCAGCTCAACACGGTGAATTTCCTGATGGGCAAGATTGTGGAGTACGGCGCGCTGGCGCTGGTTATCCTCTTCCAGCCGGAGATCCGGCGGTTTTTGGAACAGGTGGGCCGGGCCAATCTGGGGGAGGTATTCACCCACGCCGAGGAGCGCAATGAGCTGGACAGCGCCATCACTCAGACGGTAGAGGCCTACGCCTCCCTGTCCAAGTCCAAGACCGGCGCACTGATGGTGTTTGAGCGGAAAAACATGCTGGAAGACGCCATCAAGACCGGCACGGCCCTGGACTGCACGGTAAATGCCGAACTGCTGAAGAATATTTTCTGGAACAAGGCGCCCCTCCATGACGGGGCGGTGATCGTCCGGGGAGGACGGATTGTGGGGGCCGGCTGTATGCTCCCCATGTCTGGCAATGTGAACCTGTCACGGGAGCTGGGCATGCGCCACCGGGCAGGTATCGGCGCCAGCGAGCACACCGACGCGGTGGTGGCCATTGTCTCGGAGGAGACCGGCTCCATTTCCGTGGCGGTGGGCGGCATGCTCAAGCGCCATCTGGCGCCGGAGACCCTGGAGCGGCTGCTGCGCAATGAGCTGCTGCCTGAGCTGGAGGATGTCGAGGTGGCGCCCAAGTTCAAATTGGCCAACCTGTTCCGGGCTGGAAAGGGGGAGAAGCAGAGTGGGGAAAAGAGTCACTGACAGCAGATGGTTTTATGTCATCGTCTCCCTTCTGCTGGCCTTTATTCTGTGGATTTATGTTGGAAAAGAGGCCAATCCCATTAAAACCAGCACTCTCAGCGGCGTTCAGGTGGTATTCAGCGGCCTGGAAAAGCTGGAAGAGCGGGGCCTGATGATTTCCGAGGGGGCGGACCAGGCAGTTTCCCTGCGGATTCGGACCCGGAAGGATGTGTGGGATCGCCTGAACCAGGGGGAGACCACTGTGATCATAGACGTCTCCGGCATCACCGAACCGGGGATGCAGAGCGTGAGCATCACCTCCCGCAACATCAACTATCCCCGCTCCATTACCACGTCCGACTCTGTTGATCTTCAGTACACCAGCCCAGGCGCGGTGTCCTTCACCATTTCCAAATGGAGCAGCAGGCAGGTGGATGTCCGGGGTTCTTTCGAGGGCAGTATTGCCGACGGCTATCAGCGGGGAGAGTTCTCCATGGCTCCGGAGCAGGTGACGGTCAGCGGCCCCCAGGAGCTGGTGGATCAGATTGACTACGCCAAAGTAACCGTAACCCAGACGGATATGAACGCCACCTACAGCCAGGACATCGGCTATGTGCTGATCGACCTGAACGGGGAGATCATGGACCCGGCGGGCCTGGAGCTGGACCCCAGCACGGTGCTGGTCACCCTGCCGGTGGAAAAGCTGAAGGAAGTGGAACTGACGGTAGACCTCATCCCCGGCGGCGGCGCGACAGAGGATGATGTGAAGATTGACATCGAGCCGGACAGCATCATGGTATCGGGCAGTGACGCGGATCTGGAGAACCTGGACCGCATCAGTCTGGGGGAGATCGACCTGTCCGGTGTGTTCAGCACCCTGACCCAGTCCATGCCCATTCAGCTGGATTCCGCCCTGACCAACGTCAGCGGCATTACGGAGGCGGAGGTGACGGTGACGGTGTACGGTCTGGACACCAAGGTTTTGCAGGTCAGCAACATCAGTTTCATCAACAAGCCGGAGGGTTATCTGGCCGAGGTTGTGACCCAGTCGTGCAGCGTGCAGATCCGGGGTACGCAGGAGGCGGTGGAGGCGGTGACCTCCTCCCAGCTGCGGATTGTGGCCGACCTGTCCGAGGTGGAGCTGTCCACCGGCAACCAGACCATTCCCGTCAAGGTCTATCTGGACGGCAGCAGCGACGTGGGCGTGGTTGGGGACTACAATATTGTGGTCTCTATTACGAGAGAATAACAAAAGGTGAGTATGGAATGATTCAAACGGCAAAGGTAACCCGGGTGCTGGACAACGGCACTGCGGAGGTGGCGGTGAAGCGGCAGTCCGCCTGCGGACACGACTGCTCCAAGTGCGGCGGCGGATGCAGCGAGCTGATGGTCAGCTCCACGGTGTCGGTGGTGGCGGCCAACCCGGTGCGGGCCATGCCCGGGGATATGGTGCGGGTGGAGTCCTCCACCGGCGGGGTGCTCAAGGCGGCGGTGGTGGTCTATCTGGTCCCCTTCCTCCTGTTCTTCCTGGGCTATTTTCTGTGTGCGGCGGCCCGGCTCAGCGGCGGCGTCAGCGCCGCCGTGGGCGGGTTGGGTTTTGCCGCCGGCGTGGCGCTGGCCATCCTTCTGGACCGGCAGGTGCGCCGCGACCAGTCCATTACCTTCCGCATCACGGCCATCAATCCCCAGGACTGATGTTCGGTTATGTGCGCCCATACCGGGACGAGCTGAAGGTACGGGAGCAGCGGGATTATGAGGCGCTGTACTGCGGCCTGTGCCGGGCGCTGGGCCGCCGGCACGGCTTTCTGGCCCGGATGTTTCTAAGCTACGATTTCGCCTTTCTGGCCATGCTGCTGGACGGGGACAAGCCCGCGGTGGAGCGCCGTCCCTGTCCCGCCCGGCTGTGGTGCCGGAAAAAGCGCTGTGCCGCCGGCGGGGGTGTGGACGCCGCCGCCGACGCAGGTACCATTCTGGCCTACTGGAAGCTGCGGGACACCGTGGCGGACGGCCCCTTTTGGAAGCGGCTCTGGGCCGGACTGCTCTCGGTGCTGTTCCGGGGCAGCTACCGCCGGGCGGCGGCAAACCGGCCGGACTTTGACCGAGCGGTGCGGGAGAATCTGGAGCGGCTCCAGACCCTGGAAGGGGAGAACTGTCCCTCTCTGGACCGGACGGCGGACACCTTTGCCCGGCTTCTGGCCGCCGCCGCCCCCGTGACGCCGGACTCCGGACGGGACCGGGCGCTGGAGCAGCTGCTCTACCACGTGGGCCGCTGGATCTACCTGGTGGACGCCTGGGACGACCTGGCGGAGGACCGGCGCCGGGGCAGCTATAACCCCATTGCCGCCCGCTTTTCCGGCCAGGCGGAGGAACATCGGGAGTATCTGCGCACCACCCTGCGCCACTCCCTCAACCTGGCCCGCTCCGCAGGGGGACTGCTGGAACTGGGCCACTGGCAGGGTACGGTGGAGAATATTTTATACCTGGGCCTTCCCGCAGTGGAGGAACTGGTATTTACCGGCCGCTGGAAGGCCGCCAATCACAGAAACAGGAGACAGAGTACATGAGCGATCCGTATAGCGTATTGGGTGTCAAGCCGGACGCCAGCGATGAGGAAATCAAGCGGGCCTACCGTGAGCTGGCGCGGAAATACCACCCGGACAACTATCAGAACAACCCCCTGGCCGACCTGGCGGAAGAGAAGATGAAGGAGATCAATCAGGCCTACGACTCCATCACCCGCATGCGCAGCGGAGGCGGCTCCGGGGGCTACCAGGGGCAGAGCACCTACCAGGGTGGCTATCAGCAGCAGCAGTATCAGCAGCAGTATGCCCGCAACTCCTCCGGCAGCCTGTATACCCAGGTCCGCCAGGCCATCAACATGGGGGACATCGGCCGGGCCGAGCAGCTGCTGCGCAGCGCCCCCGGCCAGGACGCGGAGTGGCACTTCCTCTCCGGCTCCATCGCCTACCGGAAGGGCTGGCTGGATGAGGCCACCCAGCATTTCCAGATGGCCTGCAATATGGACCCCTCCAACGGGGAGTACCGCCAGGCGCTGATGATGATGCGCCAGGGGGGACAGGCCTACCGCCCCTACGGCTATGGCGGCGGGATGGACGCCTGCGACATGTGTACCGCCTGTATGTGCCTCAACTGCCTGTGCGGCGGCTGCGGCGGGTACTGAGCCATGGCGGGGAAGAGAACTGGGGCGACCGCCCATGTGACGGCGCTGGTGGGCATTCTGACCGCGCTTTCCCTCCTTTTTCTGTATCTGTCCGCCGTATCCCCCGGGGCCAAGCTGGGACTGACGGCTGTGGCGGGTCTGTTTCCCGCGGGGGCGGTGATCTCCTCCGGGCTGCGGGCCGGCTTTTTCTGCTATGGCGCCACCGGCCTTCTGGGCCTGCTGCTGCTGCCGGGAAAGGGGAATGTGATCCTCTACCTGCTGTTTTTCGGCCTGTGGCCCATGTTGAAAAGCCTGCTGGAGCATCTGCCCGGCCGCGTGCTGGAGTGGGCGTGCAAACTGGCGGTGTTTTACGCAATCCTGTGCTTGTTCTGGTTCGGCCTGCGGGAGCTGCTGCTGCCCTTTCTGCCGCCTCTGCTGAACCGGAACTGGATGGTGTTTGCAGGGGGAGGCGTTGCTTTCGTGATTTACGACGTGGGTTTTTCCAAGCTCATCGGGTTCTATGAGGCGCGGGTGGACAGGGTCTTGCGAAAAGGGACCTGATCTGGTATACTTTTCAGGAGATTTTTTATCCGCCGGAGTTGGAGTGCGGGATCCATAGAGATTACCAGGAACAGGGGGAGCTGGCTTTGATCAAGAGCATGACAGGCTACGGCAGGGGGGAGGCTGTGCTCCACGGCCGGCCCATTACCGTAGAGGTCCGGTCGGTGAACAACCGCTACCTGGATTGCACCGTAAAGCTGCCGCGGATCTACGTCTTCGCGGAGGACGCCATAAAAGCGGCGGTGCAGTCCCATATTTCCCGGGGCAAGGTGGATGTATTTGTCACCATCGGCCCCTCCGAGGGCGGAGATGTGACCATCTCGGTCAACCGTCCCATGGCGGACGGCTATTACGCGGCCCTATGCGCCCTGCGGGACGCTTACGGCCTGAAGGACGATCTCTCCGTCTCCCTGCTCTCCCGGTTCCAGGATGTGTTTCTGGTGGAAAAGACCCAGGAGGATCTGGAGGCGGTGTCGGCGGATCTTTGTGCGGTGCTGGAGCTGGCCCTCAGCGATTTTGACGCCATGCGCCTGCGGGAGGGAGAGAAGCTGAGCCAGGACGTGCTCGGCCGCGCCGCCACCATTGAGGGGCTGGTGTCCCAGGTGGAGGTCCGCGCACCCGGCATTGTGGCCGATTACCGGGCGCGGCTGTGGGCCAGGATGTCGGAGGTGCTGAAAAACACCCAGCTGGATGAGAGCCGCATCCTCACCGAGGCGGCCATCTACGCCGACAAGGTGGCGGTGGACGAGGAGACGGTGCGCCTGCGCAGCCACCTGTCCCAGCTGCGTCATCTGCTGAATCAGGACGGCCCGGTGGGCCGCAAGCTGGACTTTCTCATTCAGGAGTTCAACCGGGAGGCCAACACCATCGGCTCCAAATGCAACGATATTGAAACCGCCGGCTATGTGGTGGACATCAAGGCCGAGATCGAGAAGATCCGGGAACAGATCCAGAACATGGAGTAAGGCGGTGGGTCGGGATGAAGCTCATCAATATCGGCTTTGGCAATATGGTCTCCGCGGGCCGGCTCATCGCTGTGGTCAGTCCCGAATCCGCCCCCATCAAGCGGACGATTCAGGAGGCCAGAGACCGGGGTGTGCTGATTGACGCCACCTACGGCCGCCGCACCCGGGCGGTGCTCATTATGGACAGCGACCACATTGTGCTCTCCGCCCTCCAGCCGGAGACGGTGGCCGGGCGTCTGGCCGGCAAGGAGTCCGAACCGGCGGCAGAGGAAAGTGAGGAGGCATAAGCGTGAAGAAAAAGACCCGCGGACAGCTGATTGTGGTTTCCGGCCCCTCCGGCGTGGGAAAGAGCACGGTGATTTCCGAGCTTTTGAGTGAGCGGCAAGACATTTACTTTTCCGTCTCCTTTACCACCCGGCAGCCCCGTGTGGGGGAAGCGGACGGCGTAAACTACCACTTCGTAACCCGGGAGACCTTCGAGGAGATGATCGCCAAGGGGGAGCTTCTGGAATACGCGGAATATGTCCATAATTACTACGGCACCTCACTGAAGGTCATTCAGGAAAAGCTGGACGCCGGGATTGACGTGCTGCTGGATATTGAGGTGCAGGGGGCGGCCAAGGTGCGGGCCAAGTGTCCCGACGCGGTGCTGATCTTCATTGTCCCCCCCTCCTTTGAGGAATTGTCCCGCCGCCTTCACCGCCGGGCCACCGACCAGGAAGAGGTCATCCAGGGCCGGCTGCGGAAGGCCAGGGAGGAGTACCAGCAGATCTGCCATTATGATTATCTGGTGGTCAATGACAAGGTGTCCGAGGCGGCGGGGGAGATCATCGCCATTTTGACCGCCGAGGACTGCCGCACCAAGAACCGCATGAATTTTGTAGAAGGAGTCTGATCCGATATGATGCTCGAACCTCCGATGAATAAGCTGCTCAAGCAGGTACCCAGCCGCTATATGCTGGTGAATGTGGTGGCCCAGCGGGCGCGCCAGGTGGCCAGCGAGGCGGAAGACGCCGGGCTGTCCCTGGAGGACAAGCCGGTGACCATTGCCATTCGAGAGGTGGCCGAGGGAAAGCTGAGCCTGACGGACGAAGAGGGCTGACCAGAGAGAGGGAGGCAAGCGGCGGGACGTAGGGTCTGCCGCTTGCCTCTGCCTGTGCAGGGAGAAAACGGCGCCGGGGGAGGTGGATGCGGATGGACGGCATAACGGTGGCCAAGATTGCGCTGAGCGCCGCTACCTACGCCATCGACAAGCCCTATGACTACGCTGTGCCGGAGCAGGTCCGGGACACGCTCCGCCCCGGTATGCGGGTGATGGTACCCTTTGGCGCAGGCAACCGGCGGGTGGAGGGCCTGGTTCTGACTCTGACCCCGGGCTGTCCGCCCGACGCCAGACGGAAGCAGATTGCCGCCGTGCTGGACGGCGAGCCGGTGCTGGACGGGGACGCTCTCCGGCTGGCCCTCTGGATGCGGGAGCGCTGGTTCTGCACGGTGTATGACGCCGCCAGGGCCATGCTGCCCGCGGGGCTGTACTTCTCCCTCCAGGACCGCTGGCAGTTTGCGCCCGGAGTGGATAAGCAGCAGGCGCTGACCGCCGCCGGCCGGTCGGAGCACGCCAGGCATCTGGTGGAGCTGCTGGCGGCCTGGGGCGGACAGGGAGACGTGGGGCAGATCAAGGAGGCATTCGGCCTGAAAGACCCCAACCCGGCTCTGCGGCTGCTGCATGAAAAGGGCATTGTGACCCTGGAGACCAGCATCTCCCGGGGCGTGGGCGACAAGACGGAACAGGTGGCCGTTCTGGCCATTCCCCCGGAGGAGGCCATGGCCCAGGTCTCCGGAAGGCGGCGCTCCGCCCCGCTCCAGTACGCCTTGGTGGAGCTGCTGTGCAGCCTGGGCAGTGCCTCGGCCAAGGAGCTGTGCTACTTCACCGGCGCCACCGGCGCCACCCTGCGGGCCTTGGCCAAGCGGGGCATCCTCACCCTGGAGCAGCGGGAGACCTACCGGCGGGTGGCAATCCCCCAGGGGCTGGTCCCGGCAGAAGAGCCCCGGCTCAACGAGGAGCAGCAGCTGGCATACGAGGGGCTGGACGCTCTGGCCCGCTCCGGGCAGGCCGCCGCCGCCTTGCTCTACGGGGTGACGGGCAGCGGAAAGACCCAGGTCTATCTGAAGCTGATCCGCCGGGTGCTGGAGCGGGGAGGCTCCGCTCTGGTACTGGTGCCGGAAATCGCCCTCACGCCTCAGCTGCTGCGGCTGTTCTCCGCCCACTTTGGGGAAAAAATCGCCGTGCTCCACTCCTCCCTTCGGGCGGGGGAGCGGTACGACGAATGGAAGCGTATCCGGGCCGGCCAGGCCCGGGTGGTGATCGGCACCCGCTCCGCCGTGTTTGCCCCCCTGAGCCGGCTGGGGCTGATCATCCTGGACGAGGAACAGGAACCCTCCTACCAATCAGAAAATACCCCCAAATATCACGCCAGAGATGTGGCAAAATACCGCTGTGTCCAGCACAAGGCCCTGCTGCTGCTGGGCTCGGCCACCCCGTCGGTGGAGAGCATGTACCGGGCCAGGCAGGGGGCCTATCATCTGTTTACCATGTCCAGACGCTACAATACCAGGCCTCTCCCTCCGGTGGAGATTGTGGATATGAAGCGGGAGCTGCGCGCCGGCAACGGCACCGACCTCAGCGGCCCCCTGCGGGCCGGACTGGAGGAGGCGATGGACCGGGGAGAGCAGAGCATTCTGTTTCTCAACCGCCGGGGCGCCAGGCGCATGGTGTCCTGCGGGGAGTGCGGGGAGGTACCCACCTGTCCCCGCTGTTCGGTCCACCTGACCTATCACTCGGCCAATGGGCGGCTGATGTGCCACTACTGCGGCCACTCCCAGCCGCTGCCCGACGCCTGCCCCTCCTGCGGCGGCAGGCTGAACTTCATCGGCACCGGCACCCAGCGGGTGGAGGAGCAGCTGCGGGAGGCATTCCCCCAGCGGGAGGTCCTGCGGATGGACACCGACACCATCTCCGCCGCCCAGACCCACGAAACGCTGCTCACCCGGTTTGAGCGGGAGAAGATCCCCATTCTGGTGGGGACTCAAATGGTGGCCAAGGGTCTGGACTTTGAGAACGTCACCCTGGTGGGGGTGATTTCCGCCGACCTCTCCCTGTACGCGGACGACTATCGAGCGGGGGAGCGCACCTTCTCCCTGCTGACCCAGGTGGTGGGCCGGGCGGGCCGGGGCGCCAAGGGCGGACGGGCGTTGATTCAGACCTTCACCCCGGAAAATGATGTGATCCGCACCGCCGCCCGCCAGGATTACGACGCCTTTTATGCCCATGAAATTGAGCTGCGGCGGCTGCGGGGCTGTCCGCCCTTTCAGGACCTGTTTGTACTCACCGCCTCCGCCAGGTCGGAGGGGGCGGCCCTGCGGGCCTGTATGCGCCTGCGCCAGACGCTGGAGAGCTGGCTGGCCCGGCCTCCCTTTGACCGCGTCCAGGTGCGGGTTCTGGGACCTGCGCCCGCCGGCATCGCCAAGGTGAACGACCGGTACCGCTACCGTCTGACCCTGGCCTGCGCCAATACCAGAGAGAGCCGCACCCTGGTGGCCGAGCTGCTCCGGCGTGCTCAAACCGATAAAGAAAACAAGGGGACTTCCATCTTTGCGGATGTCAATCCCCTGGACTAGGAGGAAGCACACATGGCACTGCGTACCATACTGACTGACAATGATCCCGCCCTTCACAAGAGCTGCCGGCCTGTGACCCGCTTTGACGGACGGCTCCACGATCTGATTGACGACCTGAAAGAGACTCTGGCCCAGGCCAACGGCGCGGGTCTGGCCGCGCCCCAGGTGGGTATTCTCCGCCGGGTGGTCATTGTGGTGGACGACCAGGAGAACATGCTGGAGCTGGTGAATCCGGAGCTCATCGCCCAGGAGGGGGAGCAGGAGGGATTCGAGGGCTGCCTCTCCGTCCCCGGCCGCTGGGGTGTGGTCAAGCGGCCTCAAAAGGCCAGGGTGCGGGCTCAGGACCGCAACGGCGCCTTTTTTGAGGTGGAAGGGGAGGGCATTGTGGCCCGCTGCTTCTGCCACGAACTGGAGCATCTGGACGGCCACCTGTTTACCGAGCACACCGACCGGCTGTATACCAGCGAGGAGCTGGATGAGCTGCTCCAGGCCCAGGAGGAGGAAGAGGAGGCATGAGAATCCTGTTCATGGGAACCCCCGATTTTGCCGTACCCTCTCTGGAGGGTCTGGTGGAGGCGGGACATTGCGTGTGCGGCGTGTTCACCCAGCCGGACAAGCCCAAGAACCGGGGTATGAAGCTGCTGCCCCCGCCGGTGAAGGTGTGCGCCCAGCACCATAATATCCCGGTATATCAGCCCGTCAAGCTCCGGGACGGTACCGCTCTGGCCCTGATCCAAGCGCTGGCGCCGGAGCTTATTGTGGTGGCGGCCTACGGCCGCATTCTGCCCGACGACATTCTGGCCGCGCCGCCGGTGGGCTGTATCAACGTTCACTCCTCACTGCTCCCCGCCTACCGGGGGGCCGCCCCCATCAACTGGGCGGTGCTCAACGGAGACCGGGAAACCGGCGTGACCATTATGCATATGGCCCACGATCTGGATGCCGGCGACATCATTGCCCAGCGCTCCACTGAAATCGGCCCGGACGAAACCGCGCCGGAGCTCTATGACCGGCTGGCCCGGCTGGGGGCGGAGCTGCTGGTGGAGGCGGTGGCCGACCTGGCCGCCGGCACCGCCAGGCGCACCCCCCAGGACCACAGCAGAGCCACCCTGGCCCCCATGCTGTCCAAAGAACTCTCCGCCATGGACTTTACCCGTCCCGCCGGGCAGCTCCACAACCAGGTCCGGGGCCTGCTCCCCTGGCCCGCGGCAGTGACTACTTTGAACGGCAATCGATGTAAAGTATTTTCCACTACCATACTGGAGACCGGTACCGACGCCGCTCCCGGCACCATCCTCCGGGCGGACAAAGCGGGGATTGACGTGGCCTGCGGCGGCGGCACGGTGCTGCGGATCGACCAGCTCCAGCCAGACGGGGGCAAGCGGATGAAGGCAGCCGATTATCTGAGGGGCCACCCCATTCCGGTATAACGGAGGACCGCCATGGAGCTGTTGTGGACCGTCCTGGTATCCGGGGCGGTGATTGCGCTGGGGCTGGGCCTGGTGCTGCGCTGGCTGGGCGCCGCCGGCGTGCCGGTCCCCCTGGCCGCCCGGACCCCAGCTTCCGCCTGCTGCCAGGTGGGCAGGGAGGAGGAGGCCGCGGTATTTCTTCTGGCCCTGGTGTTCCGGCTGGTGATTTTTGCGCTGGTGGGATTGTTTGCCTGTCTGGTGCTCTATCCCGGCTCCGGAATGGACACCGCCCTGGGAATCTGGAAGCGCTGGGATGCCCTGCATTACGTCAATCTGGCGGAGCTGGGCTATTCTGGATACGTGGAGGACGGAAAGCATCTGTTTTTGGTCTTTTTCCCCCTGTATCCCTGGCTGATGCGGTTGGTTTCCGCCTTTACCGGCCATACTATGGCGGCAGGGCTGCTGATTTCCTTTCTCTCCTACGCCGGCGGCTGCGTCTACTGCTACAAGCTGGCCGCCTGGGAACTGGGGAGGGGGGCCGCCCGCCGGGCGGTGCTGTTTCTCTCGGTCTTCCCCTATGCCTTCTTTTTCGGCGGGATCATGACGGAAAGCCTGTTTCTCCTCACCACCGCCGCCGGCCTGTGGTATATCCGGCGGCACCGCTGGTGGCTGGCGGGGCTGGCAGGTATCCTGGCCGCCATGACCCGGATGCATGGCATCCTCCTTATCGGTGCGGCGGCGGCCGAGCTGGTGGAGGACCGTGGCCGGTTTGACTGGAGGGAGATTGGCCGCCGCCTGCCCGCCCTGCTGCTGCCGGCAGCTGGTACCCTGGTCTACCTGCTGCTCAACTGGCGGGTGGGGGGAGACCCCTTTACCTTTACCATCATGCAGGAGCACTGGAGCCAGGGATTCTGCTGGATCTCCGACACGCTGTGGTACGTGCTGCAAAATGCCCTGTACTACGCCTCAGAGGCGGTGCGGTATCAGATCTGGATTCCCACCCTTGTCCTCTTTCCCATCTTTTTTGCCCTGGCCGTGTATGCCCGGCGGCGGTTTCGCAGTATGTATACACTGTACGGCTTTGTCTACCTGGTTCTGAATTACTCGTTATCCTGGCTGCTCAGCGCCGGGCGGTACCTGTCCTGCGCGCTGCCCTTTTTCCTGTTTGCCGCCGCCCTGACAGAAAAGCGGCGCTGGCTTACCGCCCTGCTCCTGGGCGGGATGTCCCTCGGTTTTGGACTCACCCTCTATGGCTACCTTACCGGCGGCCAGATTATGTAAAGGAAGACTGCTATGCCCTTTTTTTATTACTATGACCCCTATTACTGGATGATTTTAGTTCCGGCCATGCTGATCGCCCTGCTGGCCCAGCTCAACGTGTCCTCCACCTTCAACCGCTATTCCCGAGTGGGCAGCGCCCGGGGCTTTACCGGCGCCCAGGCGGCGGAGGCTGTGCTGCGGACCCATGGGGTGTATGATGTACGCATTGAGCGGGTGGCCGGCCGGCTCAGCGACCACTACGATCCGCGAAGCAATGTGATCCGCCTGTCCGACGCCGTCTACGGCTCCACCAGCATCGCTTCGGTGGGTGTGGCTGCCCATGAGGCGGGCCACGCGGTGCAGTATGCCCAGGGTTACGCGCCCATCAGGCTGCGCACCGCCATTATTCCGGTGTGCAACATCGGCTCCCAGCTGTCCATCCTCCTGATTGTGGTGGGGCTGCTGCTCTACTCCCAGCCGCTGTTCGGCCTGGGGGTGCTGCTCTTTTCCCTGGCAGTGGTGGGCCAGCTTGTCACCCTGCCGGTAGAGTTCAACGCCTCCCGGCGGGCTATTGTCAGCCTGCGGGAGACTCGCCTTCTGGACGAGGAGGAGCTGCGCGGGGCAAAGAAGGTGCTGGGTGCCGCCGCCCTGACCTATGTGGCCGCCCTGCTGGTATCCCTGGCCCAGCTGCTCCGGTTCCTGCTGGCCTTCGGCGGACGGCGGAGGGATTGAGATGGAACAGGGAAGCCGCTCAGCCCGCCAGGTGGCGCTGGATGCGCTGACGGCCTGTGAGAGGCAGGGCGCCTGGTCGGACGGCTATCTGAAAAAGGCCCTCCGGTCCGCCGGCCTGGACAGCCGGGACGCCGCCCTGGCCACCCGGCTGTGCTTCGGTGTGCTCCAGAACCGTCTGCTGCTGGACGATTATCTGGGCAGACTCTCCACCATGAAGCTGGAGAAGATGGAGCCTGTTGTCCGCAACTCTTTGCGGCTCGGCGCCTATCAAGTACTTTTCCTTAACAGAGTTCCCCACCATGCCGCTGTCAGCGAGGCGGTGGAGCTGGCCAGGTGCGGGTCCAAAAATCCCCGCTCCGCCGGACTGGTCAACGGCGTGCTCCGTACCCTGGTGCGGCAGCGGGACACGCTGGCGCCTCCGGCGGACCCGGCGGTGCGGTACAGCCATCCCCGGTGGCTGGCGGACGCCTTTGCCGCCCGGCTGGGCGGGGAGGAGGCGGAGCAGCTCATGGCCGCTGACAACAGCCAGCCTCCCACCTGCGCCCAGGTCAACACCACCAAAGCCTCCGGGGCGCAGGTCCTGGCCGCCCTCCAGGCGGAGGGCGTGGAGGTGCAGCCCCACCCCTGGCTGCCGGACTGCCTGCTGCTGTCCCACACCGGCAGCCTGGAGGCGCTGGGCGCCTTTCAGGAGGGCCTCTTTTACATCCAGGACGCCGCCGCCCGGCTGGCGGTGCTGGCCGCCAATCCCCAGCCGGGCATGCGGATACTGGACGCCTGCGCCGCTCCCGGGGGCAAATCCTTCGCCGCCGCCATCGCTATGGAGAACCGGGGACAGATTGTCTCCTGCGACATCCACCCCCATAAGATGGCGCTGATTCAGGCCGGAGCCGGACGGCTTGGCCTGGATTGTATTTCGGCCGAGCTGTTGGACGGCAAGACCTGTAAGGAAGAATACCTTGACGGATTTGATCTGGTGATTGCCGATGTCCCCTGCTCCGGACTTGGGATTATCCGTAAAAAGCCGGACATCCGCTATAAGGACCCGGGTCCCTTGGAGGGGCTGCCCAGGGTGCAGAGTGCCATTCTGGACAATGTGTGCCGCTATGTCAGACCGGGCGGGACGCTGCTCTACGCCACCTGCACCCTGCTGGAACGGGAGAATGAAGACATGGTGAGCTGTTTTTTAGAAAGGCATAAGGACTTTACATTGGAGCGATTTGAACTGCCAGACGGCTTTGACGGCGCCGATCAGGGCATGGTGACCTGCTGGCCTCACCGCCACGGCACCGACGGCTTTTTCTTTGCCAGGCTGAGAAGAACTGCCCCGCTGTCCTAGCAGAACTGCCGCTGCGTCCGAAGTATTTGGGGACGCTTGCCCAGAAATATGGATTAAAACCGCCGGAGCGTCCGGGCGGGGGAGCGTAACATGACTGATTTGAAATCCATGAATCCGGCGGAGATGGCCGCCTATTTCAAAGAGCTTGGAGAACCCGCCTTTCGGGCCGGACAGGTCTTCCAGTGGCTCCACCGGGGGGCGCGCTCCTTTGATGAGATGACCAATCTCTCCAAATCGCTGCGGGAGAAGCTGAAAAGCAGCTGCACCCTCTGCCCGCCCCAGGTGGAGCGCAGGCAGGTCTCCGCTCTGGACGGAACCATCAAGTACCTGTGGCGGCTGGGAGACGGCAACTGTATTGAGACGGTTTTGATGCGCTACCATCATGGGAATACTGTATGCATCTCCTCTCAGGTGGGCTGCCGCATGGGCTGCGCCTTCTGCGCCTCTACCCTGGGCGGGAAGGTGCGGGACCTGACGGCGGCGGAGATGCTGGACCAGGTGCTCTTTACTCAGCTGGACTCCGGGCTGCCGGTCAGCAACATCGTGCTCATGGGCATTGGAGAGCCGCTGGATAATTTTGACGCAGTGCTCCGCTTTCTGGAGCTGGTGAACAGCCCGGAGGGACTGAACATCGGCATGCGGCACATCTCCCTGTCCACCTGCGGGCCCACTGAAAAAATTGACAAACTGGCGGAATATCAGTTACAATTAACATTATCCGTTTCCCTTCACGCCCCGGACGACGAGACCAGAAGCCGGATCATGCCGGTGAACCGCGGGGTGGGAGTGGAGCAGCTGTTTGCCGCCTGCCGGCGGTATTTTGAAAAAACCGGCCGGCGGATCTCCTATGAATACGCCATGATCGACGGCGTCAACGACGCCGACTGGCAGGCGGACCTGTTGGCGCGCCACCTGAAGGGGACCCACGGCCACGTGAATCTGATTCCCCTGAACAATGTGGCGGAGAGTCCCCTGAAACCCAGCCGCCGGGTGGCCGCCTTTCAGCAGCGGCTGGAGAGCCACGGGATCCCCACCACGGTGCGCAGAAAGCTGGGGGGCGACATCGACGCCTCCTGCGGGCAGCTCCGCCGCAAGCGGCTTCAGGAGCAGCAGGCCGGTCAGGCAGAATAGATATCGGCCCCTCCACCCAACCGTACAGGGTGGGGGAGACGCCTTCCAATTTTGTACGGGAAAGAGGCGGTTTCACAATGATACATGCATGGGGCGTTACCGACAAGGGCGCGATCCGGACACAAAACCAGGACGGCTATTACTTAGACATCCCCTCGGACCATCTGGCCGTGGGCGTGGTTTGCGACGGCATGGGCGGCGCCAAAGCGGGCAACATCGCCAGCCTGATCGCGGTGGAGACCTTTGTGGACACCTTGCAGGGCATGGGACCGGAGGAGGAGTCCGGCCCCCCCGCGGTTTTGAGCCGGGCGGCGGAGGCGGCCAACTCCGCCGTGTTCCGCCGGGCTTGTTCCGACCCGGACTGCCGGGGCATGGGGACCACCATGGTGGCGGTGCTCATTGTGGAGGAGGTGGCCTACCTGCTGAATATCGGCGACAGCCGCGCCTATCACATCAATGAGAACGGCATCACCCGCCTGACCCGGGACCACTCCGTGGTGGAGGACATGGTGGCCAGGGGAGACATCACGCCGGAGCAGGCCCGCACCCACCCCAGAAAGAACCTGATTACCCGGGCGCTGGGGGCGGAGGAGCGGATTCGGGCGGATCTGTACGAAAAACAGCTGGAGGCCGGGGATTATCTGCTGCTCTGCTCGGACGGGCTGAGCAATATTGTGACAGACCAGGAGATTTTGTATGAGGTGATCCACGGCGGGGAGGCGGCGGAATGCTGCCAGCGGCTGCTGGACATCACCCTGTCAAGAGGCGCGCCGGACAATGTGACGGCCGTCCTCTTTCAGATCGTTTAAAAGGGGGTAATGAACTATGGATCAGTACATAGGGAAATTACTCGACAACCGATATGAGATTCTGGAGCGGATCGGAATCGGCGGCATGGCGGTGGTGTTCAAGGGCCGGGACCACCGGCTCAACCGGCTGGTAGCCATCAAGATTCTCAAGGAGGAGCTGGCCCAGGACGCGGAGTTCCGCCGCCGCTTCCATGACGAGTCCCAGGCCGTGGCCATGCTCTCTCATCCCAATATCATGGCGGTGTACGACGTGTCCCACACGCCGGAGCTGGACTATATTGTAATGGAGCTGCTGGACGGCATCACCCTCAAGCAGTACATGCAGAAGAAGGGGGGCAAGCTGGCCTGGCGGGAGGCGCTGCATTTCATCACCCAGATCATGAAGGCCCTCTCCCACGCCCACAGCCGGGGGATCATCCACCGGGACATCAAGCCCCATAATGTGATGGTGCTGCGGGACGGCAGTTTGAAGGTGGCCGACTTCGGCATCGCCCGACTCACCTCCGCCGCTCAGGCCACCCTGACCCAGGAGGCGCTGGGTTCGGTACACTATATCTCGCCGGAGCAGGCCCGGGGCAGCCACATTGACGCCCGCAGCGACATCTACTCCGCCGGCGTGGTGCTCTATGAGATGATCACCGGCCGTCTGCCCTACGAGGGGGATTCCCCGGTGGCGGTGGCCATTCAGCATATCAATTCCATCCCGCTCTCCCCCAGAGAGATTGACCCCGAGATTCCAGAGGCGCTGGAGGCCATTACCATGAAGGCCATGGCCTCCGACGTCAACCAGAGGTACATCTCCGCCGACGCCATGCTGGCCGATCTGGAGGAGTTCCGCAAAAATCCCTCCATCAACTTTGACTACACCTCTGCGGACCTGCTGGTGAACGACGGGGAGGAGCCCACCCAGGTGCTGGGGGCCAACACCCCCCACAGCGTGCGCCCCCAGCCCGCCCACAACGCCAAGTACGGCCAGGAGGCGCCGGAGCCTCAGCACCAGAAGCGGCCCCGCAGGCCGGAGCGGGAGGAGCCCTACGACGACTATGCCGACCGGGGGAGCAGACTGCCCATCATTCTGGCCATCATCGCCGTGGTGGTGTTTCTGGTTGGCATCAGCGTGTTCCTGTTTGTCTCCTTCTTCAGCGGCCTGGGGATCACCGGAACCCCGACTTACAGCGTTCCCAACCTCTATAACAAGACCGTGGAGGAGGCCCTGGCGCTGGATGAGGTAATTGAGGCCCAGTTCCAGATCGTCCAGGGGGACACGGTGGCCAGCGACCTGCCCGCCGGCCATATCGTCAGCCAGACGCCGAAGCACGGCCTCAACGCCTCTCCCGGTACCACCATTACGGTGGAGGTCAGCGACGGCAGCCAGAGCAGTCAGGCGGGAGACACCATGCCGGACGTGGAGAATCTGGACTACCGCATCGCCATGGACCGGCTGGAAAAACTGGGCTTCTCCAAAGCCGCCGGAAATCTGGTTTTGGAAGAGCAAAATTCCGACGATGTGAATGAGGACTACGTGATCTCCCAGGACCCCGCTCCTGAGACCCCTCTGGACCAGGTGGAGCAGGTGAAGCTGGTGGTCAGCCTGGGCAAGAAAACGGAAATGGTTACGGTGATTACCTTTGTGGGTATGCCGGAGGATGAGGCCCGCCAGAAGGCGGAGGAAAACCTGGAACTGGTGGTGTCCAGCGTTACGGAAGAGTTTAGCGAGATGGAGGCCGGACTGATTACCTGGCAGAGCATTGAAAACGGTACCTCGGTGGCCAAGGGCAGCTCCATCCAGTTCCGGGTGAGCAAGGGGCCGGACCCCAACGCCACCGCAGAACCCAGCACAGAACCCAGTGCGGAGCCCAGTCCTTCACCCGTCTCCACGCCGGAGAGCGGCGTAACGGAGAACACCATCAGCGTCGAGGTGGACCTGCCCAGAGACGGGCGGGAGTCTGTGTCGGTGGTGATCACTGTGGACGGGCAGCAGCAGTACAGCGACACAGTGGAAACCAAAATGCAAAAGGTGCTGATCCCGCTGACCGCCAGCGGGACCAGGACCGTCACGGTCTATATTGACGGCCAGGAGTCCTGGACCAGACCCATCAACTTCAACTGACATGGAAGGCGTCATTTTGAAAGCCCTCAGCGGCTTCTACTACGTGGACGGCGGGGACGGCCGCCTTATCGCCTGCCGGGGCAGGGGAAAGTTCCGCCATCAAAAGCTGACTCCACTGGTGGGGGACCGAGTGTCCTTCACCCCGCTGGAGGGGGAGAGCGGCATTCTGGATGGCATTCTCCCCCGAAAAAACCAGTTCCAGCGCCCTGCGGTGGCTAACATTGACCAGCTGGTGGTGGTGGCCTCCGGGGCGGTCCCGGTGACCGACCCTTTCCTCATCGACCGGGTGGTGTCCATGGCCGAGGGCCGGGGGTGCGAGAGCATTGTCGTGCTGAACAAGTGCGACCTGGACGGGGCGGAGGAGCTGTACCGAACCTATGTGCAGGCCGGGTTCGCCACCCTCCGGGTAAGCGCGGAAACCGGGGAGGGCATTCCTGCCCTGGCCCGCCTGATTGCCGGAAAGGTTTCAGCCTTTACAGGAAATTCCGGCGTGGGCAAGTCCAGCATTCTCAACGCCCTTCAGCCGGGATTCCGCCTGCGGGTGGGGGAGATTTCGGACAAGTTGGGCCGGGGCCGGCACACCACCCGGCATGTGGAGCTGTTTCGGCTGGACAACGGCGCCATTGTGGCGGATACTCCCGGGTTCTCCTCCTTTGACACTGAGGAGATGGAGACGCGCCGGCCGGAAGAGCTGGCACGCACCTTTCGGGAGTTCGCCCCCTATCTGGAGCAGTGCCGCTTCACCGGCTGCTCACATGTAAAGGAAAAAGGCTGTGCAGTGTTGGAGGCGGTAAAGCTGGGGGCCATTCCCAAAAGCCGCCACACCAGCTATGTGCGGCTGTATGAACAGGCAAAGGAAGTGCCGCAATGGCAACGGAAGGGATCTGCGGACTGATTGTGGGCGCCGCCCCCTGGACGGACGGCGCCTTCCTGACCCCCTATCTGGAAAAGGGCCGGTGGACGGTATTCTGCGCCGACGGAGGGTACGCCAACGCCCTATCCGCCGGGCTGAGGCCGGATTTTCTCATCGGAGACTGGGACTCCGGGACGCAGCCGGAGCTGGAGGTTCCCTGTATCACCCTCCCGGTGGAGAAGGACATGACCGATCTCCAGGCCGCCATGGACCAGGCTCTCTCCATGGGGATTACCCAGCTGCTGCTGTGCGGCTGTACCGGCGGACGGCTGGACCACACCGCCTCTAACCTGCTCCTGCTGGAGTGGCTGGCAGACCGGGGCGGGCAGGGCATGATTGTGGATGGGGACAACGAGGTGCGGCTTTTGACCCCAGGGCATTTTCTGGTGGAGGACCGGCCCCACTACCACTATCTCTCTCTGATTCCCCTGGACCGCACCGTGTCCGGCGTTACCCTACGGGGCATGAAGTATCCGTTGGAGCAGACCGATCTGACCCGGGGAGACACTCTGTCCATCAGCAACGAGCCCAGGCGCGGTGTGGTGGAACTCACCATTGCCCAGGGCCGGGCGCTGCTCATCCGCAGCCAGCGGGAGGAGACAGCTGGATATTGAACACAAAAGCCGCCCCCTGCGTATACTGGCTCAGAACCAGTAAAGGGGGGCGGCTTTTATGACGGTTTCAGGCAAAAGGCGGCTGGGCGCGGCGGCGGTCTGCGGGGCGGGCGCGGTCCTGCTGTTCCACCCGCTGTGGCTGGCCGCCTTCTGCGCAGGCGCCTGGGTGGGATACCGGGGCAAGAGCTGGCTCAGACGAATTTGGAGCGACAGGGAGGCAATGCTATGAAGATCGTGGTGGTAAAATCTCCAAAGGCCCTGCGGGGAATCCTGAAAACCTTATTCGGCATCCGGGGCTGAGGCATACCGGACACTCCTTGGACATATAGTCTCTTAGCAGGACTGCATCAGACCATACAAGGAGTGGAACAATATGGAGCTGGAACTGGAACGAACCGAGCTGAACGGCTGGGATACCGTACTGGACACCACGGTTTGCCGTGAGGAGACGATGGAGGCCATCGTGCCGGACGCCTGCCCGGATATTCTGCGGATCTGCGACGTGGAGGGGACGGTCTGTCTGGCGGGGAAGGAGGCCCAGGAGGGGCGGGCGGAGCTGTCCGGCACGGTTCGGGCGGTCCTGCTCTACGTGCCGGACGGCGCGGAGGGAGTCCGGCGTATGGAGGTCTCGCTGCCCTTTACCTGCACCGCCGACGCGCCGGCCATTACGCCCGCCTGCCAGATCACCGCCCTGCCCAGGGTGCAGGGGGCGGACGCCAGGCTGCTCAATCCCAGAAAGGTACTGGTCCGGGTAAGCCTGGCTGCGGATGTTCAGGTGTTCTGTCCCGGCAGCGTTTCGGTGTGCAGCGGCATACCGGAGGCGGAGCGCTTCGGCATGGAACAGATGTGGGAGCGGTACGATACTTATACTACCGTATGTGTACGGGAAAAACCCTTTACGTTTTCTGACGATCTGACTCTGTCCGGTGGCAAGCCGGAGGCGGAGGAGCTGCTGAAAAGCCGGGCCTATGTGCGCTGCAACGAGGCCAAGGTGATCGGCAGCAAGCTCATCTTTAAGGGCGAGGCCCAGCTCCAGCTTCTCTGCCGGGGTGTGGACGGCGACCTGTTCACCACGGAATTTGAACTGCCCTTCTCCCAGATCATGGAGGTCAGCGGGGCGGGGGAGGAGGCCGGCTGTGGGGTCCAGGTCATCCTCACCGACCTGGAGTGTACCATGGACGGCGGGGACGGACGGATGTTCAGCGTCTCCCTCGGACTGCTGGCCCAGGCGGTCATTCGGGAGGAGCGGACGGTGGAGCTGCTTACCGATGCCTACTCCACCGCCTATCCCATGGCGGTGCAGCGGTGCAGCCATACCCTGGAGCGGCTGATTGACCGGGGGGAGAAGGAGATCACCGTTCGGGAGCTGCTGGAGACAGGGGCGCTGCTGAAGGACGCAGCCGACGCCTATGCCTCCATCGGTGCGCTCACCCAGAGCAGGGACGGGGAGCGGGTGACCGTCACGGCCCAGGTCAATGTCACCGCCCTGTATCAGGCGGAGGACGGGAATATGGGGTCGATCACCCGGCCGCTGTCGGTGGCCTGTACCCTGGAGCTGCCGGAATACGCCGGATGTACCTGCCAGTGCTGCTGTACGGCGCCGGTCTTCGCGGTGGCGGCGGCGGGGGGACTGGAGGTGCGCTTTCCGGTGAGCTTCCGCTATGCCGCCCTGGCCTCCCGGACTGTGTCGGATATCTCCGGCATCACCGTCGAGGAGAATCAGCCCCTGGACCACAGCCAGCGGCCTTCCATTGTTCTGCGTATGGTAGGACCTGGCGAGCGGCTGTGGGACATTGCAAAGGCCTACGGCACCACCGCCGGGGACATCGTCCAGGCCAACGACCTGGAGGAGGACGCGCCGGTGGGGGGCAGGCTGCTGCTCATTCCCCGGAAGCGCTGATCTGAGCAGGGACCCACGGGCATCCGCCATGGGTCCCTGCTCACTTTTGGCCGGGCGGACGCATATTTTATGGCTTATCCCCATAGGTATGTAGAGAAAACGACCGGCTTACGGGGCCGAAGGAGGAATTGCCAGTGGAACAACGCAAGCTCTATGAGGATATCGCCCTGCGTACCGAGGGGGATATCTATATCGGCGTGGTGGGGCCGGTGCGCACGGGAAAGTCCACATTTATCAAACGGTTTATGGAGACCATGGTCATCCCCAACATTGACAACGTATACCGGAAGGAGCGGGCCAGGGATGAGCTGCCCCAGAGCGGCTCCGGCCGCACCGTGATGACGGCGGAGCCCAAGTTTGTCCCCGAGGAGGCCGTCCGGATTGACCTGGAGAACGGCGCCTCCTTTTCCGTGCGGCTCATAGACTGCGTGGGCTATCTGGTGCCGGGCGCCGTGGGTTCCATGGAGGACGACAGCCCCCGCATGGTGACCACTCCCTGGTTTGACTATGAGATTCCCATGACGGAAGCCGCCGAGATCGGCACCCGGAAGGTGATTGCCGAGCACTCCACCATCGGCATTGTGGTCACCACCGACGGCACCATTACAGACATTCCCCGAGAGGACTATCTGGAGGCAGAGGAGCGGGTGATCCACGAGCTGAAGGAGCTGGGAAAGCCCTTTCTGGTGGTGCTCAACTCTGCTGACCCCAGTTCCGACCGGGCCAGAGCCATCCGGGCGGACCTGGCCTCCCGCTATGACGTGACGGTGGTGTGCGCCGACTGCCTTCAGCTGGACGAGGAGGCGGTGACCAGGATCATCAAGGGAGTGCTCTATGAGTTCCCAGTAAAGGAGCTGGACCTGTTTCTTCCCCCCTGGGTGGATGCGCTGCCCTATGACCACCCCATCAAAAGCGGCCTGTACGCCGCCATCCGGGAGGGGGCCGCCGGTATGCGCCGGGTGCGGGACGTGGAAAAAACGGTGGAGGCCATCGGCGGCTGCGACTGGGTGAGCAGCGCCGCCATCACCAACATCAGCCTGGGTACCGGCCTGTCGGCCGCCCGTCTGGAGCTGCCCAGGGAGCTGTTCTACGACACCCTCTCCCAGCAGTCCGGCTTTGCGGTCCACGACGACGGCGACCTGCTGGAGCTGCTCAGCCAGCTGTCCCACGTAAAGGCGGAGTACGACAAGGTCTCCGGCGCCCTGGAGGAGGTCAAGGCCACCGGCTACGGCATTGTGGTCCCCAGCACCGACGAGCTGGTGCTGGAGGAGCCGGAAATCGTCAAGCAGGGGGGGCGCTACGGAGTGCGGCTGAAGGCCTCCGCCCCCTCCATCCATATGATCCGGGCGGATATTGAGACCGAGGTCTCGCCCATCGTGGGCAACGAGAAACAGAGCGAGGAAATGGTTAATTTCCTTCTCCAGGAGTTTGAGGGGGACACCAAGGCCATCTGGCAGTCCAACATTTTCGGAAAGTCCTTCCATGAGCTGGTGAGTGAAGACCTCAACGGCAAGCTCAAACGGATGCCGGAGGACGCCCGGGCCAAATTGCAGGAGACCCTCCAGCGCATCATCAACGAAGGCTCCGGCGGCCTTATCTGTATCATATTGTGACAAAGGGCATGGGAAACCTTTCCGTTTCCCATGCCCTTTTTTAGCTGTCCTGCAAAAAGCGCTCCAGCGCCTGCCGGTCCAGCAGCCGCAGCAGCTTGTAGCCGGTCTGAACCCAGCCTCTTTTGTCAAACTCCCCCAGCACGCGGCTGACGGTTACCCGGCTCACCCCCACTGAGGCGCCGATCTCCTCATGGGTACACCGCAGCCTGCCGTCCGCCTCCGGAATGAGCGACAGCAGGTGGCGGGCAATCCGCTTATCCGCCTGGAGGAACTCCCCGTCCACATGGCTGGAGAGCAGCCTCACCCGGCGGGCCAGATCCTCCAGCATGGCAATGGCCAGGCCGGGCCGGGCGGAGAACACCTGCTCCAGCCGCTGCCGGTCCACTGAAACCAGTGCGCATTTCGTCACCGCCATGGCGGAGGAGACTCGGGGCTGCTGATCAAAAAAGGAGGCCTCGCCGATCAGCTCCCCCGCGTGGGGCAGGGTGAGGATGCGCTCCTCCCCCTCCGGCGAGCTGATGAAACACTTTACCGTACCGGAGACAATGTAATAAAAACAGTCCGCCCGGGTGTCCTGCAGATAGATCAGCTGTCCCGGCTGCTTGTGCAGAATGGGCTGGCCGTCGGCCAGCGGAGTCCAGTTGTTGCGCAGCATGGCCATCCCTCCTTTTTTAATTGTAGCATGGTTTACATTCTTTTGGCAACCCCCTGTGGTATCCTGACCTCAAATCAAGTAAGGAGGCTCTCAACCATGGGAATGACCATGACGCAGAAGATCCTGGCCAGGCACGCCGGTCTGGATCACGTTGTCCCCGGCCAGCTGGTGGAGGCGAAGCTGGATCTGGTGCTGGGCAACGACATCACCGCGCCGGTTGCCATCACGGAGTTTGACAAGGCGGGCCTGACCCAGGTCTTTGACAAGGACAAAATCGCCCTGGTGCTGGACCACTCCACCCCCTGCAAGGATATCAAATCCGCCCAGCTGTGCGCCCAGGCCCGGGCGTTTGCCGAGCGGTTTGACATCACCCACTTTTATGACGTGGGGTGCATGGGCGTGGAGCACGCCCTGCTGCCGGAGCAGGGGCTTACCGCCCCCGGCGAGTGCATGATCGGCGCCGACTCCCACACCTGCACCTACGGCGCCGTGGGAATGTTCTCCACCGGCGTGGGTTCCACCGATATGGCCGCCGGTATGGCCACCGGTCTCGCCTGGTTCAAGGTACCCGCCGCCATCAAGGTCACCCTGAAAGGCAAGCTCCAGCCCTATGTGTCCGGCAAGGACGTGATTCTCCACCTCATCGGCACCATCGGCGTGGATGGAGCCCTGTACAAGTCCCTGGAGTTTGCCGGGGAGGGGGTCGGAGAGCTGTCCATGGACGACCGCTTCACCATTGCCAACATGGCCATCGAAGCGGGGGCCAAGAACGGGATCTTCCCGGTGGACGACAAGACCCGGGCCTATCTGGCAGGCCGGGTGACCCGCCCCTGGGAGGCGGTGGAAGCTGATCCGGACGCAGTGTATGACCAGGAGGTGGTCATCGACCTGTCCACCCTCCAGCCCACGGTGGCCCTGCCCCACCTGCCCTCCAACACCCGCACCATTGACCAGGTGGAGGGGACCCCCATCCAGCAGGTGGTCATTGGTTCCTGCACCAACGGGCGGCTGGACGACCTGCGCCAGGCTGCGGCGGTGCTGAAGGGCCGGAAGGTGGCCAAGGGTGTGCGGTGTATTGTGCTCCCCGCCACTCAGCAGATCACCCTGGACGCTATGGCGGAGGGTCTGATTCAGATTTTCATTGAGGCGGGCTGCGCCGTGTCCACCCCCACCTGCGGCCCCTGTCTGGGGGGACACATGGGGGTGCTGTCCGACAACGAGCGGGCCATCTCCACCACCAACCGAAATTTTGTGGGGCGGATGGGTCCCGTATCCTCCGAGATTATTCTGGCCAATCCTGCGGTGGCCGCCGCCTCCGCCGTGGCGGGCTGCGTGGCCGACCCCAGGAAGCTGTAAGGGAGGTTTTGGTATGAAAGTATATAAGTATGGCGACAACGTGGATACCGACGTGATTATCCCCGCCCGGTATCTCAACGCCCCTGACGAGAAGTCCCTGGCCTCCCACTGCATGGAGGACATTGACGCCGCCTTTGCCTCCACGGTGGAGACGGGCGACATCATCGTGGCGGGCAGCAACTTCGGCTGCGGCTCCTCCCGGGAGCACGCCCCCCTGGCCATCAAGGCCTGCGGTGTCAAGTGCGTCATCGCCCCCTCCTTTGCCCGCATCTTCTACCGCAACGCCATCAACATCGGCCTGCCCATTATGGAGAGCGCCGAGGCCGCCGCGGCTATTCAGGCGGGGGATACCGTCAGCGTGGACTTTGCCACCGGTGTCATCACCGATGAGACCCAGGGCAAGACCTGGCAGGCAGCGCCCTTTCCGGACTTTGTGGACGGCATCATTCAGGCCGGCGGCCTGCTCAACTCTCTGAAAGCGCGAGGTGTGGCGAAATGAACTATAAGATTGCCCTCATCCGGGGGGACGGCATCGGACCCGAAGTGGTGGAGGAGGCCGTCAAGGTTCTGGACACCGTGGGGAAGAAGTTCGGACATACCTTTGCTTATGAGGACGTCCTGCTGGGCGGCTGCGCCACCGACGCGGTGGGGAAGAGCTACCCCGACGGGACCGCCGAGAAGTGCCGGGCCTGCGACGCGGTACTGCTGGGCGCCGTGGGCGGCCCCAAGTGGGGCAGCGACAAGCCCGCCGAGCAGCGGCCGGAGACCGCCCTTCTGGCCATCCGCAAGGACCTGGGCCTGTACGCCAACCTGCGGCCTGCGGCTCTGCGGCCCGCCATGGCCGACGCCTGTCCCCTGAAAAAGGAGACGGCGGAGAAAGGCATTGATCTGATGATGGTCCGGGAGCTCACCGGCGGCATCTACTTCGGCAAGCGGGACAAGTACCAGACCCAGGACCGGGGAATGGAGGCCACCGATTTGATGGCCTACTCCGAAAAGGAGATTGAGCGCATCGGCCGCCGTGCTTTTGAGCTGGCCCGGCTGCGCCGGAAGAAGGTGTCCAGCGTGGACAAGGCCAACGTACTAGAAACCAGCCGCCTGTGGCGAAGCGTAATGCACCGCCTGGCAGCAGAATATCCAGACGTGGCGTATGAGGACGTGCTGGTGGACAACTGCGCCATGCAGCTGGTCCGGGACCCCGGCCAGTTTGATGTGGTGGTCACCGAGAATATGTTCGGCGATATCCTGTCCGACGAGGCCTCTATGGTCACCGGCTCCATCGGCCTGCTGCCCTCCGCCTCCATCGGGGATACCGCCCCCGGCCCGTATGAACCCATCCACGGCTCCGCCCCC
>NZ_CALXFV010000001.1 GCF_944387675.1 uncultured Flavonifractor sp. | reverse complement strand
AGGCGGGGTCCCAAACGGGACCCCGCCTTCCTTTACAGAGAAAAAGAGGGGAAAAGAGAGGAAAACAAAGTTATTTGCCCAGACGGCGCACCATTTCCTTGGCGCAGAAGGTGGCCACATCGTCTGCATAGGTGCCGGCGCCGAAGCCGGCGTCATAGCCCAGCTCTTTGGCCAGAGCGTGGGTGATACGGGCGCCGCCGCAGCAGAAGATGTACTTCTCCCGGACACCCTCGGCCTCGGCCAGCTCGATAAGCTCGGTGAGGTTCTGGATGTGGACGTCCTTCTGGGTGACGGTCTGGGAGACCAGCAGCACATCGGCGTTGACCTCGGCGGCCTTCTTGAGGAACTCCTCATTGGGAACCTGGGAGCCCAGGTTGTAGGCCTCAATCATCTCGTAGCGCTCCAGGCCGTAGTGGCCGGCAAAGCCCTTCCGGTTCATGATGGCGTCAATACCCACGGTGTGGGCGTCGGTGCCGGTGGAGGCGCCCACCACTACCAGCTTGCGGCCCAACCGTTCCCTAAGGAACTCGTCGGTCTCGTCCATGCCCATGGCCTCGTCGGCCACGGTCTGCACCACGATCTCGTTGTAGTTAATGGTGTGGGTGAGGGAGCCGTATACCACATAGAAGGTGAAAGCCTCGTCCAGCTTCTGCCGCAGAGCCACGTTGGGGTCGGCCAGGCCCATCTTCTGAGCCATCAGTACCGCGGCGGCGGCGCCCTTGTCGTCGTCCTTGACCGGCAGGGTGAAGGAGAGCTGCACCTTGCCGTCGTTCATGGTGTCGCCGTAGGGTTTCAGCCGGGTCAAATCCAGGGTGGTGTCCAAATCTTTGTCACGAATCTGATACAGTCCGGAGCTCATTTGCCGGCACCCCCTTTCATCATGGGAGCCAGGAAGGGGTTAAAGTACCCGGGCGCCTTGTTCACGACGCCCTCCAGGCCCTTGCCGCCGTCCCGAGGCCGCTTGATATCGGCGAAAATGCCCCGCTCCAGAGTCTCGAAAATGCCCAGCTGCTCAATCTGACCCAGCAGGTCGGTGGCCTTGTGGAGCACGTCGGCCGCCCGGTTCTGCATGATGCCGCCGTCCTTGAAGACGATCTCGCTGCCCAGATCGTGCATGGTGCGGAAGATATACTGGGCGTTCTGGATGGCCAGGAAACGGTCGGACAGGAAGGGAGTGTGGATGGCCTCGGTCATCATGCCCAGCAGGTGGATCTTCTGGCCGGTGAGGATGGTCACCATGTTGAACAGGGCGTCCTGCACGTGGCCCCGGAAGATGTTGCCGGTCATGAACTTGGTGGGAGGCATGTACTTCAGGGGGGCGTTGGGGAAGATCTCCCGGGCCATTTCGGCCTGGGCAAGCTCGTAGAGGAAGCCGTTCTCCACGGCGGGGTCGATTTCAAAGGCGTGACCCAGACCCATCTGCTCCTCAGGCAGGCCGGCCCGGAGGGCGAAGGCCTCGTTGAGGAACTGGGAGGCCAGCACCGTGTGGGCCTCCTCCACCGCGTCGGCGGTGGTGAGGTAGTTGTCCTCGCCGGTGTTGATGACCACCCCGGCGTAGGCGTTGATAGCCCGGGAGAAGGACTGGTCGATGAGAGTGCGCTGCATGTTGATGTCCCGGAAGAGGATGCCGTACAGCGCGTCGTTGAGCATGACGTCCAGACCCTCGAAGGCGCCCATGGCGGCGATCTCAGGCATACACAGGCCGGAGCAGTAGTTGCACACCCGGATGTAGCGGCCCAGCTCCTCGCCCACCTTGTCCATGGCCTCCCGCATGAGGCGGAAGTTTTCCTGGGTGGCGTAGGTGCCGCCGAAGCCCTCGGTGGTGGCGCCGTAAGGCACATAGTCCAGCAGGGACTGGCCGGTGGTGCGGATGACGGCGATAACGTCGGCGCCCTGGCGGGCGGCGGCGGTGGCCTGCACCACGTCCTCATAGATATTGCCGGTGGCCACGATCAGGTAGATCCAGGGACCCTGCTTCTCCCCGCCGTGGGCGGCGATGAAGTCCTCCCGGCGCTTGCGGCGGGCGGCGATCTTGGTCAGGCTGGCCGTCACGATGGGCTCCAGAGCGGCGTGAATGTCCGCCTCACTGTGGGCGGGCAGCGCGGTCAGATCCAGCGCGCCGGCGGCCACGTCCTCGGCGATGCCCTGGGGTTCCTTCCCTGTCTCCACCATGGCATTGCCGATCCAGAACGCGGCGCCCTGAGGCAGGCCGCCCTTGTCCAACAGATGCTCCACCACCACGTTGGGCAGGGGAACGTCGGAGCCGTCCACTCCGTCGATGCCCAGCAGGCGGCAGATGGTGCGCTCCACCGCCACAGTGGTGCAGCCGTCGATGAAACGCTGGGTGTCGTCAGCCACCCGGGAGGCATGCGCCCGGGCCTGCTCCACCAGCTTGAAATCAAGGTTCAGCTTGGATTCCAACATCAATCACTTCCATTCTTTCTAACTAAAAAACGGGGGGCAGCGGATCGCCCTGTGGAAGCGGCGATCCGCTGTGTGCGGTGGAACGATTACTCCTCGTGGTGGGAGCGCTTATGCCGCTCCAGCCCGGCGGGCTCCATGGACAGGGCCTGACCCCGCTCCAGTCCGGCTACACCCATGAGCTCCTTCTTCTTCTTGCCGGTGCAGTAGTCGCACTGGCAGTCGGTGTAGTGCTCCGGCTCGGTGTAGGTGGTGATCACGCCCTCGTAGTTGCGGAGGATGACCTTCTTGGGAGTCTGGGAGATGACGTACTGGGGCATAACCGGGGTCTTGCCGCCGCCGCCGGGGGCGTCCACCACGAAGGTGGGTACGCAGAAGCCGGAGGTGTGGCCCCGCAGGCCCTCGATAATCTCGATGCCCTTGCTGACGGGAGTACGGAAGTGCTCCAGACCCATGGACAGGTCGCACTGATAGATGTAGTAGGGACGTACCCGAATCTTCACCAGTTCGTTGACCAGCTTCTTCATGGTGTACACGCAGTCATTGATGCCGGCCAGCAGCACGGACTGGTTGCCCAGGGGGATGCCAGCGTCGGCCAGACGGGCGCAGGCGGCGGCGGACTCGGGGGTGATCTCGTTGGGATGATTGAAGTGGGTGTTCAGCCAGATGGGGTGATACTTCTTCAGCATGTTGCACAGCTCGGGGGTGATGCGCTGGGGCAGCACCACGGGAGTACGGGAGCCGATGCGGATGATCTCCACGTGGGGGATCTCACGCAGCTTGGCGATGATGTACTCCAGCCGCTCGTCGCTCACCAGCAGGGCGTCGCCGCCGGAGAGCAGCACGTCACGGACCTGGGGGGTGTTGCGGATGTACTCGATGGCCTGATCCACCTGGTCCACCGGCAGGCCGGCGTCATGCTGGCCGGCGAAACGGCGGCGGGTGCAGTGGCGGCAGTACATGGAGCACTGGTCGGTGATGAGCAGCAGGCAGCGGTCGGGATAGCGGTGGGTCAGACCGGGAGCGGGGGAGTCCTCATCCTCGTGCAGGGGGTCCAGCAGGTCGGCGGGGGACTGGTGCAGCTCCTTGGCGGTGGGAACGGCCTGGAGCCGGACGGGGTCGTGGGGATCGCCGGGCTGGATCAGAGACAGGTAGTAGGGAGTGATGGCCATGCGCAGGGTACCCAGGCAGGCCTTGACACCCTCTTCTTCCTCCGGAGTCAGATCCACATATTTCTTCAGGTCTTCCAGCGTCTCGACGCGGTTTTTGACTTGCCAGTGCCAGTCATTCCACTCTTCATCGGTCACGTTGGGGAACAGGATCTTACGGCGGGACTCTACCATAACAAGGTCATCCTTTCTCAGTCAGTGTGGGGATGCGAGATCCGCGGGTCAGCCCTCCTTGCCGGGATGACGGCGGGGGACAGGGTTGGGGAGGAGGAATGTCTCCGCCGGCGCCCGGGCCGGATGCTGTGCCACGGGAATGTCACATCGGGTATCGTCTGCCCGCAGAGTGCGGGGAAACTACGTCTTACAGGTACTTCTTCTCGAAGTAAGCCTTCAGCTGGGGGTTCTCTCTCAGCTCGGACAGGGTGATCTCGGCGTGATCCTTGGTGTAGCCGTTGCCGATGACCATGGTGACGTCCTTGCCGCAGCCCTCGGCGCCCAGGGCGGCCTTGGCAAAGTCGGTAGCCATGGAGAAGCAGTACACGGTGCCGTTGTCCCGGACGGGGAGGATGGCGCTCATCTCGCAGGCGGGGACGTTGACGATGAGGATGGAGATGTCGTACTCCTTGCCGCCGTTGACCGCCAGGGATTTGTCCAGCACCTCCACCGGGTTGGTGGCGGAGCCCACGATGGCATGGTGGCAGAGGTTCATGCTCTTGAGCAGATCGGCGTCCTCCTGGCAGATGACCAGGGCCACCACGTTGCCGGTGGGGCCGACCCGCTTCATGGCCTCGTAGCAGCACATCATGCCGCCCTTGCCGGCGCCGCCCAGGATGAGCACGCTGTCGCCGGGCCGGACCAGCTTGGCGGTCTGGGCGGGGGCGCCGGCCACGTCCAGGGCGGCCAGAGCCAACTCCTCGCTCATGTCGTCAGGCAGCTTGGCGTACAGGCCGGACTCGAAGAGGATGGCCTGGGCGTCCACGTCCACCCGGTCGATCTCGGGGTGAATGGCCTTGATCTTGTTGATCTTCAGGGGGGTGAGGGACAGGGACACCAGAGAGGCGATCTTGTCGCCCACCTTCAGGTCGATCTTGCCCTGCAGATCCTCGCCGATCTCCTTCACGGTGCCGATGAACATGCCGCCGGAGCCGGTGACCGGGTTCTGCATCTTGCCCCGCTCGCCCACGATGTCCAGGATCATCTGCTCGGTTTTGCCCAGATCCTTGCCGCAGGCCTCGTAAATCTGGGTGAAGGAGGCGGAGTCGATATTCAGCGCGGAGACGTCGCACAAAATCTCATTGGAGTAGCACTCCATGGTGTTGTCAATCTTCTTGGCGGCCTGGGTCAGCAGCCCCTGGGGCTCAATGACGCGGTGGGTGCCGTATTTGTTGCCTTTCTTCTGCATAGAACATTCCTCCTGTTTCATTTTGTATGTTGGTTGGGGAGCGTTTTACTTATACAGTTATGCCAGAGACAGGATCTTCCGGGCCTCGTCGGGGGTGGCGATTTCGCGGCCCAGCAGCTTGGCCAGAGCCACCACCTTTTCCACCAGCTCGCCGTTGGAGGCGGCTTTGCGGCCCTTTTCCAGGTAGATGTTGTCCTCAAAACCCACCCGGACGTTGCCGCCCATCACGATTCCGGCGGCCACCATGGGCCAGGCGCCCCGGCCAATGCCGGTGACCGTCCAGGTGGAGCCGGCGGGAATCTGCTTCACCAGGTAGTCCAGGTTGCCCACCGTGGCGGGGGTGCAGCCGGACACGCCCAGCACGAAGTTGAACTGCATGGGGGCGCCGGGGACCAGACCCTTGTTGGCCATGTTCACCACGGTGTCCAGATGGCCGATCTCAAAGCACTCATACTCGGGCTTGATCTTGTTTTCGATCATCCGCTTGCCGAAAGCCCGCATGGTGGGCATGTCGTTGACGAAAATATCATCGCCGAAGTTGCAGGTGCCGCAGTCCAGCGTGGCCATTTCAGGACAAAGCTCGGTGGGCTGAAGCCGCTCCTCGGGTGTCATGCCGGTGGCGCCGCCGGTGGAGGGGATGAGAATGACGCCGGGGCAGGCCTCCTTGATGGCGTCCAGCACCACCCGGAACCGCTCCCGGTCCTGGGTGGGGGTGCCGTCGTCCTCCCGGACGTGAACGTGAATCACAGCGGCGCCCGCCTCAAAGGCGCTCTTGGCCTCCCGGACCATCTCTTCCACCGTGTAGGGGACCGCGGGGTTGTGCGCCTTGGTGACCTCTGCGCCGCAGATGGCAGCGGTGATAATCAGCTTTTCCATAACACGCCTCCTCCAAAAAATAAACGCTATCCCGCCGGTTAGGAGATGCTCTTCCGGCGGGATAGCGCTTCATGAACAAAAAAACACTACTCATGTCCGCGGGAGGGGTAACTCTCGTTCAGACACAAATAGCGCTTCATGTGACTCATGACAATCCGTAAGCGCTGGGCCTACGACTCAGGGGGAGGGCTGTGCGATTCACGTCCCCCTTCGGCGGAGCGGACATTCACGATACACTTCGGGCTCGCCTGCCCTTGCCATTGTACCGCTACCTTGCGCTCCGCGCCTCTATCCATGCATGTTATTCACTTTTGACAAATTCACTATACCCCAGCCCAATTCGTTTGTCAACTATTTTTTAAAAAATTCGATGTACAAAATTTTTCTGCCTGCCGGAGACTTTTGTACGCTACAGCAGGACATCGCAAAAGCGGACGCAGGCGGTCCCGGAGATATGGGGGACCGCCTGCGCGGAAGGTTATAGGTCCGCTTGGAACAGCTCCATCAAGGTGTCGTCCAGCTTGAGCAGCCGGCACACCCGCAGGGCATCCCGGGGGCAGGGAGCGCCCGGCGGGGCGGGGAGGAGGCGGTAGTCCATCCGCCGGGCAATACGCTTGCGGGGGTCGTCCCCCTCGTCGCCCTGGATATCCCGCACCAAGCCGGCCACCTGGTAGTGGGCGCCGGCCACGTCGCTCACCCCGTCGTAGTGGGTGGTCATCAGGGCCACGCAGTCCAACCCGCCCAGGTGGCGCACCAGCGCCCGGGCCAGGGCGGCTCCCTCCTGGGGGTTGGTACCCCGGGCGAACTCGTCCAGGGCCACAAAGAAGAACTGGTCCCTGGTCTCCTGGAGCAGCTTGTCCAGCAGGTGGACCTCCTTGCCGAAGGAGGACAGGCCGCCGGCCCCCGGGCCGCTGTCGGCCAGGATGAGTTCCACCCGCTCAAACAGGGGAAGGGCGGCGGACTGGGCGAACACGAAGAAGCCGCACTGGCACAGCAGCAGGGAGAGGACGGTGGAGCGGAGGGACACCGTCTTGCCGCCCATATTGGCGCCGGTGATAACAGTACAGCCTCTGCCCAAATCCAAATCCAGGGGGGTAAAGCGCTCCCCCCGGTTTTTTAGATCTTCCTCCACCTGGGGATGGTGCACCCCCCGAAGGGTGATGGACTTGTCCCGGCTGAGGGCGGGGCGGACGCAGCCGAAGCGCAGGGCCAGTTTGGCCTTGGCCACAAGGAGGTCCAGCCGCCCCAGGGTCTCCATGCAGGAGAGGAAGCGCTCCCTCCACACCATCAGCCGTTCCGTCAGCTCCTGGCGGACCACCAGCTCCAGCTGGTCCTCCCGCACCGCCAGCTGCCGCCGCTTTTCCAGCAGAGGGCGGCGCTTGTCCTCCTGGGTCATGCGGATGGCCTTCTCCAGCTTGGCCTTTTCCGCCCGCAGGGGGGCCAGGTCGTTGTGGTAGCAGTTGGCCACGGTGAAGGTGGGCAGCCGCCTGCCGTCCGGATCCATCAGCTCCAGAGCCTCCGCCAGGGAGGGGAAGGAAATACCGGCCAGAGGCGGCATGGCGGCATAGGCCTGCTCCAGCCGCTCGAAGGTTACCAGAAAGTGCTTGATCTCAAACAGCTCCACCAGGTCGAAGGGGACCCCGGCCTCCCGGTCGAAGGAGCCCCGGATGTCGTGAAACAGGGGCAGCTGCTTGGTCACCCCCCGCAGAGCGGCGGCGGCCTCCTTCCGCTCCGCCGGGTCCAGCTCCGCCCCGCCGCAGGAACAGGGCTGCTCCTGGGGAGCGGTGCTGCCGGCATTCCACAGCTCCATGGCCAGGGCCACGTTGTCCAGCTCCTCCTCCAGTGAAGCCTCCTGGCCGGGACCATACCACCGCAGGTCCCGCGCCGCCGTCCGGCCGAAGGGGGAGAGGGGGCTCAGCCGCTCCAGCACCCATTGCAGGCCGGCGTTCTCCCGCAGTTCCAAGGTCAGTTTCATGGCTATGCCTCCTTCACGTTGACCACCGGCAGGTCAACGGCCTGCCGCAGGGCCTGTACAAATTTCTCCGGCTCAAAATGCCAGCCGTAGGCCGACCAGGGGTTGGCGGCCACCGCCGCGATGGTGAGCGCCCGGCGCACCAGCAGCTCTCCCCCGGTGCGCAGGAACAGATCCAGGGCGGAGCGCCCCGCCAGCACATGGGTGGCGTCGGCGGCGATAAGGGTGGTGGGCGCGCCCCGCCGGGCCAGAGTTTTGAGCAGCGGGTCCGTAATTCCGCCGGCGGCCCATACCGCCAGGGGCTGCCGGGGCAGCTTGTTCCATCGGGGGCTGCCGGCCTCATCCAGTGGCAGCTCCACAGGCGTCCCCTCCGGGGTAAACAGGGCAAATCGCGCTTGCAGACCCTCCAGGGCCTGACGCAGGCCGGGTGCCTCCGGGGGCTTGCGGCCGAACAGCCAGCAGGTGTGGGCGGTCTCCGCCACCACCAGCTCCATGTCCCGGTCCAGGGAGGCACCGGTACACAGCAGCGCAACCCCCTCCACTCCTGCGCCGGCCAGCGACTTGCGCCCGGCGGCGCCATCGATGAGCACACGTTGAGCACCCAGCTCCAGGAAGGTCTCCGTCAGCGGGGGGAGCTGTCCGGCGGCGGAGGGTCCCGCCAGCTGCACATAGCCGTCGGACAAGGCGCGCAGAATAGCCACCGGACCCAGAGGTGTCATTACGTCGGTGAGGCCCACCACCTCCAGGGTGGGGTCGCATAGGGAGAGCATCCCCCGGGCGGTGGCAAACAGGTCCCCGGCCTTTACATACAAGTCGGGCTTTTCTGTGCCGGTCACCAGATCGGTGCTCTCACCGTCCCGGCCCACCGAGGTGAGGGCCAGCCGCTCCTCCCCCAGCTCCGCCATCAGCCGGCGCATGGCGGTGGTTTTTCCGGCGTTCTTGCACAGCCCGATCACCGTGACGGGGGAGGCGTCCCCCACCAGCGGCGCCAACAGGTGTTCCAAAAGATGGCCTCCCTTCCACGCAAAATTTGGATGCGTTGTCAAGGGCATTATAAAAGCCCCCCGGCAATTCTGTCAATGGGGGTTCTCGGGGCAAAAAGGACCTGTTTGACGAAAAGTGCAGCTTTTTTTCGCGCGCCTGCAAACGGCGAAGAAAACAGGGAAAGCGCCGCCGGGGCGCCTCCTAATAAAGGCTCCGGCGGCACTTTGTGCAAGAGAAAGCAAAAATCCTGCAAAAATTCAGGGCATCAGAGCCGCGCCTCCAGGTGCTCTGTCAGCTGGTCCGCCATGGCGTATACCTGGGCAAAGTCCACGTGGGGATTGTAGAGGCGCTCCAACTCATCGTGCATGGCCTTGGCCTGGGCCAGGGCGTCCACTGCCTCCTCCAGCAGGGCGGCGGACACCTTGCGGGCAAAGCGGAGCCTGGCCCGGTTGCGGCGGGCCAGCTCCGGGTCGGCCATGGCGTCCAGCCGGATGCGCCGGTATGGCTTGTGGGGCCAGGGGTGAGCAGCGGTTGTGCTTACAAAGGCCAGGGACAGCTGGGGAATGAGCAGGTGCTCCATCCGTTGGGGACAGAGGGGGGAGGGACAAACGATCACGTCCCGGCCTGCGGCCATAGCTCCGGCGGCCAGCTGCACCAGCATTCCGTGGGCCAGCCCCCAGGTGTCGGACAACTCATACACACGGTTACATAACAATTCCACCGTGTCGAAATAGCACACCTCACCCTTCCAGGTGATTCCACCCAAAAACCGCTGGACCGACCGGCCCTCCCGTGGACCCGTTCCCTTCACTTCCCGGGAGAGAATCCCCCTGGCCCGCCGGGCCAGTTTGTCCTCCAGGGATTGGGTAAGCAGGAGAGCGCGGTTGTCCTCCGCAAGCTGGGCGGCGGCGGTAAGGCAGCGGTACGAGCGCTGGTAGCAGCCCTTGTAGCCCTTCATGCACCCCTTCAGTTCCTCCCGCGCCGGCAGCAGACCCGCCCGGTTGTAGCATGCGCCGAGATTGACATAAGATTCTACCAACCCGGGGTATCTGGGTTCCACCACATGGGGAGCGGTGCCGTCCACAATGGCGGTGTTCAGGGCGGGAATCACCACCGCATCCAGGGAGTCCGGGTCCCCGGAACAGTCGATGTACTCCACCGCCAGACCGTGGGCCTCCATGGACGCCCCCACCCGGCGCATAAGGGAGGACTTGCCGCATCCCGGGCCGCCCTTCAGGATAAAGAGTTCCTCCGCCTCCTCCAGGTCAATGAGCTGATCGTACAGAGAGTAGAAGCCGGAGGGGGAGTTGGCCCCCAGAAAAAAATGTACCGTTAGCTGCGCTTGCATAGGCGACCCTCCAAATCTCAGGTTTTTTCACTTTCAGGCTATGCCGGGGAGAGAAAGAGGGTGCGGCGGGAATTGCATTTTAGGCGGAAATAGGGTACACTGGACTGAGAAGAGAAAGGGGGTGACCAGATGCCGTACGAGAAACTGCGCCTGACCGCCATGACCACGGCCGGTGGGTGAGGGGCCAAGATAGGACCGGGTGTCCTAAGGAACGTGTTGGCGGGCCTGCCCAGGACCGCCGACCCCAGGCTGCTGGTGGGATTTGATGAGAGCGACGACGCAGCCGTGTACAAAATCAGCGACCAGGTGGCCCTGATCCAGACGGTGGATTTCTTCCCGCCGGTGGTGGATGACCCCTATACCTTTGGTCAGATTGCCGCCGTCAACGCCCTTTCCGATGTATATGCCATGGGGGGTCAGCCCAGGCTGGCCATGAATCTGCTGGCTTTTCCCTCCTGCCTGCCGGTGGAGGCGGTGGGAGAGATCCTGGCCGGAGGCGCCGACAAGGTGGCGGAGGCCGGGGCGGTGATCGCCGGGGGTCACAGCATTGAGGACCAGGAACCCAAGTACGGCCTGTGTGTCACCGGCTTTGCCCATCCCGACGCCATCCTCACCAACAGCGGGGCCAGGGAGGGGGACATTCTGGTGCTCACCAAGGCCCTGGGTACCGGCATCCTCACCACCGCCGCCAAGGCGGAATTGCTGGATGAGCATGCTCACCATCAGATGGTGGCGCTGATGACCACTCTGAACAAGTATGCCGCCGAAGCCGCGGCTCCGATACGGCCCCACGCCTGTACCGACATCACCGGGTTCGGGTTGGTGGGTCACGCCAGGGAGATGGCCCAGGGCAGCGGCTGTACCCTCGAACTGTGGGCCGGCAAGGTGCCGGTGGTACCCCTGGCCCTGGAGCTGGCCCTGGATGGCATCATCCCCGCCGGGGCCTACCGCAACCGGGACTTTGCTCAGGGCGATGTGGAGCTGGCGGGAGCGGTGGCCCGGGAGCGGCTGGACTGCCTTTACGACCCCCAGACCGCCGGGGGACTGCTGCTCAGCGTGGCGGAGGACAGGGCGAAGGAGCTGCTGGACCGCCTGACGGACGCCGGCGTGGCCGCCGCCGCCATTGGTCAGGCGTTGCCCCGGGGGGAGAAATGGCTGCGCATCCGGCCGTAGCGGGCCGGAGAACAAAGAAAGAGACAGGGGAGCGGACGGAAATGGATACCATGATTATCGGCATCGCCGGCGGAACCGGTTCGGGCAAGACCACCCTGACGCTGGGGCTGAAGGAGCGGTTTGGGGACTCGGTCTCCATCCTGTACCACGACAACTATTACAAGGCCCATGACGATATGCCCTATGAGGAGCGCTGCAAGCTGAACTACGACCACCCCGACGCCTTTGACACCCCCAGACTGGTGGCCGATTTGGAGGCGCTGCGCCAGGGGGAGCGGGTGGAGAGCCCCACCTATGATTATACGGTACACAACCGTTCGGCGGAGACGGTGGAGGTGTGTCCCGCGCCGGTGATTTTGGTGGAGGGGATCCTTATCTTTGTGGAGCCCGCCCTGCGGCAGATGATGGACATCAAGATCTTTGTGGATACCGATGCCGATGTGCGCATCCTGCGGCGGATCATGCGGGACGTGAAAAAGCGGGGCCGCTCCCTGGACTCGGTGGTGCAGCAGTACCTCACCACCGTCAAACCCATGCATGAGCAGTTTGTGGAACCCTCCAAACGGTACGCCGACCTCATTGTGCCTGAGGGGGGGAAAAACGCCGTGGCCATGGACATGCTCATTCAGCGTATCCGCGGACACCTGGCCATGGAATAGCGGGCAGCACGCGGGGCTGAGACAAAGGACTTGCCGTCTTTTGTCTCAGCCCTGTTTTTTTATGCATATTGTACGGGAAAAAATCAATCAGACGGTTGAAACTTCCTCAAAATTGTGCTACACTATGTTTATAAAATAAACAAACTGTTTGATATACGAACAACTATGGGGCAAACTGTCCAAACACAGGTGAAAGAGGAGGGGAAGCTATGATAAAATCAGCGGAAGCGGACGGCGTCAGTGAGTTTGTCACACCCAAGGAACTTCTGGACTGGACGATGAATATGGTTTCCATTCCCTCTTACAGCGGACTGGAAAACCAGGAGGCGGAGATAGGCCGGTATATCAAGGGTGTGTTTGACCGGGAGGGTATCCCGTGCCGGATTGCCCCGCTGCGGGACGGGCGCTGCAACGTCTATGCTCGGCTCCCCGGCGGGGGCGGAGGGCGGTCGCTGATGTACAACGGGCATATGGACACGGTACCCGCCTACGGCATGGAAAAGGCCTGCCAGCCCTGGCTGGATGAGGAGGGGCTGCTCCATGGCCGGGGGACCTCTGATATGAAAGGCCCACTGGCCTCCATGATGGGGGCGCTGATCGCCGTAAAGCGGAGCGGGCAGCGGCTGCGGGGCGACCTGCTGTTCTGCGGAGTGGCCGACGAGGAGGAGGGCAGCCTGGGTACGGTACATATGATTGAAGAGGGAATCCGGGCGGATGCCGCCATCGTGGGGGAGGCCATGGGGCCGGGGGCCATCGGCGTGGCCCAGAAGGGGCTGGAGTGGTTCCGCTTTGACTTTGAAGGAAGGACCGTCCACGGCGGCGAATACCGGCAGGGGGTGAACGCCATCTACAAGGCCATGGATTTCATCCAGGCCGTCCGCACCCAGCTGGCCCCGGAGCTGGGGAAGCGCACCCTGCCCCTGGTGGGGGAGAGCACCGTCAACGTGGGGGTGATCCAGGGAGGCACCCAGCTGTCCACCGTGGCCGGTTCGTGCAGCGTGCAGCTGGACCGGCGCTTTCTGCCTGGGGTGGAGAGCTATCAGCAGTGCTGCGACGAGCTGCAGGGGCTGGTGGACCGTCTGGCGGCGGCGGACCCGGAGTTCCGCTGTACCATGCGGGTGCTGGAGGCCAGCGTGATGGACCTGGGCTATGTCCACCAGGGCTTTTTCCAGGACCCGGAGGCGCCCCTGGTGCGAACCCTTCGGGACAGCTATCGCAAGGTCACCGGCGGGGAGGCCAGGCTGATGGGCTGCCCCTGCTGGACGGACGCGGGGCTGCTGGCCCACTATGCCGGGATGCCTGTGGCCATCTACGGACCGGGGCGCATGGATGTCTGCCATTCTGACCGGGAGTACATTGATCCCGCCCAGCTTACGGAGTGTTACCGGGTCTACCTGCAAATGGCTCTGGATTTTTGCGGCCGGTGAACATGCAGATGAACAACCTGAAGGCGGGACTCCCGGCGCTGTACCGGGGGGATACCCGCCGACTGCCTGGGGGCGATGGGAGAAGGAGGTGAAGCCAGGCACTGTCCCCGGACTCCGCCCGGAGGGCCGTTGACAGCCGCGGACCCGTGGAGGGGACGCGGCCCGAGAGGCCGCGGGACTCAACAGAAGAAGGTGAGCGCAGAATATGAGGCAACAAATAGACGCGTATTTGGAGCAAAAGCGGGAAGAGCTGCTGGAGGACATCCGAAAGCTGGTGGCCATCCCCAGCATCCACGGCCAGACGGAGGCCTGCCTGGAGGCGCTGAACTATGTGCGCCGGCGGGCCGAGGACTTTGGAATGAAAACCAGGATGACGTCCACCCAAGACGTCTGCGTGGTGGAGCTGGGCAGCGGCCGGGAGATTGTAGGGGTGCTGACCCACGTGGATGTGGTGGGGGTCGGCGACCCGGAGAAATGGGTGCATCCGCCGTTTGAAGCCACCCGGGCCCAGGGCGCCCTGTGGGGCCGGGGGACGGTGGACGACAAGGGGCCGGTTATGATGAGCCTGTACGCCCTGCGGGCGCTGAAGGAGCTGGAGGTGCCGCTGAACAAGCGGATCTGGCTGATTGTGGGGACCTGCGAGGAGGGCATCTGGACCGATATGGAGCACTTCAAGCAGGAATTTGAGCGTCCGGCCTTCGGCTTCACCCCAGACGGGAATTTCCCCATCTTCAATGTGGAGAAGGGATATGCAGATGTCAGTCTGACTTTTGCGGAGCCGGCGGCGGAGCAGATCCTCTTTCTGTCGGCGGGAGACAGCAGAAACACCATTCCCTCTCTGGCGGTGATCCAGACCCGGGACGGGGGGCGGATGGAATATAACGGCGTATCGGCCCACAGCTCCGCGCCGGAGCTGGCGGACAACGCCATTGTCAAACTGTGCGAAGACCTGGAGGGGCGGTACCCCTTCTCCTTCCTCCGATTTGTGGCCAGATTCCTGTCGGATTACCATGTGCCGGCGCTGGAGCTGGACGACGGCACCGACCAGTACATGGGGGAGTATGCGGGCAGGACCACGGCGGTGCCTACCGTACTCACCAAGGAGGACGGGGCCGTTGTGCTCAATATCAACCTGCGCCACAAGGTGGGAGTTACCCGGGAGCAGATTGTGGACGCATTCCGCAGGCACGAGACGGAGTATGGATACCGCGCGGAACTGATCGAGTGCCAGGACCCCATTATGGTCAGCGAAAAGCTCCCCGCCCTCCAGCTGATGAAGCGGGTCTACGAATCTTACGGCTACGAGGGCAAGTTCCTGCTGGCCCAGGGGTGTACCTATGCCAAATCCATGGACCGGTTTGTGTGTTGGGGTCCGGTGTTCCCGGAGGACCCGGAGTGCGCCCACATGGAGAATGAGCACATCATGCTGGCCGGCATGATGACGGCGGCCAAAATGTACGCCACCTACCTGGCCCGCGCCGCGTCAGAGCCTGGAATATAATAGAAGAGGAAGCAGAGGAAAACGGAAGATTAGGAGGGAAACACATGGAACAGACGCAAGAAAACACCAGAAGGAGGAAATTCACCTTCCCCCACACCTACGTCATCATCGGGATCATTCTGGTCTTTGTCACCATCCTCACCTACATTGTTCCGGCCGGCCAGTATGAGCGGGTAGAGGACGAGACGGGCCGGCTGATTGTGGTGAGCGATTCCTTTTCGTTTATTGAGCAGACGCCGGTAAGCCCGGGCGGTATGGTCATGGCCATTGTGGAGGGCATGGTTCAGGCCTCCGACATCATTTTCTTCATCTTTTTTGCCTACGGCATGGTGTTCATGCTGATCCAGACAGGGGCCTTTTTCGGCGGCATGGGGGCGCTGATCAAGCGAATGCGCGGCAAGGAGTGGCTCATCTTCCCGGTCTTCATGGCTTTGCTGGGGGTGTGCGGCTCCACCTTCGGCCTGTATGAGGAGACCTACGGCCTGCTGCCCATGTTCATCGGCATCGGCATCGCCCTGGGCTATGACGGCCTGGTGGGCGGCGCGGCGGTGGTGCTGGGTGTGGCCACCGGCTTTGCCGCGGCTACCCTGAATCCCTTCACCATCGGCATCGCCCAGGGCATCGCCCAGGTTCCCATCGGCTCTGGTATCGGGCTGCGTATTGTCTGCCTGATTTTGTTTGAGGGACTGGCGATTGCCTACCTGATGCGGTATGCCCGCAGGGTCAAGGCGGACCCGGCCCGGTCGCTGGTGCGCGGCGTTGTGTTCAGTATGGATGAGGGGATGAGCCGGGAGGAGATGGAGGCGCTTCCCTTCCGGGCTAGACAGAAAGTCATCATCGGGCTCTTTTTGCTCACTATTGTGATCCTGATCATCGGCACTACCCAGTTCGGCTGGTATCTGACCGAACTCTCCGCCCTGTTCCTGGTGATGACCTTTGTCATCGGCCTGGTGGGGGGCTACAACCTCAGCCAGATCTGCGGCTTCTTGGTCAAATCCACCTCCGAGGTGGTGTTCGGCGCCCTGGCCGTGGGCGTGGCCCGCTCCCTGACCATTGTGATGGAGCAGGGCAATATCACCGATACCGTAATCTACTACATGGCCAGCTTCCTCCAGACCCTGCCCCGTGAGCTGGCGGCGGTAGGCATGGTGGTGGTGCAGAACCTGATCAACTTCTTCATCCCCTCCGGCTCCGGCCAGGCTGCCGTAGCCATGCCCATTATGACGCCGCTGGCCGACGCGGTGGGACTCAACCGCCAGATCGCAGTGCTGGCCTATCAGTTCGGCGACGGCTTCTCCAACATGTTCTGGCCCACCTCGGTGGCGACCGAATGCGGCCTGATGGGCATTCCCATCCAGAAGTGGTACAAGTTTATGGCGCCGCTGTTCGGACTGATGGTGGTGCTCCAGATCATCATGATTGTGGTGGCCGTGACCATCAATTACTCGTAATGGTTGCTTGAGGACTGGGGATATGCTATACTTGCTTCGTGTACGGCGGATGGAAGCGGCGGCAATCTGACAAAGGAAAAGCGGGCATACCAGCATCCGGGATGTCGGTATGCCCGCTTGTGCAAGAGGGTCGGAATATGCAGAACGGTCATACAAGCATAGACAAAGCGGTGGACCTGCTGGAACAGCTGGCCATGCCGCCCTATGAGTATAAGCCGGCGGAGCTGGCCGCGCTGACGGGGCTGAACCGCTCCTCCGTCTACCGCCTGCTGGGGGTGCTGCAGGCTCGGGAGCTGGTAGCCTGTGACAGCGAGGGAGAACGCTACAAAATCGGCCCGGGCCTGTATTATGTGGGCATGAAGTATTTGTACAACAACAACTTCCACAGTGTGATCCAGAATATTCTGGACGAGATCTCCGGGAAAATCAAGGAGTCGGTGGGACTGGCGGTACGGGACGGGGAGCGGATTCTCTCCCTGCTGGAGGTGGAGCTGCACCAGCCCATGAAGATGAACGACTATCCGGGACGGTATTTTCCCGTGAACAAGGGCTGCTATGGAAAGGTGCTTACGGCCTATCAGCCCCCGGAGGTCATTGACCGCCTGCTCCAGGGCAAGACATTTGAGAAAAGCTACCCCAACACCCTCACCACCCGGGAGGAGCTGCTGGCGGAGTACGCCAAAATTCGGAATCAGGGCTATGCCTACAGCATAGACGAGGTGTGCCAGGATGCGCTGGGCGTGGGCATTCCCCTGCTGGGGGAGGATGGAACCATCCGGGCCTGTGTGGCGGCGGCCTTTTACCGGACAGAGGGCTGGAGGGAAAAAATGGCCTATTTCCGGGACGTGCTGCTGGAGTACCAGCCGCTGCTGGAAAAGAACATGCCGTAAAGGGAAACAACAACAAAGCCGCGGGCTGTGCAAGGAAGAAAACACTTGCACAGCCCGCGGCGTTTCTTACGGCCCGGGGGTGGAAGCCGGCACCTCCGGGAAAGAGAGTGTGGCCTTAAACAAATCCCCGTCAATCTCAATGGAAAACCGGCCGCCCTGGAGCTCGGTAAGGCTGCGGGCAATGGACAGCCCCAGACCGGAGCCCTCGGTGGAACGGGACTCATCCCCCCGGACAAACCGCTCCATCAGCTGTTCGGCGGGGATGTTCAGCTGCTGGCGGGAGACGTTTTTAATGGTGAGCACCGCCCGGCCCTCCCGCCGGAAGAGGTCGGCGTAAATGCGGGTGCCGGGCTGGGTATACTTGTTGCAGTTGGAGAGCAGATTGTCCATCACCCGCCACAGGTGGCGGCCGTCGGCCATGATCCACAGATCCTCCGGCGGAAAGCGGGGGATGACGGCCAGACCGCTCTGGGCAAACCGCTCTTCAAATTCCCCCAGGGCCTGCTGGAACAGCTGCACCATGCCCAGCTGCTCCAGATGAACGCTCAGACTGCCGGTGGAGGCCTTGGAGGCCTCCACCAGATCCTCCGTCAGCTTTTTCAGCCGCTGGCTTTTCCGGTCCAGCACCTCCAGATAGGCGGGGGCGTCCGGGCTGTCCAGCCCCTGCTTTTTTAGTAGGTCCACGTAGTTGATGATGGAGGTGAGGGGGGTCTTCAGATCGTGGGAGACGTTGGTGATCAGCTCGGCTTTGAAGCGCTCGTTCTGAATGCGCTCCTCCGCGGCGGCGTTGACGGCCTGTCCCAGGCCGTTGAGCTGCTGGGCGTGGGCGGCCAGGTCGTGGTACATGTGGGTGGTGTCGATGCGGTATTCCGGCTCACCCCCCAGGATACGCCCGGCGCCTGTCTGCACCGCCTTCCACTGGAGGGTCCAGCGGCACAGCCCCACCAGAACCGCCCCCTGGTAGATGGGGACAAGAAACAGGGTGAGGCCGGTGAGAAAGCTGCCCAGCAGGTAGAGCAGAAAGACCAGCACCATCCGCCAGGTGAGGGGCCAGCTTCGGGCCATGGCCCGGAAACAGCGGACGGTCAGCCGGAAACACATCCAGATCAGGGTGGAGGAGAGAAGCGTGTGGGTCTTTACCCGTACCGCCAGAGTGAGCAGCCCCGCCAGCAGGCAGAGCACCACCCCGCAGGAGAGGAGGGCCAGCCCCACCACCAGGTCCCGGGAGATCCCGTTTTGGTTGATGCCGAAGGTCATGGCGTCCCCGCCGGAGAGCATCAGGACCACCGCCCAGCCCAGCGCCAAAAACAGCAGCTCCAGGGGAATGCGGTCAAACCCGCTGCGTGCCGGCCCGCCCGCGCCCCTCCGCCACCCGGCGGAGCGGAGCAGCAGGACCAGGGCGGCGATAAACAGGCAGTCCAGCGCCAGGGCCAGCAGGGCCAGGGCGGGCAGATAGCTGGCGTACTCGCCGTAATCCTGATAGCCCACCAAAAACTCGTCCTGGGCTTTCATGGGATCGGTGACCCCGTACTCCAGCACCAGCTCCGAGGTGAGCACCCGCACGTCGGGGACGGGGTCGTACTCCCAGTTGTTTTCCAGTCCGTTGTAGATGTAGCCGTACCGGATGGCTCCGCTGGGATTGTCGGGGGTAAACACCAGGTCCTGCTCCTCGGTAATCACGTGGAGCACCGGCGTGTTGGCCGCCGTTCTGGTGATGTAGTCGGTCAGATCAGGCTCCTGGTCCAGGGTGGGGACCACCGCCTCCCGCTCCACGCTGTGTACCTGGGTATCCAGGGGCAGGTTGGCGTCCCCGTTGGTGTAGATGAGCGTGCCGGTGTCGTTGCGCCGGACGGCAAAGCGGAAGTTGGTCTGGTCCGCCCTCAGCAGGGCCTCCAGATCCTCCAGCCGCTGCTGGTCCAGATAGGGCAGGCTCTCCTTCCACTCCTTGTATTGGAGCAGCCAGGCCAGCTCCCTGGCCTGGTCAAACCTGTTTTCCAGGTCCTGGTAGTAAGAATTGCTGGTATAGTAGCCCGTTCCCGTCCACAGGGTATCCCACTGGGCGAGAATGAACAGGGAGGCCCAGAAGCCGCCCACGCCGGTGGCTACGGCCAGCAGAAGGGCGGCCAGCCGGACCGCCGGTTTTGTTCGTACCGCGTTTATCATCGTTTCCGCTCCCCCAAAGGCGGGGGCGGCCAGGCCCTCACGCCTTTTCCATTTTGTAGCCCAGACCCCACACCACCTTGATGTACCGGGGATTGGCCGGGTCAATCTCAAGTTTCTCCCGAAGGTGGCGGATGTGGACCGCCACCGTGTTCTCCGAGCCCAGGGAGGGATCGTTCCACACCAGCTCATAGATCTGGCTGGTGGAAAACACCCGCCCCGGGCTTTTCATCAGCAGCAGCAGGATGTTGTACTCCAGGGGAGTGAGGCTGACCGGCTCCCCGTCCACCGTCACCGATTTGGCCCCGTCGTCCAGGGTGATGCCGCCGTTGGTGAGTACCGCCGGGTCCGACCCCCGGCCAGCGGACTTGCCCCCCAGGCTGGTGTACCGCCGCAGCTGGCTTTTCACCCGGGCGATAACTTCGATGGGGTTGAAGGGTTTGGTGATATAGTCGTCCGCCCCGATGTTCAGCCCCAGGACCTTGTCGGCGTCCTCGCTCTTGGCGGTAAGCAGGATGATGGGGACATTGCAGTGCTCCCGCAGCCTGGCGGTGGTGTGGATACCGTCCAGATTGGGCATCATCACGTCCAACAGGATCAGATCCACCGGATTGCTCTCCGCCAGGCGGAGACACTCCAGCCCGTCATAGGCCTTCAGGGTGGCAAACCCTTCGCTGGAGAGATAGATGTCCAGGGCGGAGACAATATCCTTGTCATCATCACAGATCAGAATGGTATACAACCTCATCACCTCATGCCGGATACTCAGTTTAACGGATAACATTTAAATTTAAATGGGGAAAGGCTTTAAGACTGCCTTAAGAACAGGAACATTTTACCCCACCTTCCGTCTAAAAAGCAACCAAAGAAAAAGGAGGGGGGTTCCATGAAAAGAAAGCTGCTGACTCTGCTGCTTCCCCTGGCCCTGCTGGCTGGATGCGGCGGCGGTTTGTCTACCGCTCCCCGGGTGGCGGGCGCGGTCATTCTGACCCCGAAGGCTGCGGCAGACGGGCAGGCCCAGCCCCAGGCTGATACTGCCATTGGGTCGCTGGGGGCCGATTTGCTCCGGGCCGTCCGGCAGCCGGGGGAAAACACCCTGCTCTCTCCCCTGTCCATCACCCTGGCCCTGTCCATGACGGCCAACGGCGCCGCCGGGGACACCCTGGCGGAGTTTGAGGCCCTGCTGGGGGCGGAGGTGGACGTCCTCAATCAAAATGCCGCCTCTCTGCTGGCCGATTACCTGTCCCTGGAGGGGGGGACCCAGTGTGCCATCGGCAACTCCCTGTGGGTGGATGAGAGCCTGGAGGCGGAGGAGAAGTTTCTGTCCCGCTGCGCTTCCTTTTATCAGGCGGGGGTGTATCAGGCCGATTTGGACACCGAGGGGACCAAAAACGCGGTCAATGACTGGATTGAAACGGTCACCCGGGGCATGATTCCCCAGATGCTCCAGCAGCCGCCGGCGGGGGATACCGCCCTGCTGCTGGTCAACGCCCTCTGGCTGAAAACCGCCTGGGCGGAGGAATTTGAGCCCAAAAACACCGATACCCGCACCTTTACCGCCGCCGACGGCAGAGAGGCGGAGACAGACTTTCTCTCCAATGGCGTGCGGATGGAGCGATACTTCCGCACGGCGGACGCCGCCGGGGTGGTGCTGCCCTATGACGACGGGCGGCTGGCCTTTGCGGCCGTCCTCCCTGACGGGGAGCTGGACGGCTGGCTGGAGAAGCTGGACGGGGAGACCTTTTCTGCCCTGTTGGCGGAGGCGGAGGGTACCATGGTGCATCTATGCCTGCCCAAATTTGAGGCGGAGTGGGGAGGCTGCCTGTCCGACATCCTGAAGGAGCTGGGCCTGGCCTCCGCCTTTGTCCCCGGCCAGGCCGACCTCTCCGCCCTGGGCAGGGTGAAGGAGGGCCTGCCGCTGTTTGTGGGCTCCGTGGACCACCGGGCGAAGATTATGGTAAATGAGGAGGGGACCGAGGCCGCCGCGGCCACGGTGGTGGCTGTGCCGGCAGGGGCGCCGGAGGCAGCGGACCCGGTACTGCTTATCCTGGACCGGCCCTTCTGCTATGCCATCGTGGATTTGGAGCGGGGAATCCCTCTGTTTCTGGGTACCTTTGAAGCGGCGGAATAAAGGGGATATTCAAACGGCCCATCCTGTGGTATGCTGAAAAAAAGGGGTGGTCGGACAGTGATACTCTGGCAGGGAAACGGGGAGGCATATAAACTGCTGGCGGCGCTGCTGGCGTCGGAGTACGGGCTGGCGGCGCTGCCGGAGCTGGCGCGGCAGGAGGGGGGCAAGCCCTTTTTCCCCCAGCGGCCGGACCTCCACTTTAACGTGAGTCACAGCAGCGGCCTGGCCCTGTGCGGTGTGGGGGCGGCCCCCCTGGGAGTGGACATTGAGGTGGTGCGCCCCCGCCGGGCGGGCCTGGCCCGGTATATCTGCGCCCCGGCGGAATACGCCTGGTATGAGGCCATGGGCGGAGACTGGGGAAGCCTGTATACCCTCTGGACCCTGAAGGAGGCCCGGGTGAAATGCACCGGCCGGGGTCTGCGGCAGCACCCCAACACCATCGCCGTCCCTCTGATCGCCCCCGGTCAGGCGGGGGAGCTGGATGGATTGGCCTTCCGCTGCTATGCCGGCCCCGGCTGGCGGGGGGCGGCCTGCTGTGTTCTGCCGGAACGCCCGCCGGAGACGGTGGCCTCCCCCTGTGATCAAAATGTTTCTTTTTCTTAAGCTCTTTTTAAGAAAGTGGCCATAGTTTTCTAAAGAAAGCTCCTCTATACTATGTCTAACAGCTGGTAGAAGGAGGAGAGCTCCGTGAACGTATTGATTTTGACGGGGAAGTTCTGCATGGGTCACTGGTCGGTGTCCAAGTCGTTGGCCCAGCAGATTCAGGATGCCTATCCCGGCGCCCAGGTGCGCATTGAGGATCTGGTGAATTACGCCATGCCGGAGCTCTCCGGTGTGGTATATAAGGGATACAACCTGCTGGTCACCTGCGGCCCGGCGCTGTTCAACGCCTATTATAAGCTGACGGAGAACACCCCGGCCCACGTCTGCTTCTCGGGCCACTTTGTGGAGAAGCTGGAGGAGCTGCTGGCGGAGAGCCGGCCCGACGCGGTGATTGCCACCCACCCCTTCTGCGCCCAGGTGGTGTCCCGGTATAAGGAGCTCAGCGGGGACAAGCTGCCCCTGCTCACCTGTGTCACCGATATCTCGGCCCACTCCGAGTGGATCTGCGAAGGGACCGACTGCTACATGGTGGGCAGCCGGGAGGTGCGGGAGGAGCTGGCGGACAAGGGCGTGGACCCGGTCCGGATCTGCGTCACCGGCATCCCGGTCCGGGCGGAGTTTCTCACTCCCCGCCCGGTGGAGCGGCGGGTACGCGGAGCGAACGAGCCCCGCCGGCTGCTCATCATGGGGGGCGGCCTGGGTCTGATGCCCAGAAGCGACGGCTTTTATGAGGCGCTGGACGCCCTGCCTGGTGTCCGCACCACCATCATCACCGGCGGCAACCGCCGGCTGTATGAGCGCCTGGCGGGAAAGTACGCCCATATCCAGGTTCTGGGCTTTACCGACCGGGTATACGACTACATGTCCCAGTCCGATCTGGTCCTGACCAAGCCCGGTGGGATCACCACCTTTGAGGCCATTTTTTCCGAGCTGCCCATTCTGGCCTGGGAACCTTTCTGGGAGCAGGAGCGGAAGAACGCCCGGTTCCTGGTGGACCAGGGCATCGGCCGGGTGGCGGGCAAGGAGAGCGGGAAATGCCTGAACGCCATTCGGGAGCTGATTTACGACCAGCGGGCGCTGGATACCATGTCGGCCAACATGCGCCTGCTCAAGGGTGTGCTGGAGCCGGACCGCCTGACGGGAATTGTGGCGGCCGCGGCCCGTGTGAGCGAGGTGTGCGCCTGATGCAGAGAAAAAGCAACCGGATCGGCCCGGTGATTCTGGCAGTCCTGATGGTCATCACCTTCTGGGTGCTGCTGCGGGACATGCCGCTCGCCCGCCTGCAATCGGTACTGTGGCAGCTCAGGCCGGGCTGGCTGGTGGGCGGCCTGGGGCTGATGCTGCTGATGCTGTGCTTTGAGGCTTCCTGTACCCGTCAGATCCTCCCCTGCCTGGGTCACAGGACCAGCCTGCTGCGCTGCCTGAGCTATTCCTTCGCGGGATTTTACTTCAGCGCCATCACCCCCTCCGCCACCGGCGGTCAGCCCGCCCAGATCTACTGTATGGCCAGGGACGGGGTCTCCGCCGCCCACGGCACGCTGAACATGCTGCTGCTGGCCATGTGCTATCAGGTGACGCTGCTGCTGTTCGGCGCACTGGCGGCGGTGCTGTTCCCCTGGCTGCTGGTGGAGATGGGCAGCGGCATGATGCTGTTGCTGTTTTACGGCATCCTGGTGAATGTGGCGCTCACCGTGGGGATGCTCTGCCTGATGTTTCTGCCCAACGCCGCCCGGCGGATCTGCAGCGGGGTGCTTTCGCTGCTGGTGAAGCTCCGCCTGGTCCGGGACCGGGCGGGCGCGGAGACCCAGCTGGAGCGGCAGATGGAGGAGTACCGCAGGGGCGCGGACTGCCTGCGGCGCAATCCCACCCTGCCCGTCCGGCTGCTGGGGTGTACCGTGCTCCAGCTGGCCGCCCTGTTCAGCGTCCCCTTTATGGTCTACCGCGCCTTCGGACTCAGCGGCCACGGGGTGCTGGAGCTGCTGGGCGCCCAGGCCCTGCTCACCCTGGCGGTGGGTTCCCTCCCCCTGCCCGGCGCGGTGGGCGCCTCCGAGGGGGGCTTTTTGCAGGCCTTCCGCCTGTTCTTCGGGGCCGGGCTGGTGACGCCGGCGGTGCTGGTGGCACGGGGTATCAGCTTCTACTCCTTCATGGTACTCAGCGGTGTGATCTCCCTGGCGGTCCACCTGTATGTCCGGAAAAGCCGTGGGACGGGGCATGTATCTCCCCTCCCTAGGCCGGCGCGGGAGACCGCCGCGTGACGGTGTCCCGCGCAGCCGGAGGAAACCGCCCCGAAGCGAAAAGCGCGCTTCGGGGCGGTTTCCTCTTGTGCCGGGCCGCCCGCTGCATTATAATGGCGGCAGAAGCTACACAGGAGGCGGGAGTATGTACTATTTAGGCATTGATCTGGGCGGCACCAACGTGGCCGCCGCCGTCGTGGACGGAGAGGGGGCCATCCTGGGCAAGGTCAGCCTGCCCACCCCCAGGGGGGTACCTGCCGAGGAGGTGGCCGATCAGATGGCCGCCGCCGCCCGGGCGGCGGCGGAACGGGCGGGGGTGACCCTGGAGCAGGTGGAGTCGGTTGGCATCGGCTCCCCCGGCACCATTGAGCCCCAGTCAGGACTGATCAAGTTCTGGTCCAACCTGAATTTTGTGGATGTACCCCTGACAGCTATGGTGGAAAAGCGGCTGGGAAAACAGATTTATCTGGAAAATGACGCCAACGCCGCCGCCCTGGGGGAATATGCCGCCGGGGCGGGAAAGGGCAGTCAGTCCATGGTGGCCATCACCCTGGGTACCGGAGTGGGCGGCGGCGCGGTACTGGGGGGCAAGCTGTATACCGGTTTCAACTACGCCGGTATGGAGGTGGGCCACTTCGTCATCGAGCACGGCGGACGGCTGTGTACCTGCGGCCGGAAGGGCTGCTTTGAGGCCTACTGTTCCGCCACCGCCCTTATCAAGCGGACCCGGCAGATTATGGAGCAGACCCCGGACTCCCTGCTGTGGCAGCTGGCGGGAGGCCTGGAGGGGGTCAACGGCCGTACCCCCTTTGACGCCGCCGCCCAGGGGGATGCCGCCGCCGGCAAGGTCATTGACGAGTACGTGGACTATCTGGGCTGCGGGGTGGCCAGCCTGGTGAATATCTTCCAGCCGGAGGTGTTCTGCATCGGCGGCGGTCCCTCCGCCCAGGGAGAGACCCTGATGGCTCCGGTGCGCTACATTCTGAATCGGGAGGACTACGCCCGAAACAGCGTCCACCGCACCCGCCTGGTGCGGGCCGCCCTGGGCAACGACGCCGGTATCATCGGCGCCGCCCTGCTGCCCCTGTTCCGGTAAGCAAAAAGGAGCCCGCCGCGGCGGGCTCCTTTTTATGCCACGGGGCTGTACCCGCAGCAGGTGTCCTGCTCCTTCTGCGCCCGTTCCCCCTCTGGCAGGGGAAACAGCAGCAGGGACAGCCCAAACAGCGCCGCCGCCGTCGCGGCGCCGGCCTCCAGCTTGTGCTCCTCCAGCCAGGGACGGTAGGGTTCCAGCCCGGGAAACTTTGCCGCCGCCCCCCAGAGCACCGCCGCCAGGCCGCCGCACAGGATCAGCCGGGCTGCGGCCGTTTTTTGATCCGGTTTCAGTTCCATGAAGCGCCCCTCCTTTGTACCCAGTATAGCGGGGAACGGGAGAACTCAGACCGGAAACTTTCACGGTCTCCGAAAGAACTGTGGAAATCAGGGGGAAAATATGAGGAAACCGTTAAGATTTGCCTGCCGCCCTTGTCCGGCGGGAATAAATCCAGTATAATGCCAACAAAAGACCAGAAAAGCAGAGGCGGGAGCATGGCGAACAAAAGACCGCGCCGGAAGGTACCGGCGGAACCAGCGCAGCAGACCCGGCGGGAGGTACCCCGGGTGACAGCGGACCCGGACAAGGGGCTGAACCTGTCCCAGGTAAAGGAGCGGCAGCACCACGGCTGGGCCAACGACCCGGTGGAATCCCCCACCAAGACCGTGGGGCAGATTGTGCGGGCCAACTGTTGCACATTTTTTAACTTTATCTTTCTTGTCCTGGCGGCCCTGCTCATCGCGGTGGGGTCCTTTGACGATATGCTCTTTCTGCTTATCGCCCTGGCCAACACCGCCATCGGCATTTTCCAGCAGCTGCGCTCCAAGCAGACGGTGGACAAGCTCAGCCTGCTGGCGGCCCCCCGGGCCAACGTGGTGCGGGAGGGGAGCGTGGTCTCGGTGCCGGCGGCCCAGCTGGTGCGGGACGACGTGGCGGAGCTGGCCTCCGGGGAACAGATACCTGCCGACGCCACGGTGCTCTCCGGCCAGGTGCAGGTGAACGAGGCCCTTATCACCGGCGAAGCGGACGCCATTGTGAAGAACCCGGGGGACGAGCTGCTCTCCGGCTCCTTCGTGGTGGCCGGCCGGTGCCGGGCCAGGCTGGACCGGGTGGGAGCGGACTCCTACGCCTCCAAGCTCACCCTGGAGGCCAAGAAAGACGTCACTGTGGGCAAGAGCGAAATGATGTCCTCCCTGGACAAGCTGATCCGAATCATCGGCATCCTGTTGGTTCCCATCGGGGTGGCGCTGTTTATCAAGGAATACTTTTTCCTGGAGCGCACCGCTCAAGAGGCGGTGATCTCCATGGTGGCCGCCCTGATCGGCATGATTCCCGAGGGGCTTTACCTGCTCACCAGTGTGGCCCTGGCGGTGAGCATGATCCGCCTGGCCCAGGGCAAGGTGCTGGCCCAGGACATGAACTGCATCGAGACCCTGGCCCGGGTGGATGTGCTGTGTGTGGACAAGACCGGCACCATCACCGAACCCCAGATGGAGGTGGGGGAGGTGGTCTATCTGGACCAGGAGAAATACGCCGAGACGGTGGTCACCGAGACGCTCAACGCCTTTTATAAGGTGATGGAGGCGGACAACGACACCGGCCGAGCCATGCAGAAGAAGTTCCACGGCACCTCCGTCTGGCACGCCGCTCAGGTTATCCCTTTCACCTCGGCGGCCAAGTGGAGCGCCGCCGTGTTCCCCGGCCACGGCAGCTTTGTGGTTGGCGCGCCGGAGTTTATCCTGGGCCAGCGGTACGCCGACCTGAAAGAACAGGTGGAGCCCTGGTCCGCCAAGGGGTACCGGGTGCTGCTGGCGGCGGAGTATGACGGCGTGCCGGACCAGCGGCAGGGTCTGGACCCCCGGCGGGTGTCCCCCATGGCCCTGGCCATGCTGGCCAACCGGGTACGTCCCGCCGCACCCAAGACCTTCCGCTACTTTGCCCAGCAGGGGGTGGCGGTAAAGGTCATCTCCGGAGACAACCCGGTGACGGTGTCCGAGGTGGCCCGCCAGGCGGGTATAGAGGGGGCGGACAAGTATGTGGACGCCGCCACCCTCCAGTCCGACGCCGCCATCGAGCGGGCGGCGCGCCAGTATACCGTATTCGGCCGGGTGACTCCCAACCAGAAGCGCAAACTGGTACGGGCGCTCCAGAAGGAGGGCCATACCGTGGCTATGACCGGCGACGGCGTCAACGATGTGCTGGCCCTGAAGGACGCCGACTGCGGTATTGCCATGGCCTCCGGTGCCGACGCCGCCTGTCACGCCGCCCAGCTGGTGCTCCTCAACTCCGACTTCTCCGCCATGCCCAAGGTGGTGGCGGAGGGGCGGCGGGTGATCAACAATATCCAGCGGGCCGCCGCCCTCTACCTGGTGAAGAATATCTTCTCCTTCTGCCTGGCCATCATCTCCCTGTTTGCCACGGTACCCTACCCCGTCACCCCCCTCCAGCTGTCTCTGCTCAGCGCGGTGACCATCGGCGTCCCCTCCCTCTTCCTGGCCCTGGAGCCCAACCACAGCCTGGTGAAGGGCAAGTTTTTGGCCAATGTGTTCCGCTCCGCCCTGCCCGGGGGTCTGGCCGACCTGATTGTGGTGCTGGGGGTGGAGGCATTCTACCTGGCCTTCGGCTTTACCACGGAGGAGCTGTCCACCATCTCCGCCATTCTGCTCATTGTCATTGGCATCCTGGTGCTCTATCAGGTGTGCAAGCCCTTTGACTGGAAGCGCCGGGTGCTGTGGGGAGCCATGACGGGCTCCTCGGCGGTGACCATCCTGTTTTTTGGGGAAAACTTCGGCCTCAGCCTGCTGGAGCTTCAGCCCTTCCTGGTGCTGCTGGTCTTCCTGGGATTGTCCTATTCGGTGCTCAAGCTGATGCTCAACCTGTTTGAGCTGGGCAGCTCCCTGGTGGATAAGGGGCGGAGCCTGCGGGGGAGGCGGAGGACATGACGCTGCGTCCCTACCGCCCGGCGGATTGCCCTGCCTTGGCCGCGCTGTTTTATGAGACCGTCCACACGGTCAATGCCCGGGATTACAGCCCCCGGCAGCTGGACGCCTGGGCCAGTGGACGGGTGGATTTGGCGGCCTGGAATGCTTCCTTTCTGGCCCACACCACACTGGTGGCGGAGGAGGAGGGAGCCATCGTGGGATTTGCCGACCTGGCGCCGGACGGCTACCTGGACCGCCTGTATGTCCACAGGGACTGGCAGCGGCGGGGGGTGGCATCCGCCCTGTGCGACGCCCTGCCCGGCGCCAGGGTGACCCATGCCTCCCTGACCGCGCGGCCCTTTTTTGAGCGGAGGGGTTGGCGGGTGGTACGGGAGCAGCAGGTGGAACGCCACGGCGTCCTGCTGACCAACTTTGTCATGGAGTGCTGAAAAAGTGCCGTGGAATCTCCTCTGCGGCACTTTTTTGCCCGCTCTACCGCCAGTCGGTTGCCAAATTGGGCCTCGGGGTCCTACAATGGCGGGGAAGGAGGCTGTGCCATGTTTGAAATTGATCGGGAGGCCTTTGGGGCCTTCCTTGTCCGGCTGCGGAAGGAGAAGGGCCTGACCCAGAAGGAGCTGGCTGAAACGCTCTACGTGTCCGACAAGGCGGTGAGCAAGTGGGAGCGGGGGCTGAGCCTGCCCGACATCTCCCTGCTCACGCCCCTGGCCGAGTGCCTGGGAGTGACGGTGACCGAGTTGCTCCGGGGGGAGCGGCTGGGGCCGGAGCCCCTGCCGGTGGAGCAGGTGGAGGAGCTGGTGGCCGGATCCCTGGAGCTGTCTGGGAGCCAGCGGCAGCAGAAGCGGAAGAACCGGAAGGGGAGAGGGATGCTGTTTGCCCTGTCCGCGGCGGCATCCCTTCTGGAGCTGCTGCTCCTGCGCGGGTTGGGCTTCTCCTGGCCGGCGCTGTGGAATGACCTGGGAGTGGTGGAGTTCCTGTGCCTGCTCTTCGGAGGTTGGTTCTGTCTGTTCGCCCCCGACGTATTGCCCGCCTACTACGATCAAAACGACATCAGTTCCTTCAGCAGCGGCCCCTTCCGGCTGAACCTGGCCGGTGTCCGCATCAGCAACCGGAACTGGCCCTATCTCCTGGGCGCCGCCCGGTGGTGGACGCTGGTGACGCCGGTGGTGTTTCCCCTGCTCTACCTGGCCCTCCAGTGGTTTGTCCCGCTGCTGTGGGCGGAGGGGAGACTGTGGCTGACGCTGATGGCCTGTCTGGGCCTGTTTGTACCGATGATCGTCGCCGGCAAGCTCCATGAGTAAAAGCCACAAATTCCGGCGTTTCTCCTTGCCTTTTTTCAGAGAGACTGATATAATGAACAAGATCAATTAAAAGCACTTGCAGCCGCGGAGTACCGCATCAGGGGAAGCCGGTGAAAATCCGGCGCAGTCTTACCTCTACTGTAAGCGTGGACGAAGGCGCACAGGCCATTGGCCCCACAGGGCTGAGAAGGCGCGCCGGAGGAGGAAGCGCAAGCCAGGAGACCCACTGCAAGGGCGTTTGCGTAGCTCTGAGGTGGAGAGGTGCGGCAGGTTTTGGCGGCATGCCCTCCCTCATTGTTGGGAGGGCTTTCTTTTTGGAAAGAGAGGATGGGAATGGCGAAGTTGGAGGTCTATCTCCCGGTGGGAAAGACGCAGCTGCGCTGCGGCTATACCACCGGAACCTGCGCTGCAGCGGCGGCCGCCGGGGCGGCCAGGCTGCTGCTCACGGGTGAGAGCCTGCCCGCCCTGGCTGTGGATACCCCAGCCGGAATCCAGGTGGAGGCGGAGCTGCTGGATTACGCCGCCGGTCCAGGCTGGGCATCCTGCGCCGTGCGCAAGGACGGGGGGGACGATCCCGATGTCACCGACGGCACCCTGATCTGCGCCCGGGTGGAGCGGCGAAGCACCCCCGGCGTAAGCATTGACGGCGGTGTGGGTGTGGGCCGGGTGACCCGGCCCGGCCTGGACCAGCCGGTGGGGGCGGCCGCCATCAATTCCACCCCCCGCAGGATGATCCTGACCCAGGTGGAACAGGCCGCGGAGGCGGCGGGCTATACCGGCGGCCTGGCGGTGACCATTTCGGTACCGGAGGGGGAAAAGCTGGCCGGACACACCTTCAATCCCCGGCTGGGTATTGTGGGCGGAATCTCCATCCTGGGTACCGGGGGCATTGTCCGTCCCATGAGTGAGGCGGCCCTCATCGACTCCCTCTATCTGGAGCAGGATATGGCCAAGGCGGCGGGGGTGGAGGATCTGCTGATAACCCCGGGCAACTACGGGGACGCCTTTGCCCGGGAAACCCTGGGTCTGGACCTGTCCAACCGGTGTACATGCAGCAACTACCTGGGGGCGGCCATCGACCACGCCGCCGGTCTGGGTTTCCGCTCCCTGCTGGTGGTGGGTCATCTGGGCAAGCTCATCAAAGTGGCCGCGGGAGGGATGAATACCCACTCCCGGGTATCCGACGGGCGGCGGGAGACCCTCACCGCCCATGCCGCCCTGGCGGGCGGGGACGCAGTGCTGCTCCGCGCCCTGTTCGACAGCCCCACCACCGACGCCGGGCTGGCGCTGCTGACAGAGGCAAATCTGCTGGAGCCGGTGATGAACTCCGTGGCGGCTGCCCTGGAGGAGCAGCTCAGGCACCGTGCGGGGCCGGAGCTGGAGATCGGGGCGGTTTTTTTCTCCAATCAATACGGCATACTGGGAAAGACGGCGGGAGCGGAGGCGCTGCTGGCCCTCCACCAAAACGGGCGGCCCGCCCCTGCCGACACCTGACGCCCGTAGGGACTGATGCGTACATCGGTCCCCACTGATACAGACAGGAGCATGAATTATTATGGTACATTTCATCGGCGCCGGCCCTGGCGGGGCCGACCTTATTACCGTACGGGGTGCCAGACTGCTGGGGGAGGCGGATGTGATCATTTATGCCGGCTCCCTGGTGAATCCCGCCCTGCTGGAGTACCGGAAGGCGGATTGTCAGGTCCACGACAGCGCTTCCATGACCCTGGAACAGGTGGTGGAGGTGATGGCCGCCGCCGAGGCGGCGGGGAGCACCACCGTCCGGCTCCACACTGGCGACCCCTCTCTCTACGGGGCCATTCGGGAGCAGATGGACGAGCTGGACCGGCGGGGCATCTCCTACGACGTGACCCCCGGTGTCTCCTCCTTCTCCGGAGCCGCCGCCGCCCTCTGCGCGGAGTATACCCTGCCGGACGTATCACAGTCCGTTATCATCACCCGCATGGCGGGCCGCACGCCGGTGCCGGAGGGGGAGCGGCTGCGCAAGCTGGCCGGTCACGGCTGCACCATGGTGCTCTTTTTGTCCACCGGTCTGCTGGAGCAGGTGGAAAAGGAGCTGGCGGCGGGAGGGTATCCTCCCCACACTCCGGCGGCCATCGTGTACAAAGCCACCTGGCCGGAGGAACGGGTATACCGCTGTACGGTGTCCACCCTGGCCCAAACCGCCCGGGAAAACCACATCACCAAGACAGCGTTGATTACAATTGGTAATTTTTTAGGAGAAAAATACGAAAGATCCAAGCTGTATGACCCCACCTTTACCCATGAGTTCCGGGAGGCCAGCCGGTGAGGGCTGCGGTGGTTGCCTTCACCCGCCGGGGGACGGAGCTGGGACGGCGTCTGGCGGACAGTCTGGGTGCGGATCTCCATGCCCCCGCCCGGTTTGCCGCCCAGGTGGGGGCGAAGGGATGGGACAGCCTGGAGGTATGGACCGCCCGGATGTGGAGAGAGAGGGACGCCCTGCTCTTTGTGGGAGCCTGCGGCATCGCCGTCCGGGCCATTGCCCCCCATGTAAAGGATAAATTCACCGATCCTGCCGTGGTGAGCGTGGACGAGGCGGGACGGTTTGCCGTCCCCCTCCTGTCCGGTCATGTGGGCGGGGCCAACGAGCTGGCCCGCCGGGTGGCCGCACTCACCGGCGGCCAGGCCGCCATCTCCACCGCCACCGACGTCAACGGCCTGTTTGCGGTGGATGTATGGGCGGAAGCCCATGCCATGGCTATAACGGACCGGAGTCTGGCAAAGGAAATTTCCGCCGCCCTGCTGGAGGGGCGGGAAGTGGGCTTTGCCAGCGCGTTTTCCCACCCCTGTCCGGCGGGCCTGACGGAAGGTCCGGCGGAGCTGGGGGTGTGGGTCACCTGGGGGACGGGGACGGGTCCCTTCCCCCGCACCCTGCGGCTGGCCCCCAGAGGGCTGATTCTGGGCATCGGCTGCCGGAAGGGGACGGACGTAAAAACCATCCAGGCGGTGGTGGACGAGGCGCTTGCCGGTTATGAACCCGCCGCCGTGGAACGGGTGGCTACCATTGATTTGAAACAGGACGAGCCCGGCCTGCTGGCCTTCTGCGCCGCCCGCAGTCTGCCTCTGTCCGTATTTTCGGCGGCGGAGCTGGCGGCGGCGGAGGGAGAGTTTACCCCCTCTGATTTTGTGAAACATGTCACCGGGGTGGACAACGTGTGCGAGCGGGCGGCGGTCCGGGCGGGCGGCACCCTCTTGGTCCCCAAGCGGGCAAAAAACGGCGTCACCGTGGCAGTGGCGGGGAGGAAGATACCATGAAAGTGACAGTCATCGGGCTGGGACCCGGCGGAGGACCCGACCTTACCGGCCGGGCCAGGGCCGCCCTGGCGGCCTGCGACCTTATTGTGGGCTATACCGCCTATATTGACCTGGTGAAGGGGGATTTTCCGGAAAAGGAGATGCTGTCCACCGGGATGCGCCGGGAGGTAGACCGCTGCCGGGCGGCGGTGGAGGCCGCCCTGACGGGGAAAGACGTGGCGGTGGTGTGTTCCGGGGACGCGGGAGTGTACGGCATGGCGGGACTCATCTACGAGGTGGCCCAGGACTATGATCCCATCGAAATTGAGGTGATTCCCGGCATCACCGCCGCCTGCGGCGGGGCTGCCGTGCTGGGAGCCCCCCTGACCCACGACTTTGCGGTGATTTCCCTGTCCGACCTGCTTACTCCCTGGGAGAAGATTGAAGGGCGGCTCGCCGCCGCCGCCCGGGCGGACTTTGTGATCTGCCTCTACAATCCCGCCAGCAAGAGCCGCCCGGACTACCTCCGGCGGGCCTGCGATATCCTGCTGCGGGAGAAGGACCCGGACACGGTGTGCGGCTATGTGCGCAACATCGGCCGGCCGGGGGAGGAGGGAGTCATGTGTCCCCTGTCCAGGCTGCGGGATGCCCAGGTGGACATGTTCACCACCGTCTTTATCGGCAACAGTCAGACCAAGTGGCTGGGAGGGAGGATGGTCACGCCCCGGGGCTATCTCCAGCGGGGGGAGTAAGATGGATGTGCTGCTTTTCGGCGGTACCGCCGAGGGCCGGGAGCTGGCGGCGTGGCTGCTGGCCCGGCGCGTCTCCTGCCTGGTGTGCGTGGCCACCGAGTACGGCGAAACCCTGCTCCCCCGGGGGATACAGTCCCATGTGGGCCGGCTGGACCGGGCGGAGATGGAACAGCTCATGGCGTCCCGCCCCTTCACCCATGTGGTGGACGCCACCCACCCCTACGCTGCGGAGGTGACGGCCAACATCCGGGCGGCGGCGGGTGCGGCGGGGCTGCCCTGCCTCCGGCTGGTGCGCCGGTCCGACGGGGCAGAGCGGTACCCCAGGGCGGAGAGCATGGCCGCGGCGGCGGACATGCTGGAGGGCCTGCCGGGGAACGTACTGCTTACCACCGGCAGCAAGGAACTGGACGCCTTCGCCCGGCCCGGCCTTACCGAGCGCTGCTTTCCCCGGGTGCTGCCCCTGCCGGACTCCCTGGAGCGCTGTCTGGAGCTGGGTTTTCCGCCGAAACAGATCATCTGCATGCAGGGTCCCTTTTCCAAAGAGCTGAATGTGGCCCTGCTGAAGCAATATCACATTAAGACCCTGGTGACCAAGGACACCGGCGGCTTCGGCGGCTTCCGGGAGAAGGCGGAGGCCGCGCAAGAGGCGGGAGCCGCCCTGCTGGTAGTGGAGCGGCCCGGCGCGGAACAGGGCCTGACCCTGGAGGATATGCAGGAGAGGCTGAAGGAGGAAGGGGCATGAAGGTCTATCTCATCGGGGTGGGCATGGGAACGCCGGGGACCATCACCCTGGACGGACTGGAGGCCATCCGGACCTGTCCGGTGCTGGTGGGCGCTCCCCGGCTGCTGGAGCCCTGGGCGGAGAGCCACCAGTGCGTTCCCCTCATCGCCGGGTCCGATATTGCGGAATATATCGGCAAGCGGCGGGAGGAGGGACCGGTAGGAGTGCTGCTCTCCGGAGACACCGGCTTTTATAGCGGAGCCAGGCGCCTGTGGTCCCTGCTGGAGGAGCATCAGGTGATCACCATTCCCGGCGTCTCCTCCCTGAGCTGCTTCTGCGCCAGGCTGTGTCTGGACTGGCAGGATGTGAAAATTGTCAGCGCCCACGGCCGCAGCCACAATGCGGTGGGGGAGATTCAGCGCAATGCCCGCACCTTTGCCCTCACCGGCGGGTCTACCAAGGCCCAGGACATCTGCCGGGAGCTGACCCGGCGGGGACTGGGAGCGGTGCAGGTATGGGTGGGGGAGCGGCTGGGCTATGACGGGGAGCGGATCGCCGCCGGCACGGCGGCGGAGCTGGCGGAGGAGAGCTTTGCCGACCTGTCGGTGCTGCTGGCGGAAAACCCCAATCCGGTGACCCGGCCCTTTCAGAGTCCGGGCCTGCCCGACGGCTCCTTTCTCCGGGGGGATGTCCCCATGACCAAGGAGGAGGTGCGGACCCTGGCCCTGTCCAAGCTGCGGCTGGCGGAAGACCATGTGGTGTGGGATGTGGGAGCCGGAACCGGCTCGGTGTCGGTGGAGTGCGCCCTTGCCTGCCCCGCCGGGCAGGTGTTCGCCGTGGAGAGGAAGGCGGAGGCTCTGGCTCTGCTGGAGGAGAACAAAGCCCGCTTCCGCGCCTGTAACCTGGCTGTGGTCAGAGGGGAGGCCCCCGCGGCCCTGGAGGAGCTGCCCGCCCCCCATCGGGTATTCATCGGCGGCACTTCCGGGAAATTGAGTGAGATTCTCAGGGTAATTTTTGAGAAAAATCCCGCCGCCCGGGTGGTGTGTACCGCCGTCACCCTGGAGACGGTGGCGGAGGCCGCCCGGCTCTTCGCCGGGCTGGAGGGGGCGGAGATGGTGCAGGTGTCGGTGACCCGCACCAGGCCCGCCGGGCGCTACCACCTGATGGATGCCCAGAACCCGGTGTGGATGTTCTCCGGGGAGGGGCGGGCATGAGCACCCCCCGGCTGCTGCTGTGCGCCGCCGCCAGCGGGGGCGGCAAGACCACCGTGACCTGCGCCATCCTCCAGGCCCTGATGAACCGGGGAATAAACCCGGTGGCCTTCAAGTGCGGCCCGGACTATATCGACCCCATGTTTCACAGCGAGATCATCGGGGCCAAAAGCCGGAATCTGGACCTGTTTTTCCTGGGGGAGGAGAAGACCCGGTATCTGCTGGCGAAGAACAGCGCCGGGGCGGGGCTGTCCCTTTTGGAAGGGGTTATGGGGTATTACGACGGTATCGCCATGAGCCATCAGGCCAGCGCCTACCACCTGGCCCGGGTCACCTGTACCCCGGCGGTGCTGGTGGCCGACGGCCGGGGCAGCGCCCGCACCGTGGCGGCGGTGGTCCATGGACTGAAGACCTTCCGCCCGGACAGCGGGATCAAAGGCGTAATTTTAAACCGGGTGTCCCCCATACTCTACCCCCGCTTAAAGGAGTGCATCGAGGCCGAGACCGGCCTTGCCGTATACGGCTATCTGCCCAATCTCCCCGCCTGCTCCCTGGAGAGCCGCCACCTGGGTCTGGTTACCGCCGGTGAGGTGGCCGGTTTGAAGGGAAAACTCCAGGCGCTGGCGGCCCAGGCGGAGGAGAGCTTGGATTTGGACGGCCTGCTGGCCCTGGCCGCCTCTGCGCCGCCGCTGAATGTCACGCCCGTCCCTCTGCCGCCGCCGGTGGAGGGAGAGCCGGTTATCGCCGTGGCGAAGGACAAGGCCTTCTGCTTCTATTACGCCGACGGCCTGGAGCTGCTGGAGACCCTGGGGGCAAGGCTGGCGGAGTTCTCCCCCCTGGCGGACGGGACCCTGCCGAAGGGGACCTGCGGACTCTATCTGGGGGGCGGCTACCCGGAGGAGTATGCCAAAGAGCTGGCGGGCAATCACAGCCTGCTTCAGGAGATCCACTATAAAATCTTGCACGGCCTGCCCACGGTGGCCGAGTGCGGCGGATTTCTCTATCTCCACCGCAATCTGGGGGATGCGGACGGCCGGTACAGCTGGCACATGGCGGGGGCCGTTTCTGGGGACGCCCACAACACCGGCAGGCTGGGCCGGTTCGGATACGTCACCCTGACGGCCCGGACGGACGGCCTGCTGTGCAAGGCGGGGGAGTGCTTCCCCGCCCATGAGTTCCACTACTGGGACAGCACCACACCCGGCGGGGACTTCCGCGCCCAAAAGCCGCTGAGCGAGCGGAGCTGGGACTGCGGCTTTCACACCCCCACCCTGTACGCCGGCTTTCCCCACGTGCACTTTTGGGCCAGGCCCCAGATGGCCCGTAATTTTGTGGCGGCGGCACGCCGCTACCAAACGGAGGAATCGCTATGACACTGGAAGAAGTGGTACGCTCCATCATCCCCGCCGACCAGAACGCGGCGGCGGCGGCCAAGATCCGCTGGGACTCCATTGCCAAGCCTCTGGGCAGCCTGGGTGCGCTGGAGGAGGCGGTCATTCGCATGGCGGCCATCACCGGCACTCCCGACGTGGACATCTCCAAGCGGGCGGTGGTGGTGATGTGCGCCGATAACGGGGTGGTGGCCCAGGGCGTTACCCAGACCGGACAGGAAGTTACCGCCATCGTGGCGGAAAACATGTCCACGGGGGATACCAGTGTGTGCGCCATGTCCAGGCTGGCGGGAGCGGAGGTGGTGCCGGTGGATATCGGCACCGCCACGCCGCTGAACGGGGATCGGATTTTGCAGAAGAACATCCGCCGGGGTACCGCCGACTTTACCCGGGGACCCGCCATGACCCGGGCGGAGGCGGAGCAGGCGGTGCTCACCGGTGTGGAGATTGCCAAGGAGCTGTGCGGGAGAGGCGTGCGCCTGCTGGCCACCGGGGAGATGGGGATCGGCAACACCACCACCTCCTCCGCTGTGGCCGCCGTCTTCCTGGCCCGGGACCCGGTGGACATGACCGGCCGGGGAGCCGGGCTGTCCAGCGAGGGACTGCAGCGGAAGATCCGGGCCATTGAGACCGGCATCGCCTGCAACCGGCCCGATCCAAACGACCCCCTGGATGTGGTGAGCAAGGTGGGGGGGCTGGACCTGGCGGGACTGGCCGGGGTGTTTTTAGGGGGCGCCCTGTGCCATGTGCCGGTGCTGGTGGACGGCTTTATTTCCTCGGTGGCCGCCCTGATCGCCGCCCGTCTGTGTCCCTACAGCCGGGACTATATGCTGGGCTCCCACGCCTCCGACGAGCCGGCCAGCCGCCTGGTGCTGGCGGAGCTGGGCCTGGAACCCTTCCTCTACGCCGGCATGCGGCTGGGAGAGGGGACCGGCGCGGTGGCGGTGATGCCCCTGCTGGATATGGGCCTGGCGGTGTACCGGGAGATGACCACCTTTGAAGCTACCAACATCGAAGCCTATCAGCCCTTGACGTGAGTCCAGGGCGGAAACCGGTTTTGATATCCACGCGCCTTCGCCGCGCAAAGGCGCTTGCGGCCGCCGCGGCCACAAGTTAAGGCGTACTGTGCAGGCGCGTGGTCCTGTTCCGCACCTGTTTGGAAATAGGGAGGGAGAAGCAGCCGTGCTGATTTTGGTATCCGGCGGAGCCGGCAGCGGCAAGTCGGAGTTTGCCGAAGGACTGGTGGTTTCCTCCGGATTGCAGGAGCGGATTTATCTGGCCACCATGCAGGTGTGGGACGCCGAGAGCACCCGCCGGGTGGCGCGCCACCGGGCCATGCGGGCGGGAAAGGGGTTTTCCACTCTGGAGTGTCCCACTGGACTGGAACAGCGGGAGCTGCCGGCGGGGTGCGCCGTGCTGCTGGAGGACCTGTCCAATCTGGCCGCCAACGAGTACTTTGCCCCTGAGGGAGGCGGGAAGGCCGCCTTCGGCCGGGTGCTGGCGGGAGTCCGGCGGGCCGCCGCCCGGGCGGCGCTACTGGTGGTGGTCACCAACGAGCTGTTCTCCGACGGGGTGCGCTATGACCCGGAGACCGCCGCCTATCTGGAATTGCTGGCCGATCTGAATCGGGCCATTGCCGCCCGGGCGGATGATGTATACGAAGTGGTGTGCGGAATCCCCGTGACCTGGAAGGAAGAGAGAACTTGAAAAGCATGATCGTTGCCTTTGCCATGTACTCCAAGCTGCCCATGCCCAGGGTGGACTGGGAGGAGAAGGCCCTGTCCTGGGCGCTGTGCTGGTTCCCCCTGGTAGGTGCGGTCATCGGGGCGGCGCTGTACGGCTGGATGGCCCTGGCGGAGTTTCTGCATATCGGCTCCGCCCTGTTTGCCGCCGTTGCCCTGCTCCTGCCCATCGCCTTCAGCGGCGGCATCCATCTGGATGGTTTCTGCGACACCTGCGACGCCCTGTCCTCCCACCAGAGCAGGGAGCGAAAGCTGGAGATTTTGAAGGATTCCCACACCGGGGCCTTCGCCATTATCTGCTGCGGACTCTACCTGCTGGTGTTCTTCGGCGCCTGGTGCGAGGTGGAGCTTACGGAGCGAACCGCTGTGGTGCTGGCCCTGGGGCCTGTCCTGTCCCGCAGCCTGTCCGGCTTCTTCGCCGTCAACATGCCCAACGCCCGGGGTACCGGGATGCTGGCCACCTTCACCGGGCCTATGGACAGGTTCAAGGCAGACCTGGCGCTGGGAGCATGGGTAGCCATGTGCGGGGTGGCCATAGTGGTCGCCGCGCTGGCGGAGGGCGGGGCTCTGCTGGCGGGCGCGTTCCTGGTCTGCCTGTACTACCAGGCGATGTGCAAAAAGCAGTTCGGCGGCGTCACCGGCGATTTGGCGGGCTTTTTCCTCCAGACCTGCGAGCTGGTCATGGTGTTGGCGGTGGTGATCGCCCAGAAGGTGGTGGCGGTAGTATGACCCTGATTATCGGCGGCGCGGCCCAGGGTAAGCTGGACTATGTGCTGAAAAAAACCGGATACGGTCCGGAGCAGGTGGCCCGCACTCCGGAGGAGGCCCGGACCCTGCCTGTTTTCGACGGGGTGGAGGTGTGGTCCGACCTGGACGAGGAGGCGCTGCTCTCCGCCAATCCCGACATCATCCTCATCTGTGACGAGGTGGGCTGCGGGGTGGTGCCGGTGGACCCGGACCAGCGGGCCTGGCGGGAACAGGTGGGGCGGCTGTGCTGCCGCCTGGCCAAGCGGGCGGAGCGGGTGGAGCGGATTTTCTGCGGTCTGCCCATGACATTGAAAGGAGATCCCCAGGCATGGAACTGATTCTCATACGCCACGGCACCACCCAGGGCAACCTGGAAAAGCGGTTTGTGGGTACCCTGGACCTGCCCCTGATTCCTCAGGGGGAGGCGCTGGCCCGGCGGGTGGGTACCACCCTGCCCCGAGTGGAGCACATCTACACCAGCCCTCTGAGCCGCTGCCGCCGGACGGCGGAGCTGCTCTGGCCCGGGGTGGAAAGTACGGCGATCCCTCAGCTGCGGGAGAGTGATTTCGGCCCCTTCGAGGGGAAAAATCACGAGGAGCTGAAGGATGACCCCCTGTATCAGGCCTGGATCGGCCAAAGCGGTACCCGCCTGAACTTTGCCGCCATGCCGGTGGGGGAGAGCGCTGAGCAGGTGGTGGCGCGGATGTCTCGCGGCCTGGAACTGCTGACGGCGGACGCCCGGCGGCGGGGCTTCCAGCAGGTGGGCGTGGTGTCCCACGGCGGCTCTCTCATGGGCCTGCTGAGCAAATACGGCCGGCCGGAGCGGAGTTATTACGGGTGGATGTGTCCCAACTGCGGGGGCTTCCGGGTTTCCGTGGACCCGGACACCCTGGAGCTGACGGTTCTGGAGGAGTACGGGGGATGAGTTGGGCAATTATGCATCTGCTGGCCCTGCTCATCGGTTTCTGCCTGGATTTGCTGCTGGGGGACCCCCACTGGGCGCCCCACCCGGTGCGGGCTATAGGCGCGCTGATCGCCGGACTGGAAAAGGGGCTGCGCAGGCTGTTCCCCAAGTCCCCTGCCGGTGAGCTGGCAGGGGGTGTGGTGCTGGTGGTCTTTACCCTGGCCATCCCCACCGGCCTGACGGCGGGAGTGCTGTGGGTCTGCCGCCAGGCCAGCCCCTGGCTGGCTCTGGGGGTGGAGAGTGTGCTGAGCTACCAGCTGCTGGCCACCAAATCCCTGGCCGCCGAGAGCCGGAAGGTGTACGACGCCCTGAAGGCAGGAGACCTGGACAAGGCCCGGTATGCCGTGTCCATGATTGTGGGCCGGGATACCGCCGTCCTGGACGAGGCAGGGGTGTCCCGGGCGGCGGTGGAGACGGTGGCTGAGAACGCCTCCGACGGAGTGATCGCCCCCCTTCTCTTTCTGGCCGTGGGGGGCGCACCCCTGGGTATGCTCTACAAGGCGGCCAACACCATGGACTCCATGGTGGGCTACCGAAACGAAACCTACCTGTATTTCGGGCGGACGGCGGCCAGGCTGGACGATGTGCTGAACTTCCTCCCCGCCCGCATGGCCGGGGTACTCCTGTGTCTGGGTGCGGCGGCGGCGGGATATGACGGGAAAAACGCCTGGCGGATCTTCCAGCGGGACCGGAAAAACCACAAGTCCCCAAACTCCGCCCACACCGAGGCGGCCTGCGCCGGCGCCCTCCAGCTCCGGCTGGCGGGTCCCAACTTCTATTTCGGCAAGCTGGTGGACAAGCCCTACATCGGGGACGACCAGCGGCCCATTGAGCCCCTGGACATCCTGCGGGCCGGGCGGATTCTGTACGCCGCCGCCTTTTTCGCTCTGCTGCTCTTCTGCGGACTGCCGCTGCTGATCCTATTGTTCCCATAGGGGCCGATGCCCGCGTCGGCCCGCATTTCCACAGGCAAAGGAGTACGGCTATGTTTCCATATACCCACGGCGGAGATATTCTCACCGCCCAGGCCGCCTATGGCGGGCCGGTGCTGGATTTCTCCACCAATCTCAATCCTCTGGGAATGCCGCCGGAGGCGTCCGCCGCGGCGGCGGCGGCGGATGGGTCGGCCTATCCCGATCCCCTGTGCCGCCGCCTGTGCCGGGCCATTGCCGCCCACGACGGGGTGGAAGAGGGGCAAGTACTGTGCGGCGGCGGCGCCGCCGACCTGATTTTCCGGCTGGCCTTCGCCCTCCGTCCCCGAAAGGCCCTGGTCACCGCTCCCACCTTTTCCGAGTATGAGCAGGCCCTGACCTGCGTAGGCTGTCAGGTGGAGCGCTATCCTCTGGTCCGGGCCGGGTGCTTTGATCTGGAGGAGGGCATATTGGCGGCCCTCACCCCCGGGGTGGAACTGGTTTTCCTGTGTACGCCCAACAACCCCACCGGCCGGCTCATTTCTCCCGGCCTTCTGGAGGAAATCGCCCGGCGGTGCGGCGCCCTGGGCGCCCGGCTGGTGGTGGACGAGTGCTTTCTCTCTCTGGCAGACGGAGGGGGGCCTGGCCTGGCTCCCCGGCTGGAGGAGTTTCCCGGTCTCTTTCTGCTCCGAGCCTTTACCAAAAGCTACGCCATGGCCGGCCTGAGGCTGGGCTACGGCCTGTCGGCCGATCGGGAGCTTCTGGCGCATCTAAGCCGGTTTGCCCAGCCCTGGAGCGTATCCGCCCCCGCCCAGGCGGCGGGACTGGCGGCCCTCGCCCAATGCCCCGGCTGGCCGGAACGGGCCAGGGCGCTGATCGCCGGGCAGCGGCCCGCCCTGGCGGCGGGACTGGCGGAGCTGGGCTGCGATGTGATACCCTCCCAGGCCAACTACCTGCTCTTCCGGGTGGAGCGAGTGACGGATCTGAAGGACCGGCTGCTGAGCCGGGGAATCCTGATCCGCTCCTGCGCCAACTATTTCGGCCTGGGCTCCGACTGGTACCGGGTGTGCGTCCGAGGCGGAGCGGAAAACCGGCGGCTGCTGGCCGAACTGAAAGAGGTGCTGTGATGGCAAAGGCAATCATGCTCCAGGGGACTGCCTCCAACGCGGGCAAGTCCCTGCTCTCGGCGGGACTGTGCCGGATCTTCCGTCAGGACGGTTACCGGGTGGCCCCCTTCAAATCCCAGAACATGGCCCTCAACTCCGCCATCACCCCGGACGGACTGGAGATGGGCCGGGCGCAGGTGGTACAGGCCGAGGCGGCGGGCATCGCCCCCGATGCCCGGATGAATCCCATCCTTCTCAAGCCCACCAGCAGTGTGGGCTCCCAGGTGATTGTCAACGGGATACCCCGGGGTACCATGGCGGCGGGGGAGTATTTCCGCTACCGAAAAAGCCTGATCCCCGAGGTGATGGCGGCCTATCACGCCCTGGCGGCGGAGTACGATATTCTGGTTATCGAGGGGGCGGGCAGCCCGGCGGAGATCAACCTGCGGCAGGACGACATTGTGAACATGGGCATGGCCCGCCGGGCCAACGCCCCAGTGCTGCTGTGCGGGGACATTGACCGGGGAGGCGTGTTTGCCGCCCTCTACGGCACGGTAAAGCTGCTGGAGCCGGAGGAGCAGACGCTGATCCGGGGACTTATCATCAACAAGTTCCGGGGGGATGTGGAAATTCTCCGCCCAGGCCTGGGCCAGTTGGAGCAGCTCACCGGAAAGCCGGTGCTGGGAGTGGTCCCCATGCTGGACGTGGATGTGGACGACGAGGACTCCCTGTCCGGCCGCCTGTCCGCCGCCGGCAAGGTGGGACTGGTGGATATCGCCGTCATCCGCCTGCCCCGGCTCTCCAACTTCACCGATTTCAATCCGCTGGAGCGAATGGAGGAGGTTACCCTCCGCTATGTGGGAAGCGGGAAGGAGCTGGGAAAGCCCGACCTGATCATCCTCCCCGGCACCAAGAACACCATGGATGACCTGCGCTGGCTGCGGCAGAGCGGCCTGGAGGCTGCCATCCTGAAGCATGCCGCCGCCGGCGGGGCGGTGGTGGGCATCTGCGGCGGCTATCAGATGCTGGGGCAGAGCATTTCCGACCCGGAGGGGGTGGAGGGCGGCGGCGGCCTGAGGGGCCTGGGGCTGCTCCCCGCCGAGACGGTATTCCAGGGGGAGAAGACCCGCACCCGGGTCGCCGGGACCTTCCGGACCCCGGCGGGCCTGTTTGAAGAGATGGCCGGAGTTCCCTTTGAGGGATATGAGATCCACATGGGGCGCACGGCAAGTGCCGCGCCCTCCCTGGTGTCCTTTACTGACCAGACCGGAGCGGTCCATACCGACGGCCTTGCCGCCGGAAATGTGTGGGGCTGCTACGTCCACGGCCTTTTTGACAAGGCCGGGGCGGCGGCGGCCCTGGTGAACTGCCTGCTGAAGGCCAGGGGCCTGGACCGGTCGGCGGCCAGCGTGGACTGGCAGGCCTATGCCCAGCTCCAGTACGACAAGCTGGCCGACGGCCTGCGCGCCAGCCTGGATATGGAGCGGATTTACCGCATCCTGGACGGGGAGGAATAACATGAAAAAAGTGCAATTGCAGCGGGTGGCTCCCGCCGATATCGAGGCCCGGAGTATGGAGCTGATCGGCCTGGAGCTGGGAGAGCAGAGCTTTCCGGCAGACCAGCTGCCGGTTATCAAACGGGTGATCCACACCACCGCCGACTTTGACTACGCCCGCAATCTGGTGTTTTCCCCCGGCGCGGTGGAGCGGGGCATCGCCGCCCTCAAAGGGGGATGTACCATTGTCACCGATACCCAGATGGCCTGGTCCGGAGTAAACAAGCGGGTGCTGGAGAAGCTGGGGGGAAAAGCGGTGTGCTTCATGCCCGACCCGGAGGTGGCCGCCCAGGCCAAGGCCCGTGGGGAGACCAGGGCCGCCCTGTCCATGGAGCGGGCAGCCCAGCTGCCCGGCCCCCTCATTCTGGCCATCGGCAACGCCCCCACCGCCCTGGTGCGGGCCTGCGAGCTGATGGAGGCGGGAGCGCTGCGTCCCGCCCTGGTGATAGGAGTGCCGGTGGGCTTTGTGAACGTGGTGGAGAGCAAGCAGCTGCTGCTGGAGATGGAGGTCCCCCATATCGCCGCCATGGGCCGCAAGGGGGGGAGCAACGTGGCCGCGGCCATCTGCAACGCCTTGCTCTACCAGGCCAGCGGCAACGCCCGGGAATAATCGCCCCCAGAGGCCGGACACCGGACGGCCCGCCATACCGAGGAGGAATTGCCATGGCACAAAAAGCGCTGCTGGCGGTGTCCTTTGGCACCAGCCACGCGGATACGTTGGAAAAGACGATCGCCGCCATTGAGGCCGATCTGGCCGCCGCCTTTCCCGAGCGCACCCTGCGCCGGGCCTTTACCAGCGGCATGATTCTGCGCCGGTGGCGGCGGGAGCGGGGCGTGGAGCTGGACGATGTACCCACCGCCCTGGAAAAGCTGGCGGAGGAGGGGTATACCGACGTACTCCTCCAGCCCACCCATGTGATGAATGGGGAAGAGTACCACAAGCTCTCCGCCCAGGCGGAGAAATTCCGGCGCCGGTTTATCCGCATGGCGGTGGGAGTCCCCCTGCTGACGGCGGCGGAGGACTACCTGGAGCTGGGGCGCGCCCTGTTGGAGGTGTTGCCTCCCCGGGCGGCGGAGCGGGTGGTGGTGTATATGGGCCACGGCTCGGAGCACCAGGCCAACTCGGCTTACGCCCTGATGGAGTATGCCTTTCACGACCTGGGCCGGACGGATATCCTGGTGGGGACGGTGGAGGGCTATCCTGACTTTGCCGCCGTGCTCCGCCGTCTGGCGGAGCGGCCCCAGGCGAAAGAGGTGGAGCTGCGCCCCCTGATGACGGTGGCGGGGGACCACGCCAAAAACGACCTGGCGGGAGAGGAAGAAAATTCCTGGAAACATGTCCTGGAGAGTATGGGATACGGCGTAACCTGCGTTCTCACCGGCCTGGGAGAGTATTCCCAGGTGCGGGCGCTGTTTGTGAAGCATGCCGGACAGGCCCAGGCGCAAGCGCCTGTTTAATATAGAGAAGGGCCGGGAAAAGGGAAGACGGGTGAAACTCCCGCGCAGTCCCGCTGCCGTAAGAGAAGAGCCGCCGCGCACCATGTCACTGGGGAGATCTGGGAAGACGCCCGGCGGCAGAGAGGCTCAAGCCGGAAGACCTTGCCCGGTCCGGTAATCCAACCACCTACGAGCGATAGGAAAGGATGAAACGACTATGAGACAATCCGGATTCAATCGGTTCCTCCTGACGGGAGGAATGCTGGCGGCGCTGGCGGGCAGCTTGATGGTGAACGCCGGGGCCATGCACATTGCCGAGGGCTGGCTGCCCGTCAACTGGTGCCTGCTGTGGGGGGCGGTGTGCATCCCCTTTGTGGTGGCGGGCTTTCTGTCCATCAAGCGGCGGATTGACCAGGCCCCCCGGGCCAAAATCCTGCTGGCCATGTGCGGAGCCTTTGCCTTCGTGCTCTCCGCCTTGAAAATTCCCTCCTTCAGCGGCTCCTGCTCCCATCCCACCGGGGTGGGCCTGGGGGCCATCCTCTTCGGACCCCTCACCATGGCGGTGCTGGGTCTTATTGTGCTGCTTTTCCAGGCCCTGCTGCTGGCCCACGGGGGCCTTACCACCCTGGGAGCCAACACCTTTTCCATGGCTATAGCCGGCCCCATCCTGTCCTGGGCGGTGTACCGGCTGCTGCGGAAGATGAAGGCGCCTCCCGCCCTGGCGGTGTTTGCCGCCGCCGCCCTGGGGGATCTGTTCACCTATGTGGTCACCTCCCTCCAGCTGGGGTTGGTGAACGGGGGCATGGAGAAGTTCCTCGCCATCTTTGCCGTCACCCAGGTACCTCTGGCCATTGCCGAGGGGTTGCTCACCGTGGTCATCTTCAACGTGCTGGAGAAGTACAGTCAGGCCCAGCTCCAGGAGCTGCGGGTGCTGTAAGGGGGGAAGAGAGATGAAGATCTGGCAGAAAAATTTGATTTTAATCCTGCTGGTGGTCCTTCTTGCCGCCATCCCCCTGTGGCTGCTGCGGGGCGCCGAATTCGGCGGGGCGGACGGCGAGGCGGAGGTGGCCATTGCCCAGCTGAATCCCGATTATGAGCCCTGGTTTGAACCCGTTCTGGAGCCGGCCAGCGGCGAGGTGGAGTCCATGCTGTTTGCCCTCCAGGCCGCCATCGGCGCGGGAGTGGTGGGCTTTGTACTGGGCCGGGTGACCAAGCCCGACAACCATAAGGGAGCGCATTGAACATGGGTACCGACCGCTATGCCTATCAGTCCCGCCTGCGCCGGGTGGCCCCTCTGCCCAAGCTGGTTCTGGCCGCCGCCGCCCTGGTGGTGTGCCTGTGCTGTGACAGCGTGTGGGTGGGCCTGACCACGGTGCTGGCGATGGGGATACTCATCACCGTCCTGGGAGGCCTGCCGGTCAAGGTGTACCTCCACTTTTTAAAGGTCCCGCTGGCCTTCCTGGTGGTGGGCGGAATCACCATTCTGATCCACAGCTACCCGACGGGAACGGCGACGTTAGCCGCCCTGCCGGTGGGAGAGCGGCTGTGGGGGTTTACCGCCGGTGACCTGGACCAGGCGGCCAGACTGTTCTGCAAGGCTATGGGGGCTGTGGGGTGCATGTACTTCCTCTCCCTCAATACCCCCGTTACCGATCTGACCATGGCCCTGGAGCGGCTGCGGGTGCCGCGGCTGGCGGTGGAACTGATGGAGCTGATCTACCGGTTTATTTTTGTGCTGGGGGCGACGGCGGCCAACATCCGCCTGGCTCAGGAGTCCAGATTGGGCTACCAGGGCTTCCGCCGGTCGGTCCGTTCCCTGGGCGAGCTGTCCTCCATGGTGTTTCTCCGGGCCTGGCGCAAGGCCCAGAGCATTTACACCGCCCTGGAGGCCCGGGGTTATGCCGGCAGCCTGGCCACGCTGGCCGGGGATTATACTCCCGGCCTGTGGCTGCTTCCCCTGACGGTGGCGATAGCCGGAGGGCAGCTGCTGGTGTACGGCTTGGAAAGGATGGCGGTGGGATGAATCCTGCGATTGAAACCAGGCAGCTGTGCTACGCCTATGAGGACGGCACCACGGCCCTGGATCACATTACCCTGTCCGCCCAGCGGGGGAGCATCACCGGCGTGCTGGGGTCCAACGGGGCGGGAAAGTCCACGCTGTTTCTCAACCTCAACGGGGTGTTTACCCCCCAAAGTGGTCAGGTGCTGCTGAACGGAGTGCCGGTGTCCTACGACAGGAAGGGGCTGACCGCCCTGCGCCGCCGGGTGGGCATTGTGTTTCAGGACCCGGACGACCAGCTTTTTTCCGCCGATGTGTACCGGGACGTGTCCTTCGGCGGGGTGAACCTGGGCCTGCCTCCGGAGGAGGTCCGCCGCCGGGTGGAGGAGGCCCTGGTCCGCACCGGTACCGCCGGGCTGCGGGACCGGCCCACCCACGCCCTGTCCTACGGGCAGAAGAAGCGGGTGGCCATTGCCGGGGTGCTGGTAATGGAGCCGGAGGTGCTTATTCTGGACGAACCCACCGCCGGACTGGATCCCCAGGGGGTGAGCGAGATCATGCGCCTGCTGGTCCGGCTGCGGGACAGCCTGGGCATGACGGTACTTATCGCCACCCACGATATGGACATCGTCCCCCTCTACTGCGATTACGCCTACCTGCTGGGGGGCGGCAGAGTGCTGCGGGGGGGAACGCCGGAGGAACTGTTTGCCGATCCGGAGGCGCTCCGGGCCAATCATCTGCGCCTGCCCCGCATTGCCCACCTGATGGAGGTGCTGCGGCAGGCCGACGGACTGGATACCCACCGCTCCGCCGCCACCATCGGGGCGGCCCGGCGAGAGATCCTGCGTCTGCTCAAGGAGGAAGAAAAGCTATGAATCAGGGGAAACTCTACGGGGTGGGGATGGGTCCCGGCGACCCGGAGCTGCTCACCTGTAAGGCACGGCGGATCATTCAGAATACACCGGTGCTGGCAGTGCCTGACGCCGGCCGGGGGGAGAAAACCGCCCTGGCCATCGCCGGGGAGCTGGCGGAGGGGAAACAGCTGCTGTGCTGTGCCGCCCCCATGGTCCGGGACGAGGCCGCCCTGGACCAGGCTTACGAGCGCAACGCCGACCTGGTATGCGCCGTCCTGGACGAGGGAAAGAATGTGGCCTTCCTCACCCTGGGAGACCCCACAGTGTACTCCACCTACCTCTACCTCCACCGAAAGGTGGCGGCCAGGGGGTACGAGGCGGAAATCATCCCAGGCGTCCCCTCCTTCTGCGCAGTAGCCGCCCGGCTGGGCATGGCCCTGTGTGAGAAAAGCGAGCGGCTGCTCATTGTTCCCGCCTCCCATAAGGATATGACCGACTGCCTGGATGTGGACGCCAACCTGGTGTTTATGAAGGCGGGCCGGGAGATTGGGGCGCTGAAGGACACCCTGGCCCGGCACGGACTTTTGGACCGGGCCTCCCTGGTGGCCAACTGCGGCATGGAGGGGGAGCTGGTCTGCCCCAGGTTTGCCGAGCTGGAGGCGGGCAGCGGCTACTTCTCCGTGGTAGTGGTAAAGAAGGGGGAACAGGCGTGAACTTGATTATGGCGGGCCTGGACTGGCACAGGGCGCCCATCGACCTGCGGGAGAGTCTCTCCTTTACCCGCAGCCAGGTGGTGGAGCTGAACCGGCGGCTGTGGCGGGACCCCGGGGTGGAGGGCTGCGTGCTGCTGTCCACCTGCAACCGCACGGAGCTGTATCTCTCCTGCGGCGACGGGGCCGGACCGGACGCCGCCGCCCTGCTGTGCGCCGCCGCAGGGGTGGCGTATGCCCCCCTTGCCGGTTCGTTTACCGCCTTTCAGGGCCGGGAGGCGGCCCGTCACCTGATGGAGGTGGCGGGGGGCCTGCGCTCCCAGATCTGGGGAGAGGATCAGATTGTCACCCAGGTCAAGGGGGCCATTCAGACCGCCCGGGAGGCGGGGACGGCGGACAGCGTGCTGGAGACTCTGTTCCGAAATGCCGCCGCCGCTGGCAAGGAGATGAAAAGCCGGGTACGCCTCACCGGGGTTCCCCGCTCCGCGGCCCAGAGCGGGGTGGAGAAGCTGGCGGAGGCCCTGGGCGGCCTGGCGGGCAGGCGGGGTCTGGTCATTGGCAACGGGGAAATGGGACGGCTGGCCGCCCAACTGCTCCGGGCCGCGGGCTGCGCCGTCACCATCACCCTGCGCAGCTATCACCACGGGCAGACGGTGGTACCCGCCGGCTGTGCCGTGGTACCCTATGAGGGGCGGTACGACGCCATGGAGGGGATGGACCTGGTACTCTCCGCCACCACCAGCCCCCACTACACCGTGGCGGCCTACCAGCTGGCCGAACTGGCCCGTCCGCCCCGTGTGCTGGCCGACCTGGCCATTCCCCGGGACATTGAACCGGCAGTGGGGGAGCTGCCCGGCTTCACCCTTTACAACGTGGATGACCTGGGTGTGTCGGTGTGCCGGGATATCCCTCCCCAGGCGGAGGAGATTGTGGAAAAATATCTCTCCCAGCTGGAGCAATGGGAGAATTACCGCTCCTGTCTGCCCGGGCTGGAGCGGGTAAAGCAGGCGGTGACCGCCCGGGTACTGTCCACCGACCTGGACGGACCGGAGGCCCGGGACCTGGTGGAGCTGGCGGTGAGCCGGGCGGTGGACCTGCTCTCCGGCAGCCTGCGGGAGAGTCTTACCCCGGAGGATCTGGAGCGGGCCGCCCGGAAGATCGAGGTCCATACCGCCGCCCGCCCCCGGTGGAGCCAGCCGGAGGAGCGCCCTTTTCGCTTCCCCCTGTTTGTGGACCTGACGGGCAAGCGGGCGGTGATTGTGGGCGGCGGCGCCGTGGCCTGTCGCCGGGCGGGGGTGCTGGTGCGCTTTGGGGCGGAGGTGAGTCTCATCGCCCCCCGGTGCAAAAGCCTGCCCCAGGGGGTGCGCTGGCTCCAGCGGCCCTATGCCGCCGGCGATCTGGCCGGGGCGGAACTGGCGGTGAGTGCCACCGACGACCGGGCGGTGAACCGGGCGGTGGGAGAGGAGGCCAGGGCGCTGGGCATCCCCGTCAGCGTGGCCGACGCCCCGGAGGAGTGTACCTTCTTTTTCCCCGCGGTGTGCGCCGGCCAGGGCATTGTGGCCGGTGTGGCGGGAAAGGGCGACGACCACGCCCGCACCGCCCGGGCGGCCAAGGCCATCCGAAGCGTACTGGAGGGATTGGAATGAGGACCATACGGGTGGGCAGCCGGGAGAGCCGGCTGGCGGTAATCCAGTCGGAGCTGGTGATGGAGGCCATTCGGACCCATCATCCGGACATTGCCCTGGAACTGGTGACCATGAAGACCACCGGGGACAAGATCCTGGACCGCACCCTGGATCAGATCGGGGGCAAGGGCCTGTTTGTCAAGGAGCTGGACGCCGCCCTGCTGGAAGGGCGGGCGGACCTCACCGTACATAGCTGCAAGGACCTGCCCATGGACATCGACCCCCGTATCCCTCTGGCGGGGTTTTCCCGCCGGGAGGACCCCAGGGATGTGCTGGTACTCCCCCGGGGGGCGGCGGAACTGGATAGAACCAAGCCCATCGGCTGCGCCTCCGCCCGGCGGGCGGTGCAGCTGAAAGAACTCTTCCCCGGCATGGATGTCGCTCCGGTGCGGGGCAACGTGCTCACCCGGCTGCGGAAGCTGGACGAGGGGGGCTTTTCCGCCCTGGTGCTGGCCGCCGCCGGCTTGAAGCGGCTGGGGCTGGAGGGGCGGATCAGCCGGTATTTTTCCGTGGAGGAGCTGATCCCCGCCGCGGGCCAGGGCATTTTGGCCCTCCAGACCCGGGCGGGGGAGGACTTGAGCTGCCTCAGCGGTGTGCTGGATGAGGCGGGTACCCTGTGCGCCTTGGCCGAGCGGGCTTTCGTCCGGGCGCTGGACGGGGGATGCTCCTCCCCCATTGCTGCCCACGCTCAAATTGAGGGCGGCGGGATTTCCATCGCCGGGCTGTATGTGGACGGGGCGGGCCGGGTGTTCCGAGCCGCCGTCACCGGCCCGGCAGACCGGGGAGAGGCGCTGGCCGCCGCCCTGGCAGACCAGATGAAGGAGGGCTGTCCATGCCTGGGAAAGTGACATTGGTGGGGGCGGGGCCGGGAGATCCCGGCCTGCTCACCCGCAAGGGACTGGAGGCCCTCCAAACCGCCCAGGTGGTGGTGTACGACCGGCTGGTGAGTCCCGCCATCCTGGCCCTGATCCCGGAGGCGGCGGAGGGAATCAATGTGGGCAAACAGGCCGCCCGCCACCCGGTCCCCCAGGAGCAGATCAACCAAATTCTGCTGGACAAGGCTCTGGAGGGGAAAAACGTGGTGCGCCTCAAGGGGGGCGACCCCTTTCTGTTCGGGCGGGGCGGGGAGGAACTGGAGCTGCTGGCTGCCCACGGTGTGGCCTTTGAGGAGGTACCCGGCATCACCTCCGCCATTGCCGCCCCCGCCTACGGGGGCATTCCGGTGACCCACCGGGACTGCTGCTCCTCCCTGCACATCGTCACCGGCCACCAGCGCCTGGGGAAGGAGCTGGACATCGACTTTACGGCCCTGGTGCGGACCCGCGGCACCTTGGTCTTCCTGATGGGTGTGTCCGCCCTGGAGGCCATCTGTACCGGGCTGCTGGCGGCTGGCATGGACCCGGCCACCCCCGCCGCCGTGGTGGAGCGGGGGACCACCCCAGCCCAGCGGCGGATTGACGCTCCCCTGGCGGAACTGCCCCGGCGGGCGGCGGAGGCGGCAGTGGAAAGCCCCGCCGTCATTGTGGTGGGGGCGGTGTGCGCCCTGGCCCAGCAGTTTGACTGGTTTGACCGCCTGCCCCTGAAGGGACGGACGGTGGTGGTCACCCGACCCCGTGAGCGCTCCGGCACCCTGGCCGCCCGGCTGCGGAAGCTGGGGGCGGAGGTGTGGGAATACCCCTGCATCGCCACGCACCCCCTGGAACCCTGCCCGGCGCTGGACCAGGTCATGGAGCGGCTGGGGGAATACGGCTGGCTGGCCCTCACCAGCCCCGCCGGGGTGGAGGTTCTGTGGCGCTGGCTGGCGGGACACGGGCGGGATGCCCGCGCCCTGGGCGGCGTGGGACTGGCGGCCATCGGTCCCGGCACCGCCCAGGCCTTGGCCGGACACGGCCTGAAGGCCGACTACGTCCCGGCGGTGTATGACGCCGCCCACCTGGGCGCCGGCCTGCCCGCCGGTGGGCGGGTATTGATCCTCCGGGCAGAGGAGGGTTCCCCCGCCTTGACAGCGGCCCTGGGGGAGCGTAACATAGCCTATGACGATGTGGCCACCTACCGCACGGTGTATGACAATCCCCGCTCCCAGGCGCTGCGGGCGCTGGTGGAGGGGGAGGAGACGACCCTGGTCACCTTTACCTCCGCCTCCACGGTGAAGGGCTTTGTCTCCTCCGTGGGCGCGGACGCCGACTTCTCCCGGATGGTGGGCCTGTGCATCGGCGCCCAGACCGCCGCCGAGGCGCAGAGGCAGGGCATCCCCGTGAAAACAGCCAAAGCGGCCACGCTGGACGCCCTGGTGGAATTGATGATGGAAGGTGTTTGAATATGGAACTGATCCAACGGCCCCGCCGCCTGCGGAGCAACGAGGGAGTGCGCCGTCTGTGCCGGGAAACCCGCCTGTCTCCCGACAGCCTCATTTACCCCATTTTTGTGGACGAGACCCTGAAGGGGGTCAGGCCCATTGAGGCCCTGCCGGGGCAGAACCACTACGGCCTTGACAGCGTGTGCCTGGCGGTGGAGGAGTGCCTGGCGGCCGGGGTAGGCCGCTGCATTCTCTTCGGCCTGCCCGCTGAGAAGGACCCGGTGGGTTCCTCCGCCTGGGCGGCGGATGGGGTGATCCAACGGGCCATCCGGGCCATCAAGGCCCAATATCCGGAGTTCTACGTCATTACCGACGTGTGTATGTGCGAGTATACCGATCACGGCCACTGCGGCATCCTCAACGGTCATGAGGTGGACAACGACAAAACCCTGGAGGTGCTGGCCAAAACCGCCCTCAGCCATGTGGAGGCGGGGGCGGATATGGTGGCCCCCTCCGACATGATGGACGGCCGGGTGGCCGCCATCCGGGCCATCCTGGACGGGCATGGCCATCCGACCACCCCCATTATGGCTTATTCCGCCAAATACGCCTCCGCCTTCTACGGCCCCTTCCGCTCCGCCGCCGGCTCCGCCCCCTCCTTCGGGGACCGGCGGGGCTATCAGATGGATCCCCACAACCGGAAGGAGGCCCTGAAGGAGTGCGCCCTGGATGTGGAAGAGGGGGCGGACATTCTCATGGTCAAGCCCGCCCTCAGCTATCTGGACGTGATCCGGGAATGCTCCGATGCCTTTGACCTGCCCATGTGCGCCTACTCCGTGTCCGGGGAGTATGCCATGATCAAGGCCGCCGCCGCGGCCGGACTGATAGATGAGCACCGGGTGATGTGCGAGTCCGCCCTCTCCGTCTTCCGGGCGGGGGCCAACATGCTCATCACCTACTATGCCAAGGAACTGGCCCAGGCCATTCAGAAAGGGGAGATCGGCTGATGGACCGCTGCGAGCAGCTGTATGAGCAGGCGGTGGAGGTCCTCCCCGGCGGAGTCAACTCCCCGGTGCGGGCCTACCGGGCGGTGGGCATGGCCCCCCGCTTTATCACCCGGGCCGACGGCCCCTGGCTCTGGGATGAGGATGGCAAGCGGTACATCGACTATGTGTGCTCCTGGGGACCCATGATCCTGGGCCACAACCACCCGGTCATCCGGGAGGCGGTGGAGCGGGCCGTGAAAGACGGCCTTTCCTTCGGCGCCCCCACCCGCCGGGAGGTGGAGATTGCCCGGCTGATGGTGGAGCTGGTGCCTGGCGTGGAGATGGTGCGGATGGTCAACTCCGGCACCGAGGCGGTGATGAGCGCCGTCCGCCTGGCCCGGGGCGCCACGGGACGGGACAAGATCATCAAGTTTGAGGGCTGCTACCACGGCCACTCCGACTGCCTGCTGGTGAATGCCGGCTCCTCCGCCCTGGCGGGTGGCCATCCCTCCTCCGCCGGTGTGCCGGAGGATATTGTGAAGCACACCCTCACCGCCCAGTTCAACGACCTCTCCTCTGTGGAGGCCCTGCTGGATGCCTGGCCCGGCCAGGTGGCCTGCGTCATTGTGGAGCCGGTGGCCGCCAACATGGGGGTGGTGAACCCCGATCCCGGCTTTCTGGAGGGCCTGCGGACCCTGTGCGACAAGTCCGGCGCCCTGCTTCTCTTTGACGAGGTGATCACCGGCTTCCGGCTGGCCCTGGGGGGCGCCCAGGAATATTTTGGGGTCAGGGCCGACTTGGTCACCTTCGGCAAGATCATCGGCGGCGGCATGCCGGTGGGCGCCTACTGCGGCAGCCGGGCGCTGATGGAACAGGTAGCCCCCTGCGGTCCGGTGTACCAGGCGGGGACCCTCAGCGGCAATCCGGTGGCCATGGCCGCCGGCCTGGCCCAGCTCACCTATTTGAAGGAGCACCCGGAGGTGTATGAGGACATTGCCGCCAAAGCGGCCTGGCTGGCCGCCGGCCTGCGGAAGGCGGCGGAGGAGGCCGGCGTACCGGTGGCGGTGAACCAGATCGGCTCCCTGCTCTCCCCCTTCTTCACCCCCACCGCCGTCACCGCCTTTGTGGACGCCAAGGGCAGCGACGTGGGGCGTTACGCCAGATATTTTCAGGGGATGCTGGCCCACGGTGTGGCCCTGGCTCCCGCCCAGTTTGAGGCCATGTTTGTCTCCGCCGCCCACACCCGGGCCGAGCTGGAGGCTACCCTGGCCGCGGCCAGGGCTGTGTTTCCAACCCTGTGAGAAACCCCCAAACGGGGCCGCTCAGGCGGTCCCGTTTGGGGGTTTGAAGTATTTAGCCGGCCGGGCGGCTCCGTGTAAGAATGAAGGAGGCCAGCAGAGAGACAAGGGGGACGGTGAGGATGATTCCCACCGACCCGGCCACGCTCTGGATGAGCTCAATGGCCATGGCGTCGCTGTTGATAATCTGAATCAGCGGATAGCCGTACACCTGGAAGAGGAGCAGTACGTTGAAGGAGGCGCCGGCGAAGGCCAGAATCAGGGTGTTGGCCATGGTACCCATGGCGTCCCGGCCAATGTTCATGCCGGAGCGGAACAGCTGCCCCGCCGTCAGGTGGGGTTCCACCGCCCGTAGCTCGCTGCACGCCGAGGAGATGGACATGGCCACGTCCATCACCGCCCCCAGAGCGGCGATGAGGATGCCGCTGACCAGCAGGCCCCGAATCTCCAGAGGACTGTCATAGGCCCGGAGTACCAGCTCCTCCGCCTCCGACATGTTGAAGCCGCTGATAGGGGTGAGCAGCCCCACCATCCAGGCAAACAGGCCGGCAGCCGCCACACCCCCCACACAGCCCAGGCCGGCGCACAGGGTCTTGCGGGTGAAGCCGGTGAGCATCAGCAGGGAGGCAGCCGCCGTCAAAGCGGCAATGGCAATGGCGGCGGGAATGGGGGGTGCTCCCCGGAGGACCAGGGGGATGAGCAGCAGCCAGATGCCTGCCAGGGTATAGGCCAGGCCCAGCAGAGCCATCAGCCCCTTTTTCCCGCCGATGGCCGCCAGCAGCAGGGCGAACACGGCGATCATCCCCGCCAGTACCGGACCCCGGTCATAGTTGGGGATGGAAATGATGTAGGGCGCGCCGCTGTCGTCGGTGTCCAGCCGGACAATGACCCGGGTACCCAGGGAACAGTCCACGTTGGCGTAGGCGGTCAGGTAGTTGACGCTCTCAAGGATAGCGCCCTTGTGCTCGCCGGTAAGGATCTCCAGCTCCAGCAGCTGGGAACCCACCCGCAGCCCCTCGCTCCACGCCTCGGGCTGGGCGTTGTCGGCCAGCACGTCGCTGACCCGGGCCACGGCGAAAGAGCGCTTTTGGGCGGCGGTAAGCGCCCGGTTCTCTTCGGTCAGCAGCAGGCAGCCCCCCGCCAGGATGAGAAACAGAAGCAGACCTGTGACAAGCCCGGCCACACGGCGGCGGGTCCACAGGGGGGCGGGCGGAGCAGTGGTTTTTCGGCCCATAGAAACGGGTCCTCCTCTCTAAAAGAGAAGCGGGCCGCCCGCTGCGGCGGGCGGCCCGCTTCTTGTGCTGTGGCTAGGAAGCTCAGAACTGCGCGGCGAAGCGGGCGAAGAGGGTGGCCACTTCGGCCCGGGAGATGGTGTTCTGGGGAGCCAGGCGGTTTTCGCCCACGCCCTCCACCAGGCCCAGACTTACTGCCCAGACCATAGCATCATAGGCCCAGCCGCTGACGGAGACGGCGTCGGCAAAGACGCTCAAATCGCCCTCTGCCGCCGGGCTGTCCACGTAGCGGTACAGCATGGTGACCAGCTGCTCCCGGGTGAGGTCGCCCTCGGGGCTGCTGCCGTCGGAGATGGCCTCTTCCATAGACCAGGTCTGGCCGGCCTCATACCAGGTGGTACCGGAGGAGGTATCCACCCCGGCATGCCGGGCAAGCATGGTCCAGCCCATGGCCCGGGTCATGGGGCCGGCGGGAGTGAAAGTGGAGGCGCTGGTCCCCTCAAACAGGCTGCGGCTGGTGACATAGTCGATGCTGTCCTTGGCCCAATGGGTGTCGGACACGTCGGTGAAGCTCTTGGCGTTGTCCACGATCTTGATGGTGTCCCCGTCAGACAGGGTGACGGTGATGCCGTTGCCGGACAGGGCTGTGTCTTTCAAAATCTCCTCGCTGCCGTCCTTATCCACCCGGATAGCCACGGTGCCGGAGGTAGCGTCCTTCACCGGGATTTCCACCTTGATGTCCGTCTTGTCCGCCAAATCCAGGGTGATGGAGGGGGCGGCGTCCATGCTGCCGGCGGCGGACTGCTGGGGCATGGAGACCAGGAAGCTCTCGCTCTTTTCCGCGGCGGCGCTGACGACCTGCTCAGGCACCTTCACGGTGGTCTCGCTGTTGCCGTCCTTGTCGGTGTTGGTAATGGTTGTGGTATTGTCGGGGAACTTGGTGGTGGCGGAGGAAGAGCCGTCGGGCTTGGTTACCGTGGTGGTGGTGGAGCCGTCGGGGTTGGTGACAACCTCCGTCTTGTTGCCGGAGGAGGAGCTGCCGCCGCCGGAGGAGCCGCCGCTGTAAGCCGGCGGGATATCCACTACCTCGGTGCCGCACGTGATCTCGGCCCGGTCACGGACGCGGATGCGGGGGGCGGGTCCGTCAAAGCTGTTGTCATAGGAGGACAGACCCACCACGGTGATTTCGTGGCCCACCGCCAGGTTTTCAATGGTCTTGTCCTGGGTGATGTAGCCGTCGATAAACACCCGGGCGTCATAGCCGCTCTCGTCCCGGACCATGATGGTCTGGATGGAGCCCTCCGCCTCGGCAAAGCTGACCACCACGCCCTGGAGCTGAACCAGGCTGCCCAGGTAGGTGGAGTTGGCCGCCTCTCTGGTGGTGATGGACTTGGGCGCAAGGGGCTCAACCTCGCCGATCTTCTCAATAGCGGTCACGTTGAGCTGCCGCTCTCCCTGGTAGGAGGAGGTGGTGCCGGTAATGCGGACTTTGTCGCCGATCTTGTAGTCCCCCGCCACGGGGAAGGCGTTGATGCCGGCGGTGTCGTCCTGGACGTAGATACAGTCGAAGAAAGCGGTGTCCTTGTCGTAGCCGGAGGCGTTGGAGGTGACCACGCCCTCCACTACGTACTTGATTCCCTCCTGCTTCTGGGCCTGTACCTCGGCAATTTCGGATATGGTGGTGGGATTGAGATAGTTGACCAGATTTTCGCAGATCTTGTAGTTGGAGTAGTTCTTCTCGGCGCCGGAGTCGCTGATGGTGGCCTGCACCTCGAAGTTGGACAGGAAGGCCGCGCCGGAGACCACGATCAGACCCTTGCCGCCGCCCAAATCCTCGGTGGCCAGCGCCAGCAGGCGGTCGGTACCGTCGCCGTAGGCATACTCGGGAATGGTACCCAGGCCGCCCCGGTTGTCCTTGTCGTCATCGGCGGAATAGCCGGTGTCGAAGGCGTATACCACCGGGGTTACGGTGTCGGGGATGGCGGTGGTGGGCTGTCCGTCCCCGTCCACCACGTGGATGGAGGCGCCGCCGTACTGGCTGAACAGCTCGGTGTACAGGTTGTCGTGGGGATTGTCCGCGTCAAACTCCACCCGGTCCAGCAGGAAGGAGTCGAAATTGTAGCTGCTCAGGTAGAGACGCTGGGGCTGGCCGCCATTGTAGGAGTCGTCCTTGAGCTCATCGTCGCTGATGCGCAGGTGAGAGCCCAGAGCCTCCAAAATCAGGTTCTGCTGGGCGGCCATGTGGTCCTCTGCGGGGAAGTCCTTGTAACTCTCGTAGAAGTCGCCCCAGCCGGCCACGATTACCGTGCCGCCGGCGGCGTTGAAGGCTGCGATGGCCTGAATCTCCTGCTCGGAGTAGCATACATAGGGGTCCCGCAGGCTGTCGCCGTCCCGGCGGGAGGGTGCGGTGAGCACCAGGGCCACGTACTTGCCGCCGTCGTTCTCGCAGGCGGCAATCAGCTCGTCGCTGGTGTTCAGCTGCACCGTACGCACCGAGTAGCCGGCGGCCAGGGTGCCGAAGTTGCCCATGGAGTCCTTGTAGTTGCCGTTGACGTACTCATTGTAGTGAGAGGCGTCAATGCCGATATACACCAGCTGGCTGGCGTCCAGGATGTCCAGAGTCACGCTCTTGGAATAGCTGTACGCGATGCCGCCCTCCTCAATGACGGCGGTGACGGTGATGCTCATCACCCGGGCCGTGTCGGGGACATAGCTCCAGTCCACAGCCAGGGTGCTGGAGGCGGGAATGGTGCGGGCGGTGTTGTCGGTGTACAGGGTCTGGCTGCCGCTGGTGTAGGTGATGGATTTGACGGTGGCTTCGGCCGTCTCACTGTTGAAGAGAGTGGTGGTGAGAGTGAGGGCCTCGCCGGTGACAGGGGTGGAGGTGCCGCACGCCACGGAGGAGATGCCCAGCTTCACCACTTCGCCCACCCATACCGGGGCAGTTACGGCGATGTCGCCGTCGCCCTGGGTGACCCGGATGAAGTAGTAGCTGTACTCGGCGGGGATGGTGCAGTTCAGCTCACCGGAGGCCAGCTGGGTGGGATCGTCCCAGGTGTAGGCCACCGCACCGGAATTGACCACCACTTCCACCTTGGAGATGGAGTCGGAGGAGTCGGGGTCGTACACGCTGACGTTGATAACGGCGCTCTCCGGGATCTCCTCAATGATGGAGCCAAGCATCTGGCCGTTGAGGGTATAGCTGATTTCCAGGTTCTTGTCCTCGGTGGCGTAGACCCGGTAGTTGCGGATGGCCTCGTAGATGCCCTCCTCGGAGAAGTCGTCGGTGAGGATCACGTCCCGGGCGTCGTTGGCGTTGCCCCATTTGCCCTTGTGATTGTCCTGGTTGTTGGTGGGGGCCAGGTGCCAGCCCTTGTCCAGGGCCATGATGTACTGCTCATAGCTGGGATAGTAGCCGCCGGCGCCGATGGCGCCCTCGCCGTTGCCTACCTCCACCAGATACATCCGGGTGTCAATGATGGGATCGTAGTAGCCGAAGTCGGCGAAGTTGCCGAAGGTGGTGCCGGGATGGTTGAACTGGCTGATGGAGTCCGCCAGGTTCTCATTGCTCAGCAGGGCGTAGTAGGCCTGCATCCCCGCGTCGGCGGTCTTGTTGTTCAGGGTGGTGTTGTTGCGGGAGACGATGCCGGGGGTATTGAAGGTGTTGATGTGGCCGGGGCCGCCGGACCAGGTCATCTCAAAGCCCGCCAGGGCCACAATCTCACCGGCATGGGCGGCGTTGAACGCGTCAATCTGTCCGGTGTAGGCATCCCATTTGGCCTTGCTCTCCGCCGTCATCTGGCTGATATCGTACAGGGCGGCCTCAGGGTTGGCGTCGGAGGTGCTGTCAAAGTAGTTGGAGTGATCGGTGAAGGCCACAAAGTCCACGTTGGCGCTCTCAGGCAGGCTGGCCACATAGTCCAGACCCTCCTGGAGGGTGCCCGCGCCGTCGGAGTACTCCTTGGTGTGGGAGTGGAGCTGGCCGAAGTAGAGCTGGTACTGGGCCTTGCCGACGGTGAAGGTCCAGGTGCGGGTGACGGACTTTTCGTCGGCCCGGGTGACGGTGGCGGTGACGGTGAGCTTGCCGTCGGCCAGGTCAGCCGTGGGGGTGTAGGAGGCTTTGCCGTCCTCCACAACGGGGGTGACGGCCTGCCCGCCCACCGACAGGGTAATGGTGGGATTCTCTCCGGCGTTGACGAAGGTGAAGCCGATTTCGGGGGCCTTGTCGTCGCCGGTCTGGGAACTGGGGGCGGGGAACACGTCGAGGATGTAGGGCTCGTCCTTGACAGGAATCTCAATGGAGCCGGTAAAGTCCACGCCCTTGGCGTCAGTGCCGGTGACGGTGACGGTGAGTGTACCCTCCTTCATGTCCCCGGCGGGGATGGTGATGGAGTAGACACCGTCCCCGCTGGCCGGTTCGGCCGCCGTCTCGCCGTATTTGACGGAGAGCTCCTGTACGCCGAACACGCTGTCCACGGTGAAGGTGAGGGTGTACGCCTGTCCCGCATAGGCTTCGGCCAGGGTACCGAAGCTGACCGCGGGTACGTTGACCACGCCCTCGGTGACGGTGACGCCATCGGCCAGGGGGTAGAAGAAGAAGGTGTAGATGTCCTTGCCACTGTCGCTGTACAGACTGTAGGTCTTGTAAGAGCCGCCGTAATACTCCAGATACTGGTCGTACTTGCCGTTGAATTTGGCGGTGCGGCTCATCAGATTGTACCCGCCGTTAAAGGCGGTTACGGTCCAGTCGGAGTCTTCCGTGGCCTCGGCCTGATAGAAGGCGTTGTTGCCGGTGCCGTTGGAGGAGAGATAGCCGTCGGCGGTCTTGAAGCGGTAATACTCCCCGTTTTCCTCCACGATGAACACCCGGGCGCCGTTGGCGGGGGTGGCCGCGCCGTCGGAAAGCGAGGCGGCGGCGGCGTTCACGGAGGGGCTGGTCTCATTGTCGTCCTGAGCGGCCAGCACGCCCTGGGCGCCCACGTTGTAGATGACAAAGGATTCGGGGAACTCCACCTCGCCGCTGGGAGGCTCTGGCAGCTCGGTGACCTCATAGAAGCTCAGGGCGAACATGCCCTCGCTGCCGGCAGCGATGTTGTAGTAGGCGCTCCAGGTGCCGTAGTTGTCCTGGTACTCCATGTAGGCGTCGCGGTCCGGATTCTTCACATACCACAGGCCGCCGCCCGCGTCCACCAGCTCCCACTTGTCAAACTTCTCCCCCAGCGTCATGCTGGTATAGCTGTCGGCCATGCCCAGGTTCTGCCCGCCGTAGGAGAAGGACCAGGTGCCGTCGCCGTTGTCGGTGACGGTCCACACGTCGGCGGCAGTAAAGCCGGTGAGGGTGCCGCCGGTCAGGGTAACGTCCGTACCCATGTTGTAGTAGTCGTTATAGGCGGTGGACAGGGCCTTGCCGTAGGCGGGATTGTAGATGACCACCTGCTCCCCGTTGTAGATGGGGCCGGCGGAGGCACCGGGCTTGGCAATCTCCCCGGCGATGGTGTTGCGCAGCTGGAGGGTGGTGTTGTACACGCCCACCGCCGCGGTGACGTTGACAACGTCATCCACCGCCACGGCCCAGGTGCCATCCTCATTCTTGTCCACCACGGCCTTGTAGAGCTGGATGGATTTGCCGTCGGTGTCCTGGAGGGTGATGTTGGGGCTAGTATACTGGCCGTTGTTGTCAAAGACCTCGGTAACGGTCAGATTCTGGATGGTGACATAGGTGCAGATGTCGGCCTCGGTGAGCTCCCCGATGGTCTTGACGGCGGGGGAGAGAGTGAGGCCGGAGGACTTCTCAAAGCTGGCGCCGGACAGCTCGGGCAGGCCGCTGTAAGTGGCCCGGTTGCCGGTGGCGATGACGGTGTCCCCCAGAGCCACGCCGGTGGGGCTGGAGGAGAGGTAGGCGCAGATGCCGCCGGTCTCATCCTGGAGGTAGAGGTTCTTGCCGTCGATGAGGGTGACCACGCCCTTGACGGTGAGACCCTCGGCGCCGTCCTCGGCGGCCAGGGCCTGGGCGATGGAGATGGTCTCCGGCTCGGGCTCGGCGGGGGCGGCGGGCTGAATCTCGCCGGCAATGGTATTGCGCAGCTGGAGGGTGGTGTTGTACACGCCCACCGCCGCAGTGACGTTGACAACGTCATCCACCGCCACGGCCCAGGTGCCGTCCTCATTCTTGTCCACCACGGCCTTGTAGAGCTGGATGGATTTGCCGTCGGTGTCCTGGAGGGTGATGTTGGGGCTAGTATACTGGCCGTTGTTGTCAAAGACCTCGGTAACGGTCAGATTCTGGATGGTGACATAGGTGCAGATGTCGGCCTCGGTGAGCTCCCCGATGGTCTTGACGGCGGGGGAGAGAGTGAGGCCGGAGGACTTCTCAAAGCTGGCGCCGGACAGCTCGGGCAGGCCGCTGTAAGTGGCCCGGTTGCCGGTGGCGATGACGGTGTCCCCCAGAGCCACGCCGGTGGGGCTGGAGGAGAGGTAGGCGCAGATGCCGCCGGTCTCATCCTGGAGGTAGAGGTTCTTGCCGTCGATGAGGGTGACCACGCCCTTGACGGTGAGACCCTCGGCGCCGTCCTCGGCGGCCAGGGCCTGGGCGATGGAGATGGTCTCCGGCTCGGGTTCCGGCTCCGGCTCGGGTTCGGTGGAGCCGGTACCCTCCACATACTGATAGAGGGTGAAATCACAGGGGTAGCCGGCATTGATGGTGGTGTTCTTGTAAGCCCGGAACTTGTTTTCCGTGTTCTTGTTGCTGGCCAGGGTCACGGTGTCCTCCCCGGTACCCAGGAAGCGGAAGGCCCCGTCGGCAAAGGTAAACGCCCAGGTATAGGTCCCATCCTGGATGCCGTTGTTGTTGCCGCCCTTGGGGGCAATCTGAACGCCGTTGGCGTCGGTGAGGGTAACGCCGTCGGCGGTAACCGCCACGTCCCACACCAGGCTGGCGTCCGGGTCAGTCAGGCTGTCGCCCTCGTCAGTGACCTGGAGGGTGCTGAGCCAGGTGCCGTCCAGAGCGCCGGCGGCGTAGCCGGTCTCCACGACCATGACATACTTGCCGTCGGTCAGCTCCTCCTGCGCGGTAATCTTGGTGAAGGTCCCCGTTTCCCCGGCGGCAAAGGCCGCCCCGGGCAGCAGGGAAAGGAGCATGGCCAGACAGAGCAGGGCGGGGAGAAGTGATTTTCGGACTTGTCTCATACTGGAATCATCCATCCTTCCTTTAATAAAAGCGTTACGGGCTGTCACGCGGTTCCAATGGGCTGCACGGGTGGTCAGCCTCCTTTCTTCCTCAAGCAATCCGGATGTTCTTATTTTAACAGATTATACTTCGCACCACAATATTTTCTTGGTAAGTTGACGTATAGAATCTGTAAATAACAAAAAGTAATTGTATGGATTTTACAAAAAAGAGGGCGGCCGGATAAAAATGGACGCCGTGGAATTCCCACGGCGTCCGATATGGAGGAAAGGTCAGCGGTCCCACTTTTCGATAAGCGCCCGCAGCTGATCGGCAAATTTGCCCAAATCCTTGTTGGTACCGCCCTTGTTGTGGGCGATGACCTCCATAAGCCTGCGGCCCACCTCCTCCAGCCGCTGGTAGGCGGGGGAGCCGCCGGCGGCAGGTGCCGGCTTTTTCTCCGGGGGCAGGCCGGGGGAGAGCATCTGGTTGGTGAGCAGGTCGTAGACCTCCTCATAATTGGGGGCGTGGGCGGCCAGACCCCGCTGACGCAGGGTGCTGGCGTACAGGTCGGCCACCTCCGCCTCCCCGTGGACCACAAAAATCTGCTTAGGCTGGGGGACGAAGGCCTCAATCCACCGCAGCAGCCCGTCCCGGTCGGCGTGGGAGCTGAGGCCGTGGAAGTTGACGATGCGGGCCTGAACGGCGATCTCCTCCCCAAAGAGCTTTACGGAGGAGACGCCGTTGAGCAGCCGGCGGCCCAGACTGCCCTCCGCCTGATAGCCCACGAACACCACGGTACACTCTGGCCGCCACAGGTTGTGCTTCAGGTGGTGGCGGATTCGTCCTGCGTCGCACATGCCGGAGGCGGAGATGATCACCCTGGGGGTTTTGTCCTCATTCAGGGCGCGGGACTCGGCGCTGCTCTCGGTGATGGCCAGGCCGGGGAACTGGAACAGGGCGCCCCCCTTCAAGGCGGCGATGGCCTCCTCGTCCAGATAACCGTGAAGGTCGCCGGAGAAGATGCGGGTGGCCTCCCCCGCCAGAGGAGAGTCCACCACCACCTGGAAATCGGGGACGCTTTTTACCAGGCCCTGCTCCTTCATCTCTCGGATAAAGTAAAGCAGCTCCTGGGTGCGGCCCACGGCGAAGGAGGGGATGATGACGTTGCCTCCCCTGCCCAGGGTTTCGTCAATGATGGCGGCCAGGTCGGCGGTGTAGTCGGGATTTTCGTCCATGTCGTGGAGCCGGTCGCCGTAAGTGCTCTCGGTGAGCACATAGTCGGCGTCCTTGATGTACTGGGGGTCGCGGATGATGGGCTGGTCCCGGTTGCCGATGTCGCCGGAGAAGACCACCTTCCTGGTCTGCTCCCCCTCGGTGAGCCACATCTCCACGCTGGCCGAACCCAGCAGATGGCCGGCGTCCACAAAGCGTACCTTCACCCCGTCCTCAATTTGCAGCCGGGTGCCGTACTCACAGGTGACAATGTGCTTGATGGCGGCCTCGGCGTCGGCCACGGTGTACAGCGGCTCCACCGGCTCGGCCCCCGCCCGCCGGCCCTTTTGGTTCTGCCACTGGGCGTCGCTCTCCTGAATGTGGGCGGAGTCCCGGAGCATGATGCTCAGCAGCTGGCCGGTGAGCCGGGTGCAGTAGATATTTCCCTCAAACCCCTGCTTCACCAGCAGGGGAATGCGCCCGGAGTGGTCGATGTGGGCATGGGTGACCACCACGGCGTCAATGTATCCGGCGTTGAAGTCCAGCTCCTGATTGTTCCGCTCATCCCTGCCCTGCTGCAAGCCGCAGTCCACCAAAATCTTCTTTCCGCCGCACTCCACGCAATGGCAGCTGCCGGTGACGGCATGGGCCGCGCCGAAAAAGGTCAGTTTCATGGGACACCTCCTTATGATCTTCTGTAAGGTGATTGTACCTCCAAAACCGACCGGTGTAAATAGTCGAACGAAGAGTAAAAAGGTCAGCCAGGCGCCTTGCGGCGCCTGGCTGAGGGAGGAAAAGGGGTGCGCTTGGTGAGAAAGATGCGTGTGATGAGAGAGAAGAGAGTGGTTTGCAGGGAGGATTTTATGGACAACGGCGGGTTATCCGCCGCAGGCCGCGGGGGGAAGGGAGAGCATCTGCCTGGCCTCGTCGGGAGTGGCCACGCTGCGGCCCAGCTCCTGGGCGATGCGCTTCATCTTGGCGATGGGTTCGGCGTTGGACCTGGCCAGTACCCCCTTGGAGAGGTAGAGGTTGTCCTCCAGACCCACCCGGACGTTGCCGCCCAGACAGATGGCGGTGGTGACCAGATCGAACTGATCCTTTCCGGCCGCCGCGCAGGACCAGAGGAACTGATCCCCCAGCACCTTCTGGGCGGTCTCCACCAGGAAATTCAGGTTGGCGATGGTGGCGGGCATGCCCCCCATCACCCCCAGCACAAACTGGAGTAAACGGGCGCCTGTACCAGGCCGCGCTTTAGGAAATAGGCGATGTTGCTGATCATACCGGTCTCATAGACCTCAAACTCCGGCTTGACCTGGTGCTGGCCCATGATGGACATGTAGTCCTCGATATCCTGGAAGGTGTTGGCGAAGGGAACTTGATAGGTGTTTTTCACAAAGGGAATCTCCCAGTCGAATTTGGGCTGCTTGATCTTGTCGGCAATGGGCGCAAAGCAGAAGTTGACCGAGCCGGCGTTGCAGGAGGCCAGCTCTGGCCGGGCGGTAGGCAGAGCGGCCAGCCGCTCCTGGCTGGTCATGCCGATGGCGCCGCCGGTGGTGATTCCGATCACCACGCCGCACCGCGCCCGCACGCCGTCCACCACCTGCCGCATCAGCTCCGGGTCGCCGGTGGGCTGTCCGGTTTTGGGGTCCCGGGTGTGGAGATGTACCACCGCCGCCCCCGCCTGACAGGCGGCCACGGCCTCGTCAATGATCTGCTCCGGGGTGATGGGCAGATAGGGGGACATGCTGGGAATGTGTACCGCGCCGGTAATGGCGGCGGTGAGGATAACCTTTTTTTCGCTCATAACAGGACTCACTGTTTCAGACTGAGGATCTCGCGGGCCTCGTCGGGAGTGGCCACCTGCTTGCCGAATTCCTCAATGACCCTGCGGGCGCGCTCCACGAACTGGAC